>NZKG01000002.1 GCA_002692105.1 Marinoscillum sp. | reverse complement strand
TTTAATAAACTTTATTATTCTTGTCCCGCCGATTTGACCTCTATCTAAACCAATATCATTAGACCCTAAACCAGCAGATAAATTTATTAAAAAAATTAGATGAATGCTCTTTTTTCTTTATTTGCTTTATTCTCATTCCATGAATTTTATGTGAGTACATCGTATATGGAGTATAATAACAAAAGGCAATCTATCGAAGTTCAAAAAAAAATATTTTTTGATGATTTTGAGATTGCTTTACGTAAATATACTGGCAACGAATATTTCGATATAGTTAATTCAAATCAAGACACCATTAATCTATATATTGATGATTATTTAAGTAACAATTTTAGTCTTAGTGTGAATAATAAATCAACTAAACTAAATTACTTAGGTCATGAGTATAAAAATGGTGTTATACATTGTTTTTTTGAGTTTCTGAAAATAAAAAAAATATCTTCTTTAGAAATTCGTGATCTCTGCCTAATATCAAATTTTGAAGAGCAAGAAAATTTGATTTATTTTGAAAAAGATAACAAGCTTTCAACATTAAAAATAAATGTGTCTGAGTTGTCAGCAAAAATCGAGTTTTAATATTACAATATGAGGTTATTTATTTTTCTATTTTTTATTTCGCACCTAAGTGCTTACTCTCAACTTCCAAGTATTGAAAGTTTTACGGAAGGACTTCATAAAAAAAGTGGTTTCATTGATTATTACTGGGATAATGAAAAAGGAAAAGTTTATCTAGATATAAAAGAATTAGAAAAAGAACTACTATATGTCAATTATTTATCTGCTGGTTTAGGGTCTAATGATATTGGTTTAGATAGAGGTCAAATCGGCGGGACAAGAATAATAAAGTTTATTAAAAAAGGGCCTAAGGTTTTAATGGTTCAGCCAAACTATAAGTTTAGAGCAGTATCATATAATTATGAGGAGGTAAAATCAGTAAGTGATGCTTTTGCTAAATCCACAATATGGGGATTTAATACAGTTGCACAATCAAGGGAGAGGTATCTCATTGATGCAACAGAGTTTGTTCTCAGAGATTCGCACATGATTTCATCTAGACTTACTCAGAGAAATCAAGGTTCTTTTAAAGTTGACAATTCAAGTTCATCTTTTGATAATTCCTTATCAAAAAACTTTCCTCTTAACACAGAAATAGAGTCTTTTCTTACCTTTAGAGGAAAAGCAAATGGCTCATGGCTTCTTTCTGTTTCTCCTAATAGAGAATCTTTCTCTGTTAGAACAAGGCATTCTTTTGTGAGTTTACCGGATAATGGTTATACACCAAGAAAATTTGACCCAAGGGCAGGATATGGTGCAATGACATTTTATGATTACGCTAGCCCAATAGAGGACGATCTACATGTTAAATATATTAGAAGGCACAGGTTAATTAAAAAAAACCCTGAAAAAGAGTTAAGTGAACCGATTGAGCCAATAATATATTATTTAGATCGAGGTGTTCCAGAGCCCGTTAAATCCGCATTGCTTGAGGGTGGAGCGTGGTGGAACGAGGCCTTCGAAGCGGCAGGGTTTAAGAATGCTTTCCAAATTAAAATATTGCCTGAAGGTGCAGATATGTTAGACGTTAGGTATAATGTAATTCAGTGGGTTCATAGATCAACTAGAGGTTGGTCATACGGCTCATCTGTTGTTGACCCAAGAACAGGTGAAATAATTAAAGGACATGTGTCTTTAGGATCATTGAGGGTCAGACAAGACTACCTAATTGCAGAAGGTTTATTACGACCATATGGTAACGAAAATTCAGCTGTAGATTTAATGAAGGAAATGGCGATTAAAAGGTTGAGGCAGTTATCTGCACATGAAATTGGTCATACTCTAGGACTTTCTCATAACTTCGTATCTAGCGCAAGAGACCGTAAATCTGTAATGGATTATCCACACCCATTAATTAAATTTTCAGATAACAAGGTTGATCTTTCTGATGCCTATGATCATGGGATTGGTGATTGGGATAAATTAGCAATCAACTGGGGATATAGACAATTTAATTCTAACGAATCAACTCAACTTGAAAAAATATTACAAGATGGTTATGAAGAAGATATCTATTTTATTACCGATCAAGATTCGAGACCTCCAGGAAGTGCACACCCAAGAGCTCATTTATGGGACAACGCATACGATGCTTCAGATGAATTAAATAGAATGCTAGAAATTAGGAGATATATTTTAGATAATTTTTCCGATGATGCTATTAAAAATGGAGAGCCAATGTCAAGTATTGAGGAGGTTCTAGTCCCTATGTATTTACTTCATCGTTACCAGATTGAGGCTGCTGCAAAAGTTATTGGTGGCTTAGAGTATAATTACGCCTTAAAAGGGGATGGACAATTAGTCACTAAGCTTTTATCTAAAGAACAACAAAATAAAGCCTTGAAGTCATTACTTAATTCTATTCACCCAAAGAATTTATCCCTACCGGAAGATTTAATTAGTCTAATTCCACCAAGAGCTTTTGGCTACCCCAGAACTCGTGAAACATTCAAGTCTAGAACTGGGCTTGCATTTGATTATTTAGCCGCGGCAGAGACTGCAACTAATTTAACTTTGAAAATGTTGTTAAATACAGATAGGGCTTCTAGGTTACTTACACTTAAATCCAGAAACAATAAGACCCAACCGGGTTTGAATCACGTCCTTAACGAGATTATTAACGCGACTATTTTAAAAGACAGAAATTCCAAAAACAATTACCTTGGTTTATCAAACCTAGAAATAGAGATTTCAAAAATGGTGAATCATAACGTCTTAAATCACCTTTTTGTATTGGCAAGTAGTAAGAAATCCCATGAGGAGGTAAACGCGAGAACATATTCAATTCTTAAAAAAACACAAAAGATATTAGATAAAAAAGACCCTGAAGAATACCACTACCATTACCTGTCAGATAAAATATCAATGTTTTTATCTGGTGAATTTGAGGTTAATGATTTAGAAGAGTTAAAGCCTCCCGACGGATCACCTATTGGATCACACGATCATACGCTTTCTTCTTGTAGTAGTGAATTATAATTTTTCTTCATTAAGAGCTGTACCTGTCCCATCGACAATAAGCTTATTATTCATATCTAAAATTTGTGTTTTAAATATACCAAAGTGTTTTTCCTGAATGATTTTAATTAACTCCACATATACCTTATATTCCTTGTCAGGGTAGAGAGGTCTTTTAAAGCTCAGGTTTTGGTTTACATGAATAGACCCATGGCCAGGAAACTTTGTTCCCATAACTTTTCCAAATGAGGTTACGGAAAATAATCCATGTACAACCCTTCTTTTGAACCTTGTTTTAGCTGCGAAATCTTTATCAATATGTAATGGGTTTTTGTCTCCACTAAGCTCGGCAAACTTGTTAACCATATCTTGAGTTATGATAAAATTTTCTGAGTAATTATCTCCAATTTTTAATTTCATGATAAGTTTTGATTTATAGTTTCAAAGTTTTTTTTTGATGAAGTTATCATGCTCGGAAATATAGAGGCTATTGTTGATATTGTCAAGACTATTGAGGTTATCAATACTAAGTCAATGACTTTAACTTGAATCGGGTACGCACTTATAATTGAGTTTGGTAAATTTATTTTTACAAACCCTGTCTCGTGTTGTATTAAAGAAATAATTACACCCACAAAGAGCCCTATTATAATTCCACTTAGACCAATTAAAACTCCCTGCAATATAAAAGCGTACCTTACTGTTTTCTTTTTAATACCTAGAGAATACATCACCGATATATCTTTCTTTTTTTCAACGGACATCATAATTAGAAGAAAAAAGATATTTAGAGAGCTTAAGACTAATATCATTGAAAATATTGCGTAAACAACAAGCTTTTCTGTTTCTAATATTTTATATAACCCACCCCTAATTTCTGAAAAACTTAACACCTTCAATTCCTTACCAATTACTTTTTTTATATCATCTTTTGATTTATTTACTTGATTGATATCTTTAAGTTTAATCTCGTACCCACTTATCATATTTTCTTTATTAAATATATTTTGTGCTGTACTAAGAGAAGTAAAAATGTAATTACTATCGAAATTATTTTCTATTGCAAATACACCCACAATATTTAATTTATTTTTTTGATAAATTTTTGAGTTTAGCATTTGAGGGGTAATTTTAATCGAATCGTTAAGAACAAAAGCGGTTATACTTTCAAAGTTGGAGTTTGTGTTAATTCCTAAACCATACTTTATACCCCTGCCAATAATCGTATTTTTTGATTTTTGATTAAAAAGGTTAAACTCACCCTCTGTAAGGTTATTAACAACCCTTCCTTGATTGATAAACGTTTTGTCTACACCTTTAATGAAAGAGACCACTTCCTTTCCGTTGTTCTGAAGCAAGCTCTTATTCTCAATAAATGGAGTGATAACATCAACATTATTGATAGTATAGATTTCATTAGCTAATTCATTTCTTATGTAGGAACCCTCACTACTTATTATCTTTAAATCAGGATCGAAGTCTCTATAAATAGACTTTAAACTTTCTTCTAATCCGTTAAAAACAGATAAAATTATTATCATTGCAGCTGTCCCTACAGCCAAGCTTGCAATAGAAAAGATTGACAAGAAATTAATAAATGTTTTGTTTTTTTTTGAAAAAATATACTTGCTCGCAATCTTTAACGGGATGTACATTTTATTTTTTCGAGGAAGTATTAAGATTAGATAGTATCTTATTAATTCTTGATGCTTCGTGTTCAGTGCTATCTATAATAAATTTTATATCTGGTATTTTTCTAATTTTTTTACCTATAGATCTTGAGATATAATTTTTAATATCTTTTTTTCTTTCATACATCACTTTTTCAACAAAATCTGACTTTGAGTTGTCAAGCGCACTAATATATATTAATGCAATGCTAAGATCAGGTGAAAGCTTAATTCCCATTATGGTTACAAACTCTTTTTTTAGAAATGACTTTCCTTCTCTAATTAAATACTCATTGATAACTTGGTGTATTAGCGTCTCGTGCCTCTCAATTCTATGTCTTTTCATAAGTCTAAATCTATCTTTTCTACTCTTGCCTTGTGTCTGCCTCCCTCAAATTTTGATTGAAAAAAATTATCTAAAATTTTTTTTTGAATCTCATCAGATATGAACCTTGCTGGTATACAAATTATGTTTGCGTCGTTGTGTGTTGCAGCTAATTTTGCTGTCTCTTCATTCCAGCATATAGCTGCCCTAATTCCCTTGTGTTTATTAGCTGTTATGGCAACACCATTAGCGCTACCACAAACCAAAACACCTCTATTTTTAACGTCTTTTTGTACCTCTTTAGCCACAGCATGTGCATAGTCTGGATAGTCAACGGAGTTGCAGTTATCAGTTCCTAAATCTTTGAAGTCAATGTTATTGTTTTTCAAATACGCCTTAATACTTATCTTATGGTCATATCCCGCATGGTCACAGCCTATTATTACTTTCATTAGAATTATTTTTTTACTTTGCTCGATATTAATATACTGATTTCATATAATCCCACCAAAGGTAGTGCCATAACAATTTGACTAAACGGGTCAGGTGGTGTTAACATAGCACCAAAAACTAGTATTACAACTATTGCATGTTTCCTGTAGCTTCTTAAGATTTCTTTATTTACCACACCAGCTTTTGTAAGAAATAAAATTATCATAGGTAATTGAAAAAGAATACCAGAAGCAAGAACAAGTGTAGTGATAGTCCCAACGTATGATATTATATCAAATTCATTAAGAATAGATGGGTCAAGCTGGTAATTAGCTAAAAAGTTAATAGAAATAGGTGTTAATACAAAGTAACCAAAGAATACACCTATAAAAAATAATAAAGAGACATAGAATGTAGCTCCTTTAGCAGCTTTCCTTTCATTTGGGTAAAGCCCTGGCGATATAAATTTCCAAAACTCCCAGAAAGCGTAGGGGAATGCACAGATTATACCTATTACAAAAGAAGACGAAATGTGCATCATAAATTGACCAGCCATCTGCCTGCTTTGTATTATGAATGGTAACTCACTTATACAAAAAGATGAAACGCCAATATTTGTGCCAAGATCACAAAGGACTTTGTATGTCCAAAAATCACTCTTTGAGGGACCCAATAAGATTATTCCAAAAACTATATCTTTTGAGATGAAAGCTATTATTGCAAAAAAGAGAATTGATCCGATAGATCTTATCAGGTGCCATCTTAATTCTTCAAGATGATCTAGAAAAGACATTTCTTTTTCAGTACTCATTTCTTATGCAGTGGAAATTTTTCTGCCCATCCATTTACTTCTTTTTTAACTCCTAAAAAGTCTTTATTAATTAATGCTTTATCTATAAAGTCCACAATTTTTACCATATCAACCTCATTCATACCTCTTGATGTAACTGCCGCTGTACCTATTCTCATACCTGAAGTGACGAATGGGGATTGGGTATCAAAAGGCACCATATTTTTATTGATAGTTATGTCTGCTTTTCCAAGGTTTTCTTCAGCTTCTTTACCTGTAATTTCTTTATTTCTTAAGTCAATAAGCATAAGGTGATTGTCGGTCCCCCCAGAGATTATTTGATAGTCTCTGATAATAAACTCTTTAGCCATAGCGGACGCATTTTTCTTAACTTGAATAACGTAGTTTAGATAATCTTCAGACAATGCTTCTTTAAAAGCAACTGCTTTTGCTGCTATTATATGCTCTAGAGGCCCCCCTTGCGTTCCAGGAAAAACGCCTGAATCAAGCAATGTGGAAACTTTTTTAATTACACCTTTAGGAGTTTTAAATCCAAAAGGATTATCAAAATCTTCACGCATCATTATAATACCACCCCTTGGCCCTCTAAGCGTTTTGTGTGTAGTAGATGTTACTACATGACAATGCTTTAACGGATCATTTAGTAGACCCCTTGAAATTAATCCAGAGGGATGAGCGATGTCAGCTAACAAGAAGGCATTTATTTTGTCGGCAACTTCTCGGATTCTTTTGTAGTCCCAGTCTCTGCTGTATGAAGATGCTCCACATATTATCATTTTAGGTTTTTCTTTTAGCGCGGTCTCCTCTAAAGTATTATAATCAATAAGGCCGTCCTCTTTATTTACTCCATAAAAAAATGATTTATATATTTTTCCAGAAAAATTTACTGTTGAACCATGGGTTAGGTGTCCCCCATGAGCCAGGTCAAAACCTAAAATCTTATCACCAGGGTTTAGCAGTGCAAGCATAACAGCAGCATTTGCTTGTGCTCCTGAATGTGGCTGTACGTTTACCCATGATGCATCAAATAAGTTTTTTAGTCTTTCTCTACAGAGGTCTTCTATTTCATCAACGACTACACAGCCGCCATAATATCTTTTTCCTGGTAAACCTTCCGCATATTTGTTAGTAAGTATACTTCCAGACGCAGCCATCACCTCTTCAGATGCATAGTTTTCAGATGCGATAAGTTCTATACCTTCAGTTTGTCTCTTCTTTTCTAGGTTTATAAGATTAAATAGTTTTTTATCTTCCATAATGCTGTAATTATTCTTTATTTTAGGAATATAATTCGTAATTTTTAAAAAAATAAATTATTTCTCAAAAGTAATGAACATTGAAGAATTAAGAATAAAAATAGACAAAATTGACTCTGAAATTCTTAAACTTTTAAACGAGAGGATGGATGTAGTACACCAGGTCGGTGTCATAAAGTCTGCTGCCAATGAGAGTGTTTACAGACCAGAGCGAGAGAAAGAAATTATTGAGAGGTTAGTAGATTTGAGTAAAGGCAGGATGAAGAAGGAATCTATAAGACCTATTTTCCAAGAGATTTTTGCTACAGCACGAAATATAGAGTTACCCGAAAGAATATCATTTTTAGGGCCGGAGGGTAGCTTTACCCATCAGGCAGCTGAAAGTAACTTTGGCTCAACCAGTAAGTATCTATCGCTTAACTCAATAAGTGCAGTTTTTGATTCAGTCCAAAACAATCAGGCTAAATATGGCATAATACCTTTAGAAAATAACCAGGAAGGTATAGTTCAAGAAACGATTGACTTGCTAGGGATAAGTAAACTTAAAATAATAGCTGAGCTTCCTATGTCTATAAGTTTATCTTTCTCAACGAGAGCAGACGATGTGAAAAATATTAAAAAAATATATTCTAAGGATATTGCCTTCAAGCAATGTAAAGACTTTATCGATAATTACTTTGATGAAGACATTGAGCTTATTCCCGTAAATAGCACAAGCGCAGCAGTTAAGTTTGCTGACGCTGATATTAAATCTGCAGCAATCTGTTCAAGGTTTGCCTCTGTTCAGAGAAATGTTCCGATACTATTTGACAATATTGAGGACTCAAAAAATAATCATACGAGGTTCGTCGTCCTCTCATCATCAGAAAATATAGTTAAGTCTAAAAAAGATAAAACATCTATACTAGTTAACTTGACGGATGGACACGGAGTCCTAGCAAAATTCCTTCAGGAGTTTCACGACGCAAAAATAAATCTAACTAAGTTGGATAGTAGGCCAGCCAAAAAAGGTGTGGACTTCAAATACATATTTTATATCGATTTTGAGGGGCACTATCTAGATTCAAACTTTCAAATTATCTATAAAAGGTATGAGGAAAACATTAAGCTACTTGGTAGTTATCCAAGGATGATCTAGTAACTTTTTGGCACCTCATATTTTCGCCATTTGTCAAGTAAGAAGGACATGTCTTCTGGTAATTTTGATTCAAAGTAAACTTCTTTATTTGTTGATGGATGTATAAAACCAAGACTTTTGGCATGGAGAGCTTGTCTTTCAATAATCCTGAAGCTATTCTCTACAAATCTCTTATAATTGGTAAATCTATTTCCTTTTACAATTAACTTTCCACCATATACTTTATCACAGAAGATGGGGTGTCCAATGTGTTTCATGTGAGCTCTTATCTGATGAGTTCTCCCCGTTTCAAGCTCACACTCTATTAGAGAGATGTAGTGAATCTTTTCAATCAACTTGTAATGTGTAATTGCCTTTTTGCCTAATGTATTATTAGCAAAGCCTTCTACCACTCTTCTGTCTTTGATTGACCGTCTTAAGTTAACATCAATCGTCCCTTCATTGTTTTCTGGGACACCCCAGACTATAGCCTGGTATTTTCGCTTTATGGTGTGATTAAAAAATTGATCGGCTAATGATGCCATAGACTTTTCATTCTTAGCAATTACTAGGAGACCGGAGGTGTCTTTATCTATTCTGTGTACCAACCCAGGCCTGCCCTCATTTCCTCTCATTTCTGGCAATCCCTTGAGATGGTATATAAGTGCGTTTACCAATGTTCCATCCCAGTTTTCATGAGCGGGATGAACAACCATCCCTGCTTTTTTATTTACAATTAAGATATCCTCGTCTTCATGTAAGATGTCTAATTCAATATTTTCTGGTTTAATTTCATCTGCTCTTTTCTCTCTATCCAAACTTACCTCTACCTTATCCAAAGGTTTAACTTTGTAACTAGGCTTAATTGGACCTTTATTAACTAAAACTTTTCCTGACTTAATTCCATCTTTAATTTTATTTCGTGTAACGTTTGGCATTTTATCAAAAAGAAATTTATCAATTCTAATTAAATCTTGGTTTCTGTCCACAACAAACATTACAACTTCTTTCTCTCTAGCCATTGTATTTTTTGGATTTTTCCCAATAATTGTTCATCTCTTCAAGAGTCATTTTTTTTAAACTTTTTTTATTTTCTTTTACTTCATCCTCCATGTGCTGAAATCTTTTTATAAACTTTTTATTTGTGCTTTCAAGAGCTTCTTCGGGGTCTATATTTATAAATCTAGCCATATTTATAACTGAAAAGATGAGATCTCCTATTTCATCTTTTATTTTCTTTTTATTATTTTTTTTGTTTATCTCTTCCTTTAATTCTGAGAGTTCTTCATATATTTTTTTGACAACCTCTTCCTTATGATCCCAATCAAACCCAACACTTTTTACTTTTTCTTGAATCCTCATAGACTTTGTCATCGCAGGCATACCACTCGGGATATTATTTAGTGTGCCCTTTTTTTTTCTTTTTTCTTGTTTGATCATCTCCCAACTTTCCTTTACTTCACTTTCCGTTCTTACCCTTTTTTTACCGTAGACATGGGGGTGTCTCTCTATAAGTTTATCACTGAGTTTTTTGCTTATAGATTCTAAGTTGAAGCTTTTTTTTTCACTACCAATCTGTGCGTAAAAAATTATATGAAGTAAAAGGTCCCCTAACTCTTCTTCAATATTTTTATTATCTGTGTTTATTATAGCATCAGAAAGCTCATAAACTTCTTCGATAGTTAATGGCCTTAAACTTTTTATGGTTTGATTTCTATCCCAGGGGCATTCTCTTCTAAGTTCTCTTATTATTTTGATTAAACTTTCAAGTTCTTTTATCTCTCTTTTCATTTGAATTAAAGAAAATACGTTTATTGATTAAAGATAAGCAACTGATTTAATAACTTTGCTCCATGATGGAAACAATAGTGGCAATTGTCCTCGTTGCATTTTTTTTCTTTGCACTTTCTCTCAGGCTAGTTTTTATTAAAGGCGGAGAGTTTAAAGGAACCTGTGCATCCCAGAACCCATATCTTAATACAGAAGGTGAGGAGTGTGGTTATTGTGGAAAAACTGTCTCTCCAGGCTCAGACTGCAAAAAAGATTAAGAAATGGTCCTCATAAAATCAATCTCTGGGATAAGGGGAACACTAGAAAATATTCCTGGACAGTCTTTATCCGATTATGACATCAAGCAGTTTACCCTAGCCTATATCCAAGAGATCATCAGGAAGCAACCTTCAAATGTCATATTGGTTGGTAGAGATGCAAGAGAGTCTGGTGAGAGAATATCAAATATAATTAAAGAAGTTGTTAGTAACGAGGGTCTTGATGTAATAGATCTTGGCCTAGTTACTACCCCTACAATAGGGATAGGGGTCAAGAAATTAAATGCAGCCGGAGGTATAATGATATCTGCCAGCCATAATGATGAACGTTGGAATGCCCTTAAATTATTAAATTCTGATGGAGAGTTTTTACACCCTAAAGATGTTCAGTTGGTAATCAAAGAAGAAACAAGAGAGGCATCTCAAGGTCAAAATGTGGGAAACATATCGTCCTATGAAAAAGCTTTAGATGATCACATAAATATTGTGCTCTCTCAAGATTTTATTGATATTGATTCAATCAAGGCAAAATCTTTTTCTGTTGCTGTAGATGGCATAAACTCTGTTGGGGGAATTGCTGTACCTAGGTTTTTAGAGAGGATTGGAATAAATAAAATTCATAAGATTAATTGTGAGCCCGACGGTAAGTTCAATCATAATCCAGAACCTCTCCCAGAAAACATTACTCATATATGCTCAGAAATTAAAAAAGGAAATTTTGATTTTGGTGTTGTTGTGGACCCAGACGCAGACAGGCTATGTCTAGTTGATGAAAACGGCATTCCCTTTGGTGAGGAATATACCTTAGTAGCTGCAGCTGAATATGTTTTGTCTCACAATAAAGGCTCTTCCTCGTGTTCAAATTTATCCTCTTCTTTGGCATTAAAAAAAATAACAGAAGGTTATGGGGGCAAATATTATTCTTCAGCAGTAGGTGAAATTAATGTTGTAGAAAAGATGAAACAGAATAACTGCTTAGTTGGAGGTGAAGGAAATGGTGGTGTCATTTATCCACAGACACACTATGGGCGAGACTCGCTTATTGGATTAGCACTTATAATATCGTTGCTTGATGAAAAAAACATTTCGCTTTCACAATTAAAAAAACAACTTCCAGAATACCATATATTTAAACAGAAAATGAGTTATTCTGGTAAATTATCTAAAGTTATAAGTGTTTTTAAAAGTTTATACCCAAAAGATCAAATAGACACTACCGATGGTATAAAAATAAACTTAATTGATTCTTGGGTACATATAAGAAAGTCAAATACCGAACCGGTTATAAGAGTTATCTCAGAAGCTCAATCTTTAAATTATGCAAAAAAAATATCTAAAGAAATAATATCTAAATTACACTTAATATGAATGTATATTTTGATAATGCCGCAACAACCCCTATCGATAGAGCAGTCTTAGATAAGATGTTACCTTACTTAGAAAATGGTTTTGGAAACCCCTCGTCAATTCATAAAAGAGGAAGAGAAATTAAGTCGGTTATTGAGAAGTCTAGAACCAAAATAGCAACACTTTTATCTTGTGAGCCTGGAGAGATATTCTTCACATCTGGTGGAACGGAAGCTAACAATATGTTTATCTTAAATACGGTAATTGAAAAGAAAATAGATACCATAATAACAACAAAACTTGAACATCATGCTGTCCTCCACTGTTGTGATTTTTTAGAAAAAACTTACAATAAAAATATTAAGTACATAGAGACGGATGGTAAAGGTATAATAGATCTTTCGCACCTTGAGAGTTTAGTTAAATCTAACCCTAATTCTTTGGTCTCTGTTATGCACGGAAACAATGAGATTGGAAACTTAAACGATATCAAAAGTATATCAAGAATTTGTCAGCAGTATGAGGTCATTTTACACTCAGATACAGTTCAGACAGTTGGTCATTATGATATCAATTTAAACGAATTAAATATCCATGGGATAGTGGGATCCGCTCACAAATTTCACGGTCCAAAAGGTGTCGGCTTTTTATATTTAAATAATAAGCACAAGATATCACCCTTTATTCATGGAGGTTCCCAAGAAAGAAATATGAGAGGAGGTACTGAGAACATCTATGGAATTGTTGGTTTGGCGGAAGCTCTCGAACTATCTATTTCGAATATGGAAAACCACTCAAAGAAAATAGAAAACATAAAATCATATATGATAGATGAACTCTGTAAAAATATTGATGGCGTTAAATTTAATGGCCAATCTTCTGAACTTGATAAAAGTTTATATACAGTTTTGAACGTGTCGATACCAAGTAGGAGTGACCAGCAAATGTTTTTGTTTAACCTTGATATTAATAATATTGCGGCTTCTGCGGGTAGTGCCTGCACTAGCGGATCTGAAATTGGCTCCCATGTATTGGCTGAGGTTAAAAAATATGAGGGACATGTACCTGTAAGGTTTTCATTTAGTAAGATGAATAATAAAGAGGAAGTTGACTACACAATCAAGAAATTGTGTGAAATATTAGATATTTAAAACGGGTGAGCAAGCCATATAAAAAATCCATAAATAGCATACCTTATAAATCTCGCCATTGAATAAAACAAATATTTATTTCTTTTAAAGCCTATTGCACCGATGACAGCACATGTTGCAGAGAACGGTAAAGGTGTTATCGCAGCCACCACAATAACTAACCAACCATAAGAATTTATTTTCCTTTCATATTTTCCAATTATGTTTTTCCTCATAAATTCATAAAGCCACGTTTTGTGTAAATATTTACCAAAAAGAAAAGCAACAAATCCAGCAATATAAGATATTACAGAGAACGAAATAACGTAAAACAAATATGATGATAAAGGTTTTGATGTAATAGCCCAGATCATAAATAATTCTGGTGGAATAACTCCCAATATTACTTCAGACATGAAGAAAAGTATAAACACAAATGTAGAGGGGAGATCAAATGGAATTTGCTCTTTTAAACCTGACAAATCAAGGTAACTAAACGTTACTTTGTAGAAAACAATTGCAACCGCAAAGAATAATATTCCTCTTATAAAATTTTTAATAAAAAAGTATAATCTTACTTTATTTCTTCTTAGCATTTTAATTGGTAGTTAAATTACCCTGAAAATATAAACTAATTATATATATTTTTGTTGAATGAAGAAAAAAATGTCACTTCAGGCAGATTCCATTCTAAAGTCTTACGGGCCTAAGACTGTTGTGAATAATGTTTCTATTAAAGTTAACCAAGGAGAGATTGTGGGGCTGTTAGGACCAAATGGAGCCGGTAAAACAACAACTTTTTATTCAATAGTTGGGTTAATAAAACCAGACGCAGGCTCTGTCTACCTTGGAGGGAAGGACATTACAAGTCTTCCAATGTACAAAAGAGCAAGAAACGGAATTGGATATCTTGCTCAGGAGGCATCGGTCTTTAGAAACCTTAGCGTGAGAGATAATATTTTAGCAGTATTAGAGCATCAGGGTATATCCAAAGAGGACCAAATAAATAAAGTTGATTTATTAATGAATGAATTTGGTCTTACAGAAATCAGCGATAGTATGGGGAAGGTTCTTTCGGGTGGGGAGAGAAGGAGAACAGAAATTGCGAGGGCTCTTGCTACTGATCCAAAGTTTATCCTTCTAGATGAGCCATTTGCGGGAGTTGACCCAATAGCTGTAGAGGAAATACAAAGTATCGTTAACTCTTTAAAGAAAAAGAATATAGGGATATTAATAACAGATCATAACGTAGATGAAACACTCTCAATAACAGACAGATCATACCTAATGTTTGAAGGAAAACTTTTAAAATCAGGAACCTCGGAAGAGTTGGCTTCCGATAAACAAGTTAGAAAACTATATTTAGGCCAGAGGTTTGAGTTAAAGAGAAAAATTTAGAATGGGTCTTGTTACTAAAATAACATCAGCTTTCCTGTCAAAAAGATTAAAGTCATTTACAGAAAGTAAGAAAAAAGCAGTTCATGATCAGGCTGATTTACTTAATAATTTATTAGAAAAAGGGTCAATAACAGATTATGGTAAACGCTATTTTTTTAATAAAATAAGAGATTATGATTCTTTTTCAGCGCAGGTTCCGTTGGTTGAATATGAAGACTTTTCTGTAGAGATAAAAAAAGTTTTGAGAGGTGAAAAGAATGTTATTTGGCCAGATGCTATCAAGTGGGCTGCTATGTCTTCAGGTACTACAAATGATAAGAGTAAATTTATTCCTGTTAGTGATGTATCGCTAAAAAAAAACCATTATAGATCTGGCCAGGACCTACTAGCACAATATATATCTAATAATAAAAAATCTAAACTTTTTGATGGTTACTCATTAGTATTAGGTGGCAGCAGACAAGTAACACCTTACTCACCAAATCCACACATATTTACTGGTGATATTTCAGCTGTCTTGTTGAAGAATTTACCAGTTTGGGCTAGAGCCTTCAGGACACCATCTATAGATGTAGCCTTAAATCCAGAGTGGGAAGAAAAAATAAAAAAGATGGCAAAAATCACATCTCAACAAAATATTACTAGCATTTCGGGTGTCCCCACGTGGACCATTGTACTTATTAAGGAGATACTCAGAGTCACAAAATCTCAGAATATTTTAGAAGTTTGGCCAAATCTTGAACTTTTCATACATGGTGCTGTTTCTTTTGACCCATATAGGCAGTTATTTAAAGAGTTAATACCATCTAAAAAGATGAATTATTTAGAAACATACAATGCCTCTGAGGGTTTTTTTGCATTTCAAGATGGCCCTGATTCAGAAGGTATGCTTCTAATGACAAATCATGGAGTTTATTATGAGTTTGAAGATTTAGTAAACAGAACAATTGTGAATTTAGAAGACGTGAAAATTGATAAACAATACGCACTAATTATTTCAACTTATTCGGGTCTTTGGAGGTATAAAGTTGGAGATACAGTTTCTTTTATATCTTTAGATCCATATAAAATTTTAATAACTGGAAGAACAAAACAGTTCATTAACGCCTTTGGTGAAGAGGTAATAGTGCAAAACACGGATAAAGCAATTTCAAATGCCTGTTTAAAGACTAATTCCTTGTTTTATAATTATACAGCAGCGCCATTATATATATCATCAAAGTCAAGAGGTGCTCATGAGTGGATAATTGAATTTATTAAAGAGCCAGATAGTAAAAAGCATTTTATAAATATCTTAGATAAAGAATTAATGAAATTAAATTCTGACTATGAGGCTAAGAGATATAGGGATATTGCTATTAAACCACCTCAGGTTCATTTTGTTAAATCTGGTTTTTTTGATTTTTGGTTGAAGTCCAAAAAGAAGCTTGGGGGACAACACAAGGTACCAAGACTAAGTAACGACAGGAAATTTGTTGATGATATGTTAGATAAAGTTTCTAACTTTCAATAAAATCAAATGTTGAAAGAATGACGGGCTCACCGTCCACCACAGCTATATTATGTTCAAAATGTGCTGACTGTTTTCTGTCCTTTGTAATAATGGTCCAACCATCTTGTGCCTGTTCAACCTCCTTACCCCCTAGATTTATCATAGGCTCAATTGCTACCACTAAGCCATTCTTAATTTTTGCTCCAGCATTTGCCGTCCCAAAATTAGGGATGTCAGGCTCTTCATGCAAACCTCTTCCTAGACCGTGACCAACTAATTCTCTAACAACACCATATCCAAAGCTTTCTGTAAAACTTTGAATCTCCTGGCTTACATCTCCAATCCTATTGCCAACTTTTAGTTTATTTATTCCCCTATATAATGACTCTTTCGTTACAGATAGCAACTGACTTAGCTCTTCGCTTATTTCACCAACAGGAAATGTGTATGCGTGATCTCCATAAAAATCATTCATAAGTACACCGCAGTCAATAGATATTATGTCGCCGTTTTGTAATGGTTTTTTTCCTGGAATTCCGTGTACAACCTCTTCGTTAACAGAAACACAGAGGGTGTTAGGAAAGTCATACATGCCTAAAAAGCCAGGCTCTCCTTTGTTATCTCTTATAAAAGTTTCAGCAACTTTGTCTAGATCTAGCGGTATAACGCCAGGTTCTATGCGTTTATTTAATTCTCCTAATGTTTTTGAAACTAACCTTGAGCTTTTCTTTATTAGTTCTATTTCCTCAGCTGTCTTGTAGTTTATCATCTACCTACCCAATCATCTTTTTTGGATCTACCCACTTATCAAAATCACTTTCACTTACTAATTTTAATTTAAGGGCAGCCTCTTTCAAAGTAATACCGTCGGTGTGGGCTTTTTTAGCAATTTTAGCAGCATTATCATACCCTATATGAGTATTGAGTGCTGTTACTAGCATTAATGATTTTTCAAGTTGGTCTTTTATAACCTTCTCATTAGGCTTAATTCCAACTATGCAATTATTAGTAAAAGATGTACATGAATCACCAAGTAATCTTGCGGAGTTAAGGGTGTTATGTGCTATCATCGGCTTGAATACGTTCAGCTCAAAATGTCCGCTCATACCCCCAACACTTACGGCTACGTCATTCCCTATTACCTGAGAGCAGACCATTGTGATAGCCTCGCACTGGGTTGGGTTTACTTTTCCAGGCATAATCGATGAACCAGGTTCGTTTGCTGGAAGGTTTATTTCCCCAATACCACTTCTTGGCCCAGAAGATAACATCCTTATATCATTTGCTATTTTCATTAGCGCCACAGCTGTATTTTTTAGTGACCCCGATGCTTTTACCATTGCATCATTAGCCGCAAGTGCCTCAAATTTATTCTTTGCAGTAATAAATTTATATCCGGTTATTTCAGCAATCTTTTCTGCTACTTTCTTTGCATAGCCTTTGGGGGTATTTAGGCCAGTGCCTACAGCTGTTCCTCCTAAAGCTAATTCGGAGAGATGTGGTAGGGACTCTTTTACACCTTTGATAGTATGTTGGATTTGTGCCACATAACCACTGAATTCCATCCCAAGTGTTAGAGGTGTTGCGTCCATAAAATGTGTCCTCCCAATCTTTACAATGTTTTTAAATTCTGTAGCTTTTTTATTTAGCTCGTTGGCCATTTTTTCAAGGCAAGGTATTGTGTAACTTGTTAGGATATGATAAGTAGCCATATTCATGGCTGTAGGAAATGTATCGTTTGAAGATTGAGACTTATTGACATCGTCGTTAGGATGAATTTTTTTTATTTTGTCTGTAAGCTTTCCTCCCATCTTAACATGACACCTGTTCGCTATAACTTCATTTACATTCATATTTGACTGGGTACCGGAGCCTGTCTGCCATACAGATAAAGGGAAGTGGTCTATTAACTTTCCATCTAATATCTCTCCACAAACCGAAGAAATAACTTCCATTTTCTCTTTTTCGAGAACACCTAGCTCATGATTTGTTTCTGCAGCGGCCATTTTTAAGACGGCAAAAGATTCAATAATTTCCCATGGCATTTTTTCAAAACCAATATCAAAGTTTTCTAGAGATCTCTGTGTCTGGGCACCCCAGAACTTATCGGCCCCTACTTTTATTTCTCCAATAGAATCTTTTTCTGTTCTCTTAGTCATTCTTGTAAAATTAATGATAAAAATGATTCTCTATGTTAATATTCTTTATAATGTGGGAGTTTGTTTTTATATAATTATTTATTTACTTGCAGTTTAGAATAAATCTAAATAAGAAACAATGAAAAAAATAATATTCCTTTTATCTATAACAGCATTTTCTTGTTCTATGAATAAGGAGCTTCCCAACGAAGTTAATCTATATAGTCAGAGACACTATGCCGTAGATGAACTACAGTATAAAAATTTTACTGAGAAAACGGGCATAAAGGTAAATGTCGTGAAAGCAAATGCTGATGAGTTAATAGAAAGATTAAAAAATGAGGGAGAAAATTCACCTGCTGATTTATTTGTTACAGTAGACGCTGGAAAACTATTTAATGCAAGGGAAGCCGGAGTCCTCCAAAAAGTTCCTAGTGATGCAGTTAATGGAAATATAAGAACTGACTTATTAGATTCAGATAGTTACTGGGCACCAATAACTTACAGGGCTAGAATTGTGGTATATAGTAACGAGAGAGTTAATAAATCAGACTTATCAACCTATGAGGATTTAGCGAATTCTAAGTGGAAAAACAGGTTACTTGTAAGGTCATCGTCTAACGCATATAATCAGGCTTTGATGTCATCAATAGTGGCAAACCTCGGAGGAGCAAAAACACAGGCGTGGGCTAATGGAGTTGTTTCTAACTTTGCTAGGGATCCAAAAGGGAGTGATAGAGATCAGGTCAAGGCAATTGCTGCTGGACAGGGAGATATAGCCATAGTTAATTCATATTATATAGGTTTATTGCTTGCTTCCGAGAAGGAAGAAGAAATTAATGCGGGTAAATCAGTCTCTGTATTTTTCCCAAATCAAGGACCTGGTGACAGAGGAAGTCACATAAATATATCTGCCTTGGGATTAACTAAAAACTCTCCAAATCGAGAAAACGCTATTAAATTAATTGAGTATCTTACAAGCGAGGAAGCTCAGGAGGTATACGTTAATAATAGCTACGAGTACCCTGCCAACTCTTTGGTTCAACCTTCTGAAATTGTCAGGGCTTGGGGCGAATTTAAAATTGATAAACTTAATTTAAATGCTTTAGGTGAATTTAGATCTGAGGCTATTAAAATTTTTGACAAAGCCGGTTGGAAATAAAAAGTAATTTTCTGCTTATTCAAAACAAGAGGTGGGTCATACTAAGTGTTTTGCTAGCTATGCTAGTAATTCTTCCCGTCTTCATTCTTTTTTTTAGTTTTTTTACTTCAGGAAAAGAGACTCTCATCTATCTACTAGATACAGTACTTTTAGACTACACCCTGAATACTATCTACTTAATTTTTTTAACGTCAGTCTTCGCTCTCCTTTTTGGTATTTTTCCTGCATGGGTGATAAGTAATTATTCATTTAAGGGAAGATCTTTTTTTGATATTGCGCTCTACCTCCCCCTGGCAATACCTTCTTACATTATGGGCTTTACTTACATAGAGATCTTAAGTTTCACCGGCCCTCTGCAAACTTTCGCAAGATCTAACCTCCCCTCTCTCTCTAATTTTTTAAATCAAGATTACTTACAGATAGAGGTATTGGGTATTATTCTTGGATTGGCCCTCTACCCATACATTTACACGGCCTCAAGGATTTCGTTTAGCATGATTGGGTCAAATTATCTTAATATCTCAAAAAATATGG
Source organism: Marinoscillum sp. (assembly GCA_002692105.1). Classification (GTDB taxonomy): domain Bacteria; phylum Bacteroidota; class Bacteroidia; order Cytophagales; family MED-G16; genus MED-G16. Next base: position 21,412 of record NZKG01000002.1, on the reverse strand, counting down.
GGTTAAGTAATTTCCAGTCTTTTTTTAAAGTTGTCTTGCCTCTCTCAAGACCAGCAATTTTTTCAGGTCTATTTCTTGTGATAATGGAGGTATTGAATGAATACGGTGCAGTAAAGTATTTTGGTGTAAATACTTATACTACAGGGATATTTAGGTCATGGAATTCATTTGGAGATGTTGACGGGGCGATACAGCTTGCTTCAATATTGATAGTTGTAGTTTTAATATTTTTTTTAATTGAGAGATTATCAGTAAAAAAATCAAGATTCTATTATAACAGAAACACACAGTTAAATATCAGATATACGTCTTCTGGAATCAAGCCACTTATATTCTGGGTTATTTGTTTTATTCCTTTTGTCCTAGGTTTTTTTATTCCTTTTATATTTATTCTTAATAACTCCTTGGAAACCTTCCATTTAGCGGATTTGTCAAAGGTGATTAATCTTACCTGGAACTCGATATCTGTGTCAGGTATTGCTTCTCTTCTAGTTATATTTTTCGCTTTATTTTTTTTATATGTAGAGAGAATATCAAAGTCAAAAATCAATTTTTATATAAGCAATACAATATCACTGGGGTACGCCCTTCCAGGTGCAGTCATAGCTTTGAGTCTGATGATATTATTTAAAGGTTCTTTGTTGGTTGGAACTTTTGGAGTTTTGTTATTTGCGTATGTAATTAGGTTTTTAGCTGTCGGAAAATCTCCTATCCAGTCAAGTCTTGAAAAGCAGCCAGAAACAATTGATGACACAGGTAAAAACCTTGGTTTAGGCCCATTTAGTTTATTACAGAAAGTTCACCTACCAATTAATAAGTTCGCTTTACTAAGTGCTTTCATTGTTGCTTTTATAGACATCCTTAAGGAGTTGCCAATAACACTTATACTGAGTCCTTTTAATTTTGACACTCTTGCAACGCAGACATATGAGTTCGCTGTAGAGGAGATGTTACCACTTTCTAGTATATATTCTCTCATAATTATTATTCTGGGAAGTTTGATGTTATTAATTTTGAAGAATTATATTGATAAGCAGATCGATGTTTCTAAAAGTTAAAAATCTTGTTAAGAACTACTCAAGTGAGTTCCCTATCATTAAGGACTTATCTTTTTCGGTTGAGAAGGGCGAGTTAATTTCTTTTCTCGGAGAAAGTGGTTCCGGTAAGACAACTTTCTTAAAATGTCTGGCCGGACTTGAAAAGACTAATAGCGGATTAATTGAGCTAAATGGTAAAACATTAAATGATTATAATACATTTGAGTCTCCTCAGAAAAGGAAGATCGGATTTGTTTTTCAAGATTACCCCCTATTTCCCCATTTAAATTTGGAACAAAACATTACGTTTAATCTTGAAAAAAAATATGAGAAGAATCTAGATTACATATTAAAACTCACCGGATTAAAGTTTTTACTTGAGAGGTTTCCCCACGAGTTGTCAGGGGGAGAACAGCAGAGGGCGTGTATCGCAAGGGCTCTAATTAGAGAGCCAGAGCTACTGCTATTAGACGAACCCTTCAGTAACCTTGACACAACTATCAAGGAGTCGATGCGAGAGGAGATTTATAAGATCATTAAAAAAACAAAAACCACAACCATACTTGTCACTCACGACATCAATGATGCACTAAATATATCTGACAGGATCTTAATATTTAAGGCAGGAATATTGCAGCAATATGATAGCCCAGTAACTATGTATTGTGAGCCAGCAAATTGTTATTGCGCTGAAATTTTAGGTGATATGAATAAACTATTTCATAAAAACGACACCTATTATGTTAGGCCAGAGAGGGTAAGGGTATCTAAGAAAAAATCAAAATACAAAGTTCATGTTGAGAAATGCTTTTTCCAGGGAAAAGAGTATAAGGTAAAAGGCAAACAAAATAATGAAACATGGCATTTCTTTTCTAAGGATCCACTCGAAGAAAATAAAAACGTTTATGTTGATTTTGGTGAAAAAGACCTTATATACTTTGATCCAGTATGTAAAAACTTTTTTAAAGATCCAGTCTAACCCCAAATTTAATAACTCTTGGTTGGCCAGGCCTTAATCCAGCTGGTCTACTTGCTACTGCGTAAACTTTATTAAGCATATTATTAATTGAAAAATTAAGTTTTATATTTTTAGTTAAATTATAATTTAATGCCATATTTAAAATACCAAAATCTTCGATTATATTTTTTGAATCATTCATATCTAACCCTGGTCTTGTTCTAAATTTACTTTTGTAGGAATAGTCTATATTTAAATTTATTTTTTTAACATTTAGCTCAGCTCCTAAGCTAATTAGGTGTTTAGAAATATATGGTAATTTATAACCAGATTTAATTTCTCCTCCCCAAGCATCGAATGCACTTTCATAATCCTGATTAAATTTTGCATCCGTAAACGTATAATTGAAATAGATCGGAAGGTGGAGTTGAGATGTATTGCGCGTAATATTTATGCTACTTAAAAATTCAATTCCTTTCACAACAGCTTCTCCTGCATTAAAGAGTTCATTGGTTCCAGATCCTCCAGTTGCAGCCAAGTCTGCCCCAAGTAAATTTGAATAGTCGCTTAGATATCCAATAATTTCAGTTTGTAAATTTTTTGCATTTTTTCTGTAGCCAATTTCAAAATTTATACTTTCTTCTGGTTTCGTTTCGGGTTTGTCTCCAGGAGGGGAGAAGCCTTTGTGAATACCTAAAAAGGCATTTGATGCTTTATTAATATTGTACATTAATCCAAGACCAGGAATTAAGGCGTTAATTTTATTTTTTCTTTTTGAAATTTCATAGCCTGTTCTTTCTGGATCGGATTTTCCGTAATCGTTTCTTGTTCCTATTATATTTTCATTTCTTAGTCCTAATGTAAGGGAGTATTTTTCACTTTTTAATTTGTAGTTTATATAATTAGCAGTTGCATTTGAAAATTGTACCCTATTACTATTCGATCCTTTTTCTCCTTTTGTAGTTAATCTCATTGTTCTATTAATCATTTCAAACTTATCTTCCCATTGGAATCTATCCATTTCATCATAATGAATTCTTGAACTTAAACTTATATCGTGAGAAAGATTTTTATTTGTGAAAGATTGATTAAGTGTAATTTGAATTCCTTTTGAGATATAGTTTCTATTATTGGCTCTTATAATTAAAGCGTTTGCCGAACTGTTTACATTTCCTTTAATTATCTGAAGAGCGTCATCATTATCATTGAAAAGAGATGAAATTCCAATTTTATTGTTTTCATGAACTATGCTTTGAAGTTTATACCAATTTCTATGGAATTTATTAAAGTATATGCTGGAGGATATGTTAAACCCATTTTTAAACTCTATATAGTTCTTAATTGAAACCCTTTCTTGATTTGCTTTCATATTATCTAATTGTGACGCATCATATCTTTTATATGGAGTTGTCTGAAAATCTTCTTCGCTTAATCCAAGATAAGTTTCATTCGAATTTTCATTTGTTACACCCAAACTAAATATGCTTTCGTGATATATTTTCGATGAATTATTTCCCTTATAATTTAATTTAATATTATAATCGGTTTTATTAAATCCTGTTGATTCATTGTTTTCCAATTTTTTGAATCCATCAGAACCATAATTGTATCCCTCAATGAGTACACCAAAATTATTAAACGTACCGCCTGAATAACCATGAAAGTTTCTGTAAGTATTCGTCCCTGCTATCATTTTTATTGAGGATTTAAAAGATTCAGGTATGGGTGTAGAAATAAAATTTATCGAACCGCCATTAGTTAAGGGGCCTGATTTTATTTGACTGGACCCTTTTAATATTTCAACTGAGTTCATTCTTCCTGCTGTTGGAAAATAGTAGGCCGCTGGCGAGGAGTATGGTGCTGGAGCCATCAATATTCCATCTTCCATAATTGTAATTTTAGACGTTCTTTCTATTCCAGTTCCTCTAATTCCTATATTTGGTCTTAATCCAAAACCATCCTCTTCTTGCATGTTCACTCCGGGTATTTTTGAAAGAATCTGGTGGATGTTTGTGTTGTTGTATTTATTTAACTCCTTGTTAGTTATGTAGTGTGCAGAACCAATTGCTTCTCTTCTATTTTTTTCACCATTAATAAGAGAGAAACTTTGAACTAAGAGTTCTGGTAGATTTATGTAGTTCTCCTCCAAGCTTAGGTCAAATTCAATTTTATTTTCAGAAAGTGTAATTGTTTTTTTAATTTGTTTGAAATTCGGTTTAAAAATTAACAACTCATAAACACCATCCTCTAAACTATTGAAAGAAAATTTACCTTGATTATTAGTCTCTGCTCTTAATTTGGAGTTTTTTATTTGTATTTCAACGTTTTCTATTGGTAGAAGCGTTTCGCTATCTATAATTGTCCCCTCAATGGAGTTTTCTTGCGATAGACCTTTAAAATTTAAAATGATTAATAATAGTGTAATTAACCTCATAATGTTTAGACTAGTTTTAATTAAGTTCCACAATAATATCATCTATTTAGAATAAATCCAAATAAGAGTGTATTTGAAATATTATTTTCTTTTTTCTTTTTATTAATTTTTTTTTTTAAATATTCTTCAATCAAATGAATAACATTTAATTTTGCTTAAATCCATTTATTTTGATTGGTTTAATAAGCATTAATTACAGGACATCACCTATTGAGGTCAGAGAAAAATTCTTTTTTCAGGATAAGGAGAAGGTAAAATTTTATATTCTTCTCCAAGAAAAATATTCTGTTGACGGTTTAGTTATCTTATCAACTTGCAATAGAACAGAAATCTACTATGAGTTTGAAAATCATATTGGTGAAGAGAAAAGAATTTTCCATCTAATAATGAAATGTTTAGTAGAATTTAAACATTATTCAGAGGGTCTTTCACCATACGTTTCTAAGAAAGTAGGATCTTTAAACGTTTCTCGTCATCTTTTTAGATTGATATCTGGACTCGAGTCTATGATTATTGGAGAATTCCAGATAGTAGATCAAGTTAAGGAGGCCTTTTACTTTGCCCAAAAAAATAAAATGTTGGGACCAATTCTAGACAGAATGTTTCAAAAATCAATTGAGACTGGAAAGTTTGTAAGAACAAATACATTAATAGGGAAGGGTGCCATATCTGTTAGTTATGCTGCAGTTGAAATAATATCAAAAAAATACGAATTAAAAAATTCAAAAATTCTTTGTGTCGGCGCAGGAGAAACCTCTAAACTATCAGTAAATCATCTATTAAATAAAGACATCAAGAATATTCTTGTGACAAATAGAAATAAAAAAAGAGGTGAAAAATTTGCTAAACATTTTAACCTAAAGCTTGTCCCGTTTGAAAACCTTAAAAATAATTTAGAAGAAATTGATGTAGCAATATTTTGTACATCATCAGACTCACCTCTAATATCTGAAAGTGATTTATTACAAATTATGGAAGCAAGAAAAAATAAAAACCTTCTCATAGTAGACCTTTCTGTACCTAGAAACATAGAAGAGAATATGTCAAAGGTAGATGGCTTAAAAATTATTAATGTGGATGGACTTAAGGACGTAGTAAATAAAAACTATAATAAAAGAAAATCTGAGATTAATAAGGCCCAGCTTCTAATTGATGATTACCTAAAAGATTTTGATGAATGGGCAAGCTCAAGACAATTACGACCCTCTATTCTATCTATAAAATCAAAAATCAAAAACCTTATTGAGAAGAATTATAAAATTGAACTTAATGCTGACTCAAGTGATAAGTTAGAAAATAAGACAGATGACCTAGATGTCCAAATGAACAATATTTACAGTAAACTCTCTGATCATTTAGTAAGGAAAATAAGAGTTGCAAGTAAAAACGGGAAAGATAAAAATGCTCTGAAAATAATAAAAAAAATATTTGAAGATGACCAATAAAATAATTATTGGGACGAGAGACAGCAAGTTAGCACTTACTCAGACTCAGAAAGTAACTCAAAAACTAAACTCATTACATCCTCATATCCAATTTGAAGTATTAAATATTAAGACAAAAGGTGACATACTCCAAGACCATCCTATCGAGTCGTCTATTGATAAAGGGTTTTTTGTTAAAGAAATCCAAGAAATGCTTCTTAAAAAAAAAATAGATATAGCAATTCATAGCCTAAAGGATTTACCGGTAGATCCCATACCCGGACTTGAGATTTCTGCTGTTTTAGAAAGAGATGACCCAAGGGATGCATTGGTATTAAATCCAAAAATTCAATTTAATAATGATTTAAATAATATTACCATTTCAACCTCATCAAACAGAAGAAAGTCTCAGCTTCTAAAGTTATACCCCGAAATTAAAATGAAAACCATAAGGGGTAATGTGGATACAAGAATTGATAAGATGGAAAAAGGGTACTGTGATGGAATAATTATTTCAGCTGCAGCACTAATAAGGTTAGGTCTTCAAGATAGAATTACTTACTTATTCGATAGTGAAGAAATGATATGTGCCCCTGGCCAGGGTACAATAGCTCTAGAATCTAGAGAGGAAGATAAAGGAATAAAAAAAATTGTTAATTCAATAAATCATAAAAAAACCTCGATATGTGTGGAAATAGAGAGGTCTTTTCTCAAGAAACTAGAAGGAGGTTGCACTGCGCCGATTGGAGCTTATGCCAAAGTGGTTGAGGACAAGGTTTTATTAAAAGGAATTATATCATCCTTAAACGGAAAAAAATATATAACTAATCAAGCACTATCGGAGTATACTAATTCAAATAAACTGGGAATTGAACTTGCAAAAAAAATGCTTTTGGATGGAGGTGATGAAATTCTATCTGAGGTAAGGGGGTAATGGTTAAAGATAAAATTAATATTTTACTGACTAATGAAGGAGAAATATCTGGATTTACAAAACTTCAAGACTTAGGTTTTATACTTCATCATTTTCCGATGATAAAGACACAACCCATTCAAGATGCCGCCCCTTTTAATATCAATAATTTTGATTATTATATTTTCACATCTAAAAATAGTGTTAGACATTTTTTTAGTTTATCGTTTGTAAAACCTGACTTATTTGCAAAGCCAGTTATATGTATTGGTAAAAAAACAGAAGAACAATTAGCTAAACTTAATATTAATTCAGCTTATACTGCGAAAAGAAACTACTCGGAAAGTTTAGGTTTAGAGTTAGAAAAAATTGGAATAATTAACTCAAAGAAGGTCTTGATCGTACAAGGAAACTTGTCAAAAAATATATTGCCAGATTATTTAAAAAAGTTTTGTGATTTAACGAGATTTGTGGCTTATAAAACATCTTTAATTGACTCTATAAATAAAGATCTTATGTCTATCCTTGACCAAAAAGATTTAAATGCTGTTTTTACTAGCCCATCAGGTTTTGAATCATTTAAAAATTTATATGACCCAAAAGATATTAAACTTATTAGTATTGGTAATTCCACATCTTCTTATATTAAAAAATGTGGTTTTTTACCTATTATTACCTCAAAGATGCAGTCATATGAGGGAATTTCAGATTCAATCATTTCACACTTTAATACAATAAAATGAGTCAGAAGGTAAGACTCAGAAGGCTGAGATATAATAAGATTGTAAGAGATCTTGTGGAAGATACCCACCTGAGACCACAAGATTTAATATATCCAATTTTTGTGTGTGAGGGAAGCAATATTAAAAAGGAAATCAACTCTATGCCTGGTCAGTTTCAAGTCTCGATTGATAATTTATCTAGTATATGTAACCGTCTATTAGACTTAAATGTTAAATCAGTAATTTTATTTGGCGTCCCTGACAAAAAAGATGGTGAAGGGAAAGTGGCACAAGATGAAAATGGAATAGTTCAGAGAGCAGTCCAAGAGATTAAAAAAATAAACAGTGACATATTAGTCATTGTTGACTTGTGCCATTGTCAGTACACCACTCATGGGCACTGTGGAACAATTGAAAATGGAGATGTTGATAACGATAAAACGGTTACAAACTTAGGCTTACAAGCTATCTCATTGGCAAAAGCTGGTGCTGATGTAATTGCACCATCTGATATGATGGATGGTAGAGTTAATCATCTAAGAACTGTTCTTGATAAAAATAATTTTGAGAAACTTCCTATTTTTTCTTACAGCGTAAAGTATGCTTCTGCATTTTATGGTCCTTTCAGGGACGCTGCAGAAAACTCACCTCAGTCTGGAGATCGCAAGTCTTACCAGATGAATTATAAGAACTCGATTGAGGCATTAAGAGAAGCAGAAACCGATATCAATGAGGGTGCAGATGCGTTAATTATAAAACCAGCAATGTCTTATCTAGATATTATATACCGAGTCAAATCTAAATTTAATATACCAGTAATAGCATATAATGTTAGTGGCGAATACTCTATGGTAAAATCAGCTACCGAAAAAAAATGGATTGATAAAAATATTATTTTAGAAATTCTTACCTCTATGAAACGTGCTGGAGCAAATGCTATCATTACTTATCACGCAATAGAAATCGCTGATTATTTAAATAATAACTGAGATGTACAAAAAGAGTATCAAGGCATATAAACAATCGAGTGATTTAATACCGGGGGGTGTAAACTCACCGGTACGTGCATTTAAAAGTGTTAAATGCGATCCAGTATTTTTTGATAGGGGAATTGGGAGTAAGTTATACGACGTGGATGGAAATAAATATATTGACTGTGTCTCGTCTTGGGGTCCTTTAATTTTTGGACACGCAGATAAAGATACAATCAAAGCTATAAATAAATATTCCAAGAGGGGTACGTCCTATGGTGCACCAACTTTACATGAAACTGAGATGGCTAAGCAGATAACAAAGATGGTTCCTTCAATAGAAAAAGTAAGAATGGTAAACTCTGGAACAGAAGCCACAATGAGTGCAGTTAGGTTAGCAAGAGGTTTCACAGGAAAAAGGCACATTATTAAGTTCGCTGGGAACTATCATGGACACGGGGATAGTTTTTTAATAAAAGCTGGCTCTGGGGCAATTACTTTGGGTCTGCCAGATAGCCCAGGTGTGACTAAGAATATCGCCAAAGACACCTTAATTGCTTCATTTAATAATATTGAATCTGTTGAGCAACTGTTTAGCAAGAAAGAAAATGATATTGCAGCAGTTATTGTAGAACCAGTATCGGGAAATATGGGATTGGTTCTACCTCAAAACGGATTTCTAAAATCTCTTAAAAGGTTATGCTCAAGAAACAATGCACTATTAATTTTTGATGAGGTAATGACGGGTTTTAGATTAGCTAAAGGTGGGGCCCAAGAAATATACGGCGTCAGTCCAGACATCACAACTTTAGGAAAAGTTATAGGCGGTGGATTACCTGTAGGTGCTTATGGAGGAAAATCTAAAATTATGGAATCTCTTGCCCCATTAGGGCCTGTTTATCAGGCAGGGACATTATCAGGAAATCCTCTTGCAATGCAAGCAGGTCTATCTGTCTTAAAAAAGTTAAATAACACAGTTTTTAGTAAGTTGGATACAATATCAAGAGAAATTACTGATGGGATCAGAACTAATATAAAGGAAATTGGAGTAAATGCTATTGTTACTAGATTGGGATCAATGATGACTCTCTTTTTTACAGATAAAGATGAAATTAATAATTATGAAGATGCAATGTCATGCGATGCTGATAAATATGCTAATTATTTTAAGCTTATGCTAGATATGGGTATATATTTGCCACCATCTCAATTTGAGTGTTGCTTTTTTTCTTCAGTTATTACAAAAGCTGATATAAAAAAAATAATCAATTCAAATAGAGTTGCACTTCAAAAGATAGCTTAATGAGTTCTATATTTCTTGATACATTAAATGGTAAAATCTCAAAAAGACCCCCAGTATGGTTTATGCGTCAAGCCGGAAGGATACTTCCATCTTACCGTTCCTTAAAAAAGATATACACATTCGATCAATTAATGAGAGATAAGACCTTAGCGTCAGAAGTAACTTTACTTCCTATCAACGATCTTGGCGTTGATGCTGCTATTCTTTTTTCCGATATACTTATCGTCCCAGAGGCAATGGGTTTAAAGCTTGAGTTTACAAAATTTGGACCTAAATTTCATAATCCAATTACAGAATCTACAGATTTTAAAGTTGATTTATCAAATTTTGATCACGTCTATGAAAACATCAATGAGGTTAAAAAAAATATAACTTCAAACATTCCTCTTATTGGGTTTTGTGGCGGACCATTAACCACTTTTCTCTTTATGTTTAGGGGCAATGAAAAAAATAAAAGTTTTGAATCTGCACTTAACTTTTTTAAGACAGAAAAAAAGAAAAGCATAAAGATCATGGAGGCTTTAACAGAGACCTCAATAGAGTATGTTACAAATCAAGTTAAATGTGGAATAGACTGTTTTCAGTTATTTGAAACTTATTGTGGAATTATTCCTGAAGATGAATATAGAAAGTTTGTCCTTCCTTTCTCTACTCAAATTTTAAATGCTGCAAGAGATCAAGGAGTACCAACAATTTTTTTCCCAAAAAACTTTAATGAAGGTTTGAAGTATATAAATAAAGAAATATGTGATTATGTTAGTATTGATTATGACATTTCTCTCGATTACGCAAGAAATCTATTAGATCCCGAATTGGGCATCCAAGGTAACATGGACCCCAAGACTTTCTACTTAGAAATTGAGGAGATAAAGACATATTTAGAAGGTTTGATTGAATTTGGATCTAAAAATAAAGACTGGGTATTTAATCTTGGCCATGGTTTTAGACCTGATATTGATCACGAAAAAGTAAAATATGTCGTAGATTGGATTAAAGACGCTAACTGGAATAGATAGTTAAGATGTTAACAGATAAAAGATTAGTAAAAAAATACAATGAGGCTGGGCCTAGATATACTTCTTACCCTCCAGCTACTTTTTTTAATGAACACTTTGGTAATGATGACTATATCAATTCAGTAAAGTTATCAAATAATGAAAGACCAGAAAGTGTATCAGTTTATGTTCATGTACCATTTTGTCCTCAGATTTGTCACTTTTGTGGATGTACAACGGAAACCGGATTTTCCAGACCATTTCTCGAGAGATATATCGATGCAGTAGTGAAAGAAATTGAGTTTGTTTCAAGTAAGATTGATAATAGTAGGAAGTTAACACAAGTTCATTGGGGAGGAGGAACACCTAATGCTATTTCATATAAGTACATCGAAAAAATCACTAATACCTTGAAAGATAAATTTGATTTTGCAGATAATTATGAAATGGCTATCGAGTGTAACCCAGCTCATCTTGAGTTAAGACATATTGAGCTACTGAAAAAGTTTGGTTTTAATAGGATATCTATTGGAATTCAAGATTTTAGAGATGATGTTTTAGAAGCTATTAACAGGAGACCATCAAAGAGACCAATTGAAGATATAATATCAAAAATATCTGATGAGGGTTTTAGAGGTACTAATATTGATCTTGTTTACGGATTGCCTTTACAGACAGTAGAGAGTTTCAGAAAGACTATTGAGAGAGCAATCAAATTAAATACAGACAGGATAGTTACTTTTTCATATGCTCACGTGCCATCTGTGATACCTAGGCAAAAGGTTCTAGATGATATTGGATTCCCTTCATCGGATGAAAAGGCACAGATGTACGAAGAGTCTTACCAGAGTCTTATAAATTCAGGATATGTATCTGTTGGTATGGATCATTATTCCAAACCTGATGATGAGTTTGCGGTAGCGCTAAAAGAGAAAAAACTTCACAGGAATTTTCAAGGATACTGTACTAGAGAGACTACTGGTCAGGTTTATGGTTTTGGTGCTTCATCTATCTCACAGTTAGATTCTGCTTATTCTCAAAATATTAAAACTACTTCTGAATACATTCAAAGTATTGAAAAAAACGGTTTGGCTGTTCTAAGAGGATATTCTCTCAGTAAAAACGAAAAAATAATTAGACATATCATAAACTCAGTTATGTGTAATTATTACGTTGACCTAGAGGAGGTATCAGAATATTTTAATATACCACTTAGTGAAGTAAAAGAAATTATTAATTTTTCTGAATCTAATTTTGATGATTTTATATCAGATAAATTATTAACAATTCAAAAAAATATAATTAAAGTAAATAATAGAGGGCGATTATTTACAAGAAATATTTCAATGAGATTTGATCCTCTTATTGAAAAGAAAATAGGGACTTACTCAAAAACTATTTAGATAATAATGAAGGGTTTGTTAATGATAAATCTTGGTTCACCCGATAGCACATCAACCCCTGATGTAAAAAAATATCTAGATGAGTTCTTGATGGATGAGCGGGTTATTGAATATAATTACCTTTTGAGATGGTTATTAGTTAAGGGAATAATTCTTAATACTAGACCCTCTAAGTCTGCCAAAGCATATAAAAAAATTTGGTGGGATGAGGGGTCACCACTAATTGTACTATCAAAACGTCTTCACAAAAAAGTTCAAAAAAACTTAAGTATTCCCGTTTCTTTAGCAATGAGATATGGTTCAATCTCGATAAAAAAAGGGTTAGATGAACTTAAAAATAAAGGTGTTACGGATGTTATAGTCCTCCCATTATATCCACATTACGCGATGTCATCCTATGAAACAGTTGTAGAAAAAGTAAAAACAGAATCTAAGAAATGGTTTCCAGATATTAAAACATCGTTCATACCTCCATTTTATGATAATGAGTTATATATAAATGAGATGGTTAAAAATATAAAGAAGAATCTTAAGGGAATCGAATATGACCACATACTATTTTCTTATCATGGGATACCAGAGAGCCATATAAAGATTTCAGATGATACTAAAAAACATTGTCTTAAGGTTTCAGATTGCTGTAATGTCTCATCTGGAGCTCATAAAAAATGCTACAGACACCAAGTTTTTATCACCACAGAATTAATAATTAAAAAATTAGGTATAAAAAGTGATAAATATAGTAATGCTTTCCAGTCAAGGCTTCCCCTTCAACCTTGGTTAAAACCCTATACGGACTATGAGTTAGAAAGACTTGCTAAAGAAGGAAAGAAAAAGTTAGTAATTATAACTCCAGCTTTTGTTACAGATTGTTTAGAAACTCTTGAAGAGATAGCGATGGAAGGCAAAGAAGAATTTATTGAAGCTGGTGGAGAATTTTATCATTATATTCCATGTTTAAATGATGGTAATGGATGGGCTAAAGTTATTTCTGATTGGACAACTGAAAGGTTATGAGTTATTTAGCAATTAAGGCTTTACACCTAATTTTTGTTATATGTTGGTTTGCAGGCTTATTCTATATTGGGAGAATTTTTATTTATTTTAAGGAAGCTGAATCTAAACCAAATAACGAAAAAAAGATCCTTCAAAGTCAGTTTCTGATTATGGCAAAGCGCCTAATGTATATTATCCTATGGCCTTCTGTGCTGTTAACCTCTCTATTTGGTTGGACAATGTTGTATAAAAACATTACTTTATTAGAATTAACTTGGATGAAAACAAAATTAATTCTTGTCGGCCTCTTAGTGGTATATGTAGTAGTGTGTCAACTATTATTAAATCAGATGAAAAATGGAAAGATAATTTTAAGTGAGTTTAGGTTAAGGCTTTTTAGTGAAGGAGCCACCTTATTTTTAATATCTATAATATTTATAGCTACTCTTAAAAATAATATTTCCTGGATATATGCAACTGCATGGTTTTTTATCATTTCAATAATATTAATGATTTTAGTTAGGACATATAAAAAGTATGTCTTAAAAAAATAATATATTCTGTTTTTAAATGATTCTAAATAGAAATGAAAATTATTAATTTAATTTCAGGTCCAAGAAATTTATCAACTGCATTGATGTATTCTTTCTCAAAGAGACCGGATACAAAAGTGATTGATGAGCCTTTCTATGCACATTACCTATCAACTAATAAAATTGATCACCCAGGGAGTGAGGAAACTTTAAACTCTATGTCATCAGACATAGAAGAAATAATCTCAGACATATATTCTAGAAAAGATTGTGAAATTCTCTTCCTAAAAAATATGGCACACCACCATCAGCAGATGAGTTTTGATTTTCTTGATGATATGACGAATCTTTTTTTAGTAAGAAATCCTAAGCAGTTAATTGCGTCTTTTGCCCAGGTTATAGAGTCGCCAACAATGCAAGATATCGGCCTTGAGAAGTCTTGGCAATTATTTAATATGATTAAAAACCAGAATCCTCTTGTATTAGACTCAGCAGAAATTTTGAAGAACCCTAAAAAACTGCTAAAAAGCCTATGTGCTAAGCTTAGTATAAAATTTTATGAAGAGATGCTCTCCTGGGAAAAAGGTGGAATTAAAGAGGATGGTGCTTGGGCTGAGTTCTGGTATAAAAATGTACACAATTCAACTGGATTTGTAAAACAGAAAACAAGTAGTAGAGAGTTACCAAAAAACTGTCAAAGTCTTTATATTGAGTCATTAAAATATTACAATAAATTAACAGCTAATTCAATAACGGTATAATGCTTCAAGAATATAACCCAAAAAATAAAAATATTTTCATCCACGTTAACGGTGAGCTTTTACCTAGGGATCAGGCAAAGGTTTCTGTATTTGATAGTATTGTCCAGAACGGTGATGGTGTCTGGGAAGGATTAAGAGTATACCCAGAGGGGATTGTCTGTTATGACAAGCACCTTACCCGTCTTCAGGAGGGTGCTCACGCACTTTCATACGAAGGTGTCCCAACTAAAGAAGAGATAAAGAAAGCTATAAAAGAAACTCTTGACGCAAACGGAATGAATAATGATACACACATAAGGCTCACATTAACCAGGGGAGATAAGGTTACTTCAGGTATGGACGCCAGGCTCAACCAGAGCGGATGCTGTCTAATTGTTCTTGCGGAGTGGAAGAAAAAAGTTTATGATTTCTCAAAAGGCATAAGGGCTATCAGCTCCTCAATAAGAAGAAGTATCCCTGCCTTCTTAGACTCTAAAATACACCACAACAACATGTTGAGTTTGGTTATTGCTAAGATACACGCAAATATTGCAGGTTATGATGCTGCAGTAATGCTTGATGAAAGGGGATTTGTTGCCGAGCTGAATGACACAAACTTATTCATGTTAAAAGGTGATACTGTCTTTACACCATTTGCTCATGCTTGTCTGCCTGGAATAACACGTCAAACCTTTATAGACCTTCTAAAAGAAAATAAAATGAAGGTCCAAGAAAGAGACTTGTCATTAGTTGAGTTCATTAATGCTGATCTTGTTTTTGCAACAGGCACTAATGGTGAGATAACACCTGTAACTGAGATGGATGGTAGGGAGATAAAGTGTAACATGAAATTTCTTGAGAAGATTAAAAACTTATTTGAGTCAAAACTTTCTAGCCTCTGTGAGCCCCTGTAGTTTTTGTTAGGTGATCCCACAAAACTATCCCAAGGGATACGGTAATATTAAAAGAATGCTTAGTTCCAAATTGTGGAATTTCAATTGCTAGTTCAGCGCACTGAAGAGCCTCATCCGACACACCAAAAACCTCGTTACCAAATACAAATGCAAATTTTTCATCTGATTTAGGATTAAAATTTTGAAGTTTAATGCTCTCATCTGTCTGCTCAATTAGAGCTATTTTCCAACCTTCTTCTTTTAACTCTTTTTCAATTTTAGAGATAGATGATACGTGTTCCCAGTCTATAGATTCCGTTGCCCCAAGGGCAGTTCTGTCAATATCTTTATTTGGAGGTGAGCCTGCAATTCCAACCAAATAAATTTTTTTTATTATAAAAGCATCTGACGTCCTGAAACATGACCCGATATTATTTAAACTCCTTACATTATCTAAGATGATAATGACTTCTCTTTTTTTCTTTTTTTTGAATTGATCAACTTCAATTCTTTTTAGATCTTCAATTTTAGTTTTTTTCACTTTGTTAATTTCTTGTCATCTAATTTTTATTGATTAAAAAATTAGCTTCGTTTTATGACGGATACCCCACTCCTCTTTCCCTCGTTTTCTAGAAGTGCAAAATACATTCCATTCTTTAGGTTAGAGCCATCGTATCTCAATTCGTGAATACCATGTTTTAGTTTTTTATTTATTATTTCTTTGATCTCTTTACCGTTAGAATCCACTAATTTGAGAAGAGTATCTCCAGCTTTTACTTCAATATTTATATTAAGAAAATCTTTAAAGGGGTTTGGGTATGCCTCAATTCTTTTAGACATGGGGTGGGGTTCGCCAATACTTGTCTGGGTTCCAGCAAGAATAGGAATATATTGAAAGTTTTCGTACAGAATTGATTTGATTGTTACCTCATCAACACCAAACCAATCCATCAGAACGGAGCCATACACTGACCTAAAGTCATATTCATACTCTATATTGTCTATGTACTCTAGAGATGGAAGGGAACCGATAGGATTTGGGTTCAGAAAAGGACTAAGAAAGAACATTGGTGCAGCTTCACCGTGGTCGGTACCATAAGATTTATTTTGAAATACTCTCCTTCCAAACTCAGAGTAGGTCATAGTCAGGACTCTCTCCTCAAGGCTCCTCTGAATTATATCTTGTTGAAAAGAGAAAAGTGACTCTGATAACTCTTCCATTAACAAAGCGTGTCTTCCCGTCTCAGGATTGCCTTCATCAACCTGGTTATCGTGAGTATCAAAACCACCTATTCTCACAACAAATATCTTAGATTTTATGCCTCCGGCTATGAGTTGTGCAACAATTTTAAGTTGGTCCGCAAGTTTATAATCAGGATACTCTATACTACCACTACCACCCTTTCCTGCCGCATCTTCTAATCTGTCAAAATACTCGTTAGTTAGGTTAGATGCTGTTCTTATATATTCTAATTCGTGACCATACGGTGTGTCAGGGGTGTTTGTGCCTCCTTCTTTAATATCAACAAAATTATTTAAATTTTTTATTGAAACTCCCATATTAATTATGGGTCCTTGGCAAGTGTTTGATGCTGTATTTCCAATAGATAGAGCTAATGGATCTGGATAGTTGGTATTTGGGTATCCATCTGGGAATGAGGGATGGTTACTGCTTAAATATCTCCCAAACCAACCGCTGTAAACGTATTCATCAGAGGAGGATGCTGAATTCCAAATATCAGTAGATCTGAAATGAGACTTGTTAGGGTTAGGGTAACCAACATTCCTTATAAAGTTTAATTTGTCTTCACCAAATAAGGTCTGAAATTTTTCCATACTCGAATGTAACCCTGTATCAGACAACCCACTTAGAGGTAATATTTTATCTTTTGGTATCATTAGGTCAGGTCTTCTTAGTGGCTGCGAATCTCCACCGGAACCGTCTCTCATTAATATATCATACTGATCAATGGGAACTAATGTATTTAATCCGTCATTGCCCCCATCAAGAAAAACTAATACTAAACATCTATCAGATACAGAACCGGCATTGGTCAGAGCCGCTAGAGTTGAAGAATCTGTCATAGCACTTACAGGCACTCCAGATAAGTAGATGGGAGCGGCAGTAAGTGGAACAGATCTCTTTAAAAATTCTCTTCTTTTCATTTAGCTAAGGTAATACTCAGGCATTAGACATATTTCTTTTAGTAATGACCTAAGTTTTTTATTTAATGATTCCTCTTTCTCATCATCTGGGTCATTTACGTAGTCATTATACTCATCCTCCCATATATTGGGATTGTCTCCAACTACAATATTTACAAAATCGTTTTTTAGATCTTGTGAAATTTCACTTTGGACAGGCAGGAGCCATTCACATAGTTTGTCAACGGTATCCACAATGTCATGAGGATTCTTAAATGTTTGAACTAAAGTTAAAGGCTTAGACTTTACCCTAATATTATTATCAGTTTGAGAAGCTCTTACGCCATTATTTGATAAGTAATATTTAATGTGTGTTGTCCTGCTCGGAAGAGTTACTGATGTTATCCAGTACTCATGAAATAGAGGCTCTTGGTAATACGCTGGCCATCCCGCAACATTTGGATGATCTAAAATGTTTTGACCCTGATCGGAAATATTAATGTGTCTTGCTCTCCAGTAATAATATTTTTCAAAGTTATCCAGTTCGTCAAAACCATACATCGTAAACTGTCTAAGAAACCCCAGACTAAATGAAATAGGATTTTTAATTACGGCACCTCTTATGTACATCTCATAGAAATGATTACTTCTGAATAGTTGTTGGAGTACTGGCTTGACCCTGTAATTATTATCTCTAAAAGTTTTAGCTAAAGGCTTAATTATCTTGCTTTTTACCTCGTCGTTTATAACATAATAGACGAACCATCTGTATAATTTTTCACATATAAACTCAGAGACTCTATCGTTCTCAAAAATTAAGTCAATTAGGTCCTCGTGTTCTTTGTCTCCGTTTGAGCTTATTGATTTATTTCCGAATTTTTCTGAGAAAGTTTTGGTTGAGGTATCGTGGCGATCTAAGGTAAAGTACTCTCTACCTTCTCCAACATGATTTCTCTGAACCCTCCAACCCGTAAGAATTTTAGAAGCCTCTAAAATATCCGACTCAGTGTAGTAAGTGTAGCTATCTTCTCCGTCTATAGGACCCTTGCCAACTGTAAATAACTCAAATAACTCCCTTGCATAATTTTCATTTGGTGCATCCTTTACATTATATATGCCACTCAGATATGTAAGCATTGCAGGATCTATATTTACTGTCTTAACTAACCGCTTAAAGTCTCCTAAAAAATTTTTTCTAAAGTTCTCATGCATGTAGTAGGTATACCTGGCGTCGTTGATTACTGTTGCTTCTGTAGCAAAATGGTTTTGCCAAAAAAGAAGCATATTCTCTCTTACAGAGATATCTTTATCCTTGTCTAGTATCTGGCCTACCCTCCATGCGGCATAAGAATTTTTTCTTTTAAAGTCATCCACTCTCTTCTCTGCGTTTATCCATGTACTGCCAAGAGGTGTCTCGGGGTCGTCTTCGTCTTGATAGTTGATTGGTGGATCAACATTGATGAATTTTTCATCTAATAGCTTTTCTAGAGTTTTCTCAAGACCGTCTGTAACGCTCTGATTTATTTCTTCAATAGAAGGGCCTATTGTTGTCCTCCTTAGCAGGTGAGCAGCCATCTGAAAATCCCAACTTCCAGAATAAGTATCAAGACCGGCAATAAAAGACGGAAATTCAGGCTCTGTTTTGTTTGCATGTTTTAGAACCTTATCTCTTCTAAAGTCTTTCTTTTTTTTTTCGGATAGTTTAACCATATTGTAAGTTCGCTAGAGGTTTTTTTTGAATAGAAATTCAAATTAATCCCAGGCACAAAGTAAATTAAAATATTAAATAATTTGGCTAATACCCCAAAAAAAACCAAAGAAACTCCTCTCATGAGGCAGTATAATGACATCAAGTCTAAACATCCTGAAGCTATGCTTCTTTTTAGGGTAGGTGATTTTTATGAGACATTTGGGGAAGATGCTATTAAAGCTAGTAAAATCCTAGGAATCATTTTGACAAAGAGATCGAATGGCGCTGCATCAAATGTAGAGTTAGCTGGCTTTCCTCATCATTCTCTAGAAACTTATCTACCAAAATTAGTCAGTGCCGGATGTAGGGTAGCGGTGTGTGATCAGTTAGAGGACCCAAAAAGAGCAAAAGGAATTGTGAAGAGGGGGGTAACTGAGTTGGTAACTCCGGGATTATCTTTAAATGATAATGTTTTAGACTCCAGGAAAAATAATTTTCTTGCTTCTGTTCACGTGTCTAATAATAAGTTTGGCGTATCATTTCTAGATATATCAACAGGTGAGTTTTCATTATGCGACTGTAATTATGACCAGCTTGAGAAGTTACTTTATACCTACAGCCCCTCTGAAATTATATGTTCTAAATCTCAGAAGGATTTCATGGATTCTAAATTTCACGGGAGTAATATTTTTAGTCTGGATGAGTGGATATTCAAAGTTGGATACTCATACGATAAGCTTATTACTTTTTTTAATGTAAAAAGTCTTAAAGGTTACGGTGTCGAAGAAGAGAGGAATGGCATTGTTTCAGCCGGAGCAATCCTTTTCTATCTAGAGTTAACCGAGCATAACGACTTAAGAAATATCATTAGTCTTTCAAGAATAGAGGATCACAGGTTTATGTGGCTCGATAAGTTTACTGTAAAAAATCTAGAGTTAATAAGCCCACTACAAAACGATTCAATAACACTAAAAGATACGATTGATAAGACCCTGACCCCTATGGGATCAAGGTTAATGGGTAGGTGGATACTCAACCCCTTGCTTGATAAAAATGAGATAAGTAAAAGACAGAGTTATATAGAATATTTTATTGATAATGATCACCTGAGAGACTCAGTTATATTGTCAATGAATGAGATATCTGATATTGAGAGAATCTCCTCGAAGATTGCATTAAATCGGGCGAATCCAAAAGAACTTATATCTCTTAAAAACTCTTTAAAGTCCGTCGAAGATTTAAAACTTCAACTGCAAAGTTCTGAGAGAAAAGAATTCAAGTCCTGGTCAAAAAACCTTCCTCACTTTAAAAAAATAATTGATTTTATTAGCGATTCAATTCACGACAGTGCTTCATTAAATTTTTCCTCAGGGAAGGTTATAAGCGATGGCTACAATCAGGAGTTAGATGACCTAAGAAAGATTTCTAATGAGGGCAAAGACATACTCCTTAAAATCCAAAATGAAGAGGTGGAGAGAACAGGAATTAGCTCTTTAAAAATAGCTTATAATAAGGTTTTTGGATACTATCTTGAGGTAACAAATGCCCATAAAGATAAAGTCCCTGAAAATTGGATAAGGAAACAGACTCTAGTAAATGCAGAAAGATACATAACTGAGGAATTAAAAAAATATGAGGAGACAATTTTAAATGCTGATGAGAAAATTTTAGATATAGAGCGAGCTCTTTTCCATAAGATTCTTGACAAACTCTCTAGAAATGTTGATATACTTCAAAAAATTTCATTCTCAGTTTCTTACCTTGACTGCCTGCTATCTTTTTCTGTTGTTGCTATAAAATCTAAATTAACTAAACCTATAATCAGTGATAATCATAAGATAGAAATTAAGAAGGGAAGGCACCTAATCATTGAGGAAAGCTTGCCTGATGATGAGTTCTATATTCCAAACGATGTTTATCTGGACAATTCATCGCAGCAGATAATAATTATTACTGGACCAAATATGTCAGGTAAGTCGGCCATAATAAGACAGGTTGCCCTAATTGTAATCTTAGCCCAAATTGGTTCTTATGTCCCAGCTGATAGTAGCAGCATAGGTATAGTTGATAAGATATTTACAAGAGTTGGTGCTTCTGACAATATATCGAGAGGCGAGTCAACTTTTATGGTGGAAATGATTGAGACCTCAAGCATAATGAATAACCTCACTGATAGGAGTCTAGTCCTTATGGATGAGATTGGAAGGGGAACCAGTACGTATGATGGTATTTCAATTGCCTGGTCAATAGTAGAG
>NZKG01000001.1 GCA_002692105.1 Marinoscillum sp. | reverse complement strand
TGGATACTTTATAGCATTCTTTATAGCCATGCTAGTATGGATTTTAACTACTAATATTTTTGAGAAGTTTAAAAAAATCATTCACCATAGCGAACTTTTATGATATTGATAACACAATAATATTTCCTATTGACGGGAGGCTGAGATATGGAAAAAATAAAAAAACTCTAGAAAAGAATTCTGCTTTATTTATATCATCACATAACACTCAATCTCTTTCGTTTGGTTCAACGCGTGCTAGGACTTTGGCTTACGAAGATTTCATAGATAAAAAGCCTAAATATATATGTGAAGATTTAGAATCTAACTCAAATTCAAGGTCTGAGAAATTTTTAATTATCAGCATTGATGTTAAGGCTTATGATTTAATTAATATTTTTCATAGTAAGTATGTAGGTATTGATGTATTTAATAGTAAAAATATTTTAATGACATTAAGATCAATATCTAATGAGTTAAAAAATAAACATGTTGGATTTAACAATGTGATTGATCTCATGTCTACTAAATTAGTCTATGAAATAATAAGATCTTTTCTATCTAATCAACCACTCTTTTCAGGGATTGAAGAGAATTATAAATATTTTAGTGATGAGAAGATCCTGAATCTATTTTCGTTTATTGAAAGAAATATAAATAAAGAATTATCTAATAAAGTTTTATCAAACCACCTTAATATATCTGAAGACTATGTTGGTCAATTTTTTAGAAATAGCATTGGGTTTTCTCCTCAAGACTATATAGAGCATAAGAGAATGGAGAAGGCAATAGATCTCTTAAGAGATGAAAAAAATGCAGTTAAGGTGATAAGTAATGATGTAGGGTATAAGGACACTGCCTATTTCTGTAGGAGATTTAAGATGATGTTTGGTGTTCAGGCGGGTAAGATGAGGAAGAGGCTTGGAGAAATCTAACTATTTCAATCCTTTCAAAAACTCAGACTCGATTCTATCTTTTAATTTGCCCGTTTTAGAATATTTGTACAGTCCGATAAATATCATCAAGTAGAAAATACCAACAGCTAAATATCCAATATAGCTATTTTGGGTAAAGTCATTAATCAAGTTAGCAGCAGCAATACTTAAAAATCCAATTAAGAACATTAGGATAAGAAATAAAATAAAGAATGTAATTAATCTCGAAATAATTGAAGAAATTTTTTCAACAATATCTCCTTTCATTACATCAAATTTATCTTTGATGAAGCTTGAAATAGCCTCTACTAATTTGTCCATTTTAATCATAATTACTACAAAGGTAGTTTCTTTTTTTAATTAGACTCTTTTTAAGAATTAACATTTATTTAATTTAAATTGATTTTAGAACTAATTATATATCATATAAATTTAAATATGGATTTTAAAAAATCAGATTTAATTATACCATCTATACTTACAGTTTTTTGTTATGTAGTTTATCCTTATCCTGAAATTGCTATGTGGTCTATCTTCTTCATGGCATCCTATTCGGCCATAGCCAATGATAGTATACAAACAATTGGAACATTCATTGCATCTAATTCTGATAAGAAATGGTATTACCTCTGGATATATATGGGAGGTATCTTCCTAATAACAGTTACTTATAGTTGGTATAATTATGGTGGCGATATAAGTTATGGCAGATTAGCATCAAAAGGGTTAAATGAAGCTCCTGATAATTTTAAATTTCTTCAGGTTTTTGCTCCAGTAGCGTTATTGATAATGACTAGATTCAAAATGCCGGTGTCTACTTCAATTTTATTACTTAGTGCATTTGCAACCCAAGCCAGCTCCATAACAAGTATTCTTTCTAAAAGTTTTTTTGGATACTTTATAGCATTCTTTATAGCCATGCTAGTATGGATTTTAACTACTAATATTTTTGAGAAGTTTAAAAACTCAAAACCCTCTAGGATATGGTTACCCCTTCAGTGGGTCTCAAGTGGTGCCCTATGGTCTGCCTGGATCATGCAGGACATGGCAAACGTAGCTGTTGTACTTCCAAGATCTTTAAATTATGATCAATTTATAGTGGTAGCCTCTTTCATATTTTTTGGCCTTGGCCTTCTCTTTTATCTAAGAGGTGATAGAATTCAACAGATTGTTTTGGAGAAGTCGGATATTATTGACGTCAGAGCAGCTACCGTAGTTGATTTCATCTATGCGTGTTTGCTATTTTATTTAAAAGAGATTAGTTCTATTCCAATAAGTACAACATGGGTATTTATAGGTCTACTAGGAGGTAGAGAGTTGGCAATTAATCTAAGAAAGAAAAATGGAAATTATAAGGATGCTCTTAAGATGATAGGAAAAGATTCATTAAGTGCAGGAATTGGACTTATTATTTCATTGATATTAGCGGTATCTATAAATGAAAATATGAGAAATGAATTGCTTAGTTTATTTTAATTTTTTCAGGGATAATAATAGCATTTGGAAATTCTTTTTTTTAATTTTTTGAATTCATAATTTGCCTTAAACCTATTAAAAAACCCTCCTGTCTTAACTCTGTAATTTGGCTGAGTAAAAACTGTTTTACTAACTGCTAGGCTATCTAATTGAAATAATTTATCTGCTGTAATTTCTGCTTCATCTCTATCATCACCTAAATATATTTGAATAGTAAATCCATCGGTGTATATATTTTCTTCAACTTCACTTTTAATAATACTTAGTATGCTATCTATCTTATTATTTAATCCTAAGTTAGTATCTAAAGTGTAGTCTTCATCTAATATTTCTTCTTTCTGAATTTTAGTTTCTGATTCTCTAATATAGGAGAGGTCTTCAAAATATCTCCTGGAATCATTACTTGATACAGTAGCTTGCTGGCTTATGCAGCTACACAGAAAATATGAGAGGCAAAAAAAAATTAGAACTAGTCTTCTATAACAACACATTTTTCAGAATTAATATCGTTCTCAACTTTTTTAAATTTTATATCTTTTTTTACTGTCCCATCTTCATACCTTACTGAAACTTTAGTATTCCTACCAAAAACTTTTTCAGACTTAATTGGTTTGGTCTTTTCTATTTGTTGGGTTTTGTTACCAGTTAGAAGTGAACGAGACTCTTCTTTATTTGTGTCGTACCTGTTTCTGTCCTTTGTCTGTTTAGACTCCTCAACTTGACTTGAACTCTGAATTGGTATAAGACATTTTGTAAGGAATGATACTGTGTCCTGATTTACTTTAGCAATAAATTTTTTAAATAGTTCAAAACCTTCAAATTTATAAATCACTAGAGGGTCTTTCTGTTCATATACCGCACTCTGTACAGATTGTTTTAGATCATCCATTTCTCTAAGATGTTCTTTCCAATTTAAATCAATCATTCCTAGGCAAACTGTCTTCTGCATTTCTTTAATAATGTTTTTACCTTTGCTTTCCAATGAATCTTCAAGGTTTACAGAGACACCTATCTGCCTGTTACCGTCTGTAAATGGAATTAAAATATCTTTTACCACACCACCTCTTTCTTTTTTTATCTTTTTAAGGATAGGGTATGCAGCCTCTGAAATACTATTGTTTTTTCTATTATAATTATCATTTACAGCTTCGAATAATGATTTTGTTATCTCCTCTGGTTGCTTCTGCCTGAAATCGTCCTCACTTAATTTGCTGTAATCAAGACCTAGAATAGTTAATACATTTAACCTAAAATCTTTGTAGTTGTCATTTTGTTTTGAGGTTAAGACTATGTCGTCACATGTGTCATAAATAGTATTTAAGATATCTACTTCTAACCTCTCTCCAATTATAGCATTTCTCCTCTTCTTGTATATAACTTCTCTCTGAGAGTTCATTACATTGTCGTACTCAAGAAGTCTTTTCCTAATAGCAAAATTGTTCTCTTCCACCTTCTTCTGAGCTCTCTCAATTGATTTTGTTATCATACTGTGCTGAATTACTTCGTCTTCATCCATATTCATTCTATCCATCACTTTAATCATCCTATCAGACCCAAATAACCTCATTAAATTGTCTTCTAACGATACAAAAAATTGAGAAGAACCCACATCTCCCTGCCTACCGGACCTTCCTCGTAACTGTCTGTCAACTCTTCTAGACTCATGTCTTTCTGTACCAATAATTGCTAAGCCGCCACTCTCTTTAGACTTATCTGTAAGTTTTATATCTGTCCCTCTTCCGGCCATATTTGTTGCTATTGTCACTGTACCTGGCTTACCAGCTTCTGCAACAATATCAGCTTCTTTAGCATGCTGCTTTGCATTTAAAACCTGATGCGGAATTTTCTTCATATTCAACATCCTCCCAAGAAGCTCTGAAATCTCTACAGACGTAGTACCTACGAGGATTGGCCTCCCATTATTTTTAAGTTCAATTATCTCGTCAATAACAGCGCTAAATTTAGCTTTTAGGGTCTTGTATATTTTATCTTCCATGTCAGACCTTGCTATGTCTCTATTTGTCGGTATCACAACACAGTCTAAATTATATATCTCCCAGAATTCTCCGGCTTCTGTTTCGGCTGTACCAGTCATGCCAGATAATTTATTGTACATTCTGAAATAGTTCTGGAGAGTTATGGTTGCATAAGTCTGGGAAGCATCCTCAATCTTAACATTTTCCTTTGCCTCAATTGCCTGGTGGAGACCATCTGAGTACCTTCTTCCCTCCATAATCCTACCAGTCTGTTCATCAACTATTTTTACTTTTGAGTCCATAACAACATACTCTTGGTCTTTCTCAAAAAGAGAATAAGCTTTAAGAAGTTGGTTTATGCTATGTATTCTTTTAGTCTTTACACTAAAATCTTGGATTAACTTCTCTTTTTCTTTAGCAATTTCTTCTATGGGTTTATCCAATTTTTCTATTTTATCTATCTCAACTCCTATATCAGGAACTATGAAAAAGTTTTTGTCATCACCTGAACTTGTTATTGTGTCGGTACCCTTCTCAGTTAACTGGATACTATTACTTTTTTCTTCAATAGTGAAGTAAAGTGGCTCGTCTGCCTCAGGCATTAGCTTAGAGTTGTCTTGTAAGTATATATTTTCTGTTTTCTGCATTATTGCCTTAGTACCAATCTCACTTAAGTATTTTATTAAAGGCTTGTATTTTGGTAAACCTCTGTATGCCCTAAATAATGATAATCCTCCTTCCTCTTCCTTTCCCTCACTTATTAACTTTTTAGCTTCTGATAAATAGTTTGTTACCATCTTCTTTTGTAGGTCAAAAAGTTTTTGAATTCGAGGCTTTAGATCAAAAAACTCGTGGACATCCCCTTTGGGTATAGGGCCTGAGATAATAAGAGGAGTTCTTGCCTCATCTATGAGAACAGAATCAACTTCATCGACCATTGCAAAATTATGTTTTCGCTGAACTAGTTCTGATTTCTCTCTTACCATATTATCTCTCAAGTAGTCAAAACCAAATTCGTTATTTGTTCCGTATGTGATGTCAGCATTGTATGCCCTAATTCTCTCACTAGAATTAGAATCGTGTTTATCTATACAGTCAACTTCAAGTCCATGGAATTGAAAAATAGGAGCATTCCACTCAGCATCTCTTTTTGCTAAATAGTCATTCACTGTGACAATATGAACTCCTCTCCCAGATAAAGCATTGAGATATGCTGGTAAAGTTGCAACCAATGTTTTTCCTTCACCTGTTGCCATTTCTGATATTTTACCCTGGTGAAGGACTACACCCCCAATTAGCTGGACGTCGTAATGAACCATATTCCACTCAATTGAAACACCAGCTGCCTCCCATTTATTTAGCCATATCGCCTTAGAGCCTTTTATTTTAATGTTTTCTTTCTTCTGTGCAATTTCTTTGTCGAAATCTGTTGCCTTTACCTCAAGTGAACCATTCTCTGAAAACCTTCTAGCAGTCTCTTTTACTACCGCAAATGCCTCAGGTAAAATTTCATTTAGTATATTTTCAATAATCTCATTTTGATCTTCTATTATCTTATCGATTGAATTAAGTATTTCTTCTTTTTCATCTAATGACCCCTCACTGTTCTCGTAATTAATTTTTAGATTATTAATTTCTTCCTCAGTTTCTATTAAAGAATTTTTAATTTTTAATTTGAATTCCTCTGTCTTTGATCTTAAATCTTCATCACTTATTGTATTGAGCTTGTCATATTCAGAGTTGATTTTATCAACTAGAGGATATATTTCTTTTAAATCCTTATCTGACTTAGATCCTAATATTTTCTTGAGAAAACCGAACATGTTAACATTTTATACAAATTTAACAATAAGAAAGTAAGAAACGTAATATTGAAATATTATCATTGCAAAAAATTAAAGATGAAAAACTTAATTCTACTAATCTTAATATGTCTCTCTTGTTCTTTAAAAGATGGTAATTTTAAGAAAACTGAAATAATATATTCTATTGTACAGACAGAGAAGGTAGAGAGAGATATTGACGATCCAGCAATATGGTACAATGAATCGAATCCTAGTGAAAGTTTAATAATTGGGACTCAGAAAGACGTGGATGGTGCAATAATTGTCTATGATCTGAATGGAAAAATTGATAAAGAAAGGTCCATCTTTAATATATCTAGGCCAAATAATGTTGATGTTATAAAAGGTGTTAGGATGGGTGATATCAGAACTGACATTCTAGTTGCCACAGAAAGATTTAAAAATACTGTAAGAATTTTTTCTCTACCTGACATGCTTGAGTTAGATGGTGGAGGACTGAGAGTTTTTAAAGATGAAGAAAACCCTGAGCCCATGGGAGTTGCCTTGTGGAAAGATAAGCAGGGGTTCGCTAACGCAATAGTTGGAAAAAAAGATGGTATTTCAGGAGAATATGTTTCTCAGTATAAATTAGTATATAATAAAAATAAATTTGAGCTTGAGTATTTAAGAACTTTTGGATTATTCTCTGGAAAAAAAGAGATAGAGGCAATTTCTGTAGATAATATAAACGATATAATATATTACTCAGATGAAGGATTTGGGGTAAGGGCTTACCATGCAGACCCAGAGGATGGAGATTATGAGATATTAAATTTTGCTAAAAATTTTACAGGTGATCAAGAGGGAATAAGCATTATAAATAAGGATAATAATTATGTAGTTGTTTCAGATCAACAGAAGGTCAATCAGTTTAGAATTTTTTCACCAGAATTAGATTACAAACAAACAGGAAGTTTTTATGTTAATTGTATTGACTCAGATGGATCAGAATTTCATCCTGGGCCTTTCCCAGAACCTTTTGAGAATGGTATCTTTGTAGCTATGAGCGATGACTTATCATTTCATTACTACTCTTGGGACCAGATAAAAGAATACTTTGATGAGTAATTAAAATTATAATCAGAAAATTTTAAAACATTAAAAATAGAGTATATTTGCACACCAAAAAAAAAATATGGCATCGATTGATTTCAAGCTTACTAAAGAAAACTCAGAGACCTTAAAGTCATTTCCTGATTTTGGTTCTGGAGATACTATAAATGTACACATCAAAATCAGAGAGGGTAATAAGGAGAGGATTCAGCAGTTTCAGGGTACTGTCCTCCAGAGAAAAAATATAGGAACAAATGGTGAAACATTTACTATTAGAAAAATTTCTGATTCGATAGCTGTAGAAAAAATTATACCTATACTCTCTCCTTCAATTGATAAGATTGATCTAGTTAGGAAAGGTAAAGTAAGAAGAGCCAGAATATTCTATCTCAGAGATAGAAAAGGTAAGAGCGCAAAGATTAAGGAAAAGTTATAACCCTTACGCCTTCTTCTAACAGATGAAAATCAAATATTCTAGATTAGAATCAGCAGGTAACAATTTTATTTTATTAGACTACCTAGATAACTCGTTGCCCGAGTTCAATAAAATTTCAAAGTTGATTTTTGACAGTAGAGAGCTTTCAAATTCTGATGGATTATTAATTATAACTAAATCAAGAAATAAAGATTTTGAATTGGATTTTTATAACCCTGACTCCTCACCTAGCTTTTGTGGAAACGGTTCGATTTGTGCTGTAAAATACATGACTAGGATAAACTTAAAGAAAGAATATAATTTTTTATCTAATGGATTGCATTGTAAGGCTCAAGTAAATAAAAGTGATATTGATTTAAAAATTCCAAAAATCAATAAATACAGAGAGTTTATAAATGGATTCCTAATTAATACAGGAACCCTTCATTATGTGGAGTTCTCCAAAAGTTTACATGATAACTTTTTTAATAAAAGAGTTATCAAATTGACTTTATCTCAAGAATTTCTAAAGGCCCCATTCAATATTAATATTGTTAAAAAAGAAAAAGATCATATTCAAATTAGAACCTTTGAGAAGGGAGTTAATAGAGAAACCTTAAGTTGTGGCTCTGGTTCTACAGCTTCTATTTTGGCTGTCTTTCTTGCTTTTGAAAAAAAATATAGTTTAGTAAAAGCTAGGGGCGGTAATTTAAATGTTGACTTTAACTTTAATAATAAATTTTTTAAAAAAATCAGGTTAACTTCTAAGCCAACAATTATTAATTCGGGTTATTTAAGCATCGAAGTTTAACTATCTAATAACATTGGGTTTAAAAAACGGAAATGTCACATAATTAATTTCGTCTGAAAATATAATCAAATGAAAAATCTCTTATTATTAATTTTAACTTTTTTATCATATAATATTTATTCTCAGAACGGAGCTGTAGTTGGAACGATTGTCGATAAAGACAATGGTTTTCCTCTACCAGGTGCAAATATAATTTTAGATGGTACAGATTATGGAACAATTTCTGATGTTAAAGGTAATTATATTATCCCAAATGTTGATCCTGATAATTATAAACTTAAGGTATCATATATAGGTTATAACAACTTTGAAATAAATGTTAGTGTTTCATCTTCCTCTAATTCTGAAGTAAATATCGAACTTCAGCCTGGTATAATTATTGGAGATGAAATTATAATTACTGGAAATAATCTTCAAGGACAGGCACGAGCATTAAATGAACAAAAAAATAATGTAAATATAACCAACATAATTTCTGCTGATCAGGTTGGAAAGTTTCCAGATTCAAATATGGGAGATGCCCTAAAAAGAATTCCTGGTATTACAATGCAAGGTGATCAAGGTGAGGCTAGAAATATTGTCGTAAGAGGTTTAGCAACTGCATTAAACTCGGTTCAAATTGATGGTTCAAGAATTCCTTCTGCCGAAGGTGACAATAGAAACGTTCAGTTAGATTTAATTCCAGCAGATATGATTCAAACAATTGAAGTCAATAAAGCTGTACTTCCATATATGGATGGTGATGCAGTAGGTGGTGTAGTAAATTTAGTAACGAGATCTGCTCCGGATGCATTAAGGTTTTCGGCAGATATAGGTTCTGGGTTCAGTCCAATTACATCAAAACCAATTTATAATGGATCTTTTGTTCTAGGTAATAGGTTAGGAAATTTTGGTTTCCTTTTATCAGGATCTTACAATAATAGAGATTATGGGTCAGATAATATTGAGGCAGAATGGAGAGAAGTTGATGGGATTAGGTATATGAAGGAGATGGATATAAGAACGTATTATGTAAAAAGAGAAAGAAAAAGTTTATCGTTGAACTTAGACTATGAATTTTCTGCTTCAAGTAAAATTTATTTTAATTCATTGTATAATCACAGGGACGATTGGGAAAATAGGTTCAGGTTAAGATTTAAGAATATGGATGATACAATGGGAGAAGGTAATTATACATCACTTGGAAACAACACCTATCAGATGGAGGCTAGGGTAGAGAGGCAGACAAAAGGAGGTATTGATGATAGCAAGAACAAAGCCACTAGACTTGAAGATCAGAAAGCTCTTAATATGACTTTAGGAGGAGACCATTTAGTGTCTAATAAGCTAAAAATTGATTGGATGGTCAATTATTCAAGAGCATCAGAAGAGAGACCTAACGAGAGATATCTCACATTCAGAAACGACCCCGTATCTATAATAATGGATTTATCTGACACAAGAAAACCATTTATTTCATATTTAGATCCTAACGTGGTGGGTCAGTCAGAGGCTAGAGATCCAGAACAAGCCCAAAAATGGACTTATGAGAATGAGGCCAACGCCAAAGTAGATTTTACTCTACCAGTAAGTACTTCTGGAATTCTTAAGTTTGGTTTAAAAAATAGAGCTAAAAACAAGAAGAGAAATAATACATGGTCAGAGTTTGAGGGAACACTGGCAGGTGATGTATTATCCCAGTTCCCACTTGAAGATCAGTCAGACGCTAATTATTTAGCGGGTGGAAAATATTTAGCTGGTAACTTCGTAACTAAAGAGTATCTAGGAGGGCTTGACTTATTAGGAACAGGATTTACTTCTGAGCTAGTTCTTGATGAATTTGCAGCTGAAAATTATGAGGCCGATGAAAATATTTTTGCTGCTTATCTTATGTATGATGTTAATCTTACTTCTGATTTATCACTTATAATTGGTGGAAGATTTGAGTCAACAAATATTTCCTATACGGGAAGAAATGTTGATTATGAGAACGAGACGGTTAGTATTTCGGATGAAGTAGAAGATAATTATTCTAATTTCCTTCCTGCTGTTCTCTTTAAATATAATTTGTCAGAAAATTCTGCTCTTAGATTATCTTGGACAAATACAATTGCTCGACCAGATTATTATGCTCTAGTTCCTTTTCAAGAGTATATTGAAGAAGATGAGGAATTAAATCTTGGTAATCCATTACTTGATCCTATGAAGGCACTTAATTTAGACTTAAACTTTGAGTCATATTTCTCAAATATTGGACTTTTATCAGGGGGAGTTTTTTATAAAAATCTATCCGATTTTATTTATAATTTTGAGTATGACGGAACGTATACAGGATATACTGGAGAATTAGCGATTTCACAACCCAGAAATGGCGCTAAAGCTTCTGTATTTGGTTTTGAGGTTGCCTTTCAAAGACAAATACTTAAAAATTTAGGTTTGTATCTAAACTATACTTATGCCGATACTGACACCGAAGGAGTTCTTGATAGGTCTGACTTAGATAAAGTTCCTTTACCTGGTGCTGCTAAAAATACATTTAATGCATCACTTGACTATGAGACAGATAAGTTTAATGTTAGAGTTTCATATAACTTCACTGATGGATATATTGATGAATTTGGAAGTAGGCCTACAAGAGATAGGTATTATGATTCTCAGGGATTTTTAGACATTAACGCTTCAGTTTCTCTAACAAAAAACCTTATTCTATATGCTCAGGCTAAAAACCTTACAAATCAGGCCTTGAGATATTATCAGGGTGAGGAACAGTACGTGATGCAAGAAGAATTTTATGGCTCAAGATATACTGCAGGGGTTAAATTTGACTTGTTTAAATAAATATAAAATTAATTAGTAGCAATAGGGACTAACTTTTTAGTCCCTTTTTTTGTTATAAATTTATTAGCTTAACATATCTATGTTAAGATATAATTATTTAATTCTTTTAGTTTTTTTATTCTTTTTTTATTCTTTCAGTCTAAAATCTCAATCACACTCTCAATTTTGGCCAACTATTGAAATGACAGGTAAAGTAAATAAAGATCTTGACCTGAAATTTAAATATAGAAATAAATATGATTTTGAGGAGGGAGAGTCCACTGCCTCATGGGTAAACTTCGGGATTAGTTATGACATAAAAGATTTAACTCTTGGACTCTATTACAGAGAATTAAGTAAAACAAATAGTAGAGGTAGGTATTTAGAGAGAAGACCTTATGTGGACATTTCATATGAGATATTTAAAAACTTTAAAGTTCGCTTAAGAAATGCATTTAGATTTAGGGAAAATTATGAAGAAAACTTAATAAGAAATAGATTTAGAATTCAATACAGCACCAAATTAATTGGATTATCTCCATTTATATTAAATGAAATATTTATGTCTAATATGAGCTTTAATAGAAATAGGGTTGGAATAGGATTTAAGAAAAAGATTAAAAAAACTCCTATTACCCTTAAGCCGTCGTATATTATTGAGTTTTTTAGTAATGTTGAAACTTCTGGAGCATTGCTTTTAAGTTTAGAAATAAAATTCTAGTTTTTATTTTAATAGATCTGGTCTAATTGATTTTGTCTTCTCATAAGATTTCTTTTCTCTCCATTTATTTACTTCTTTTTGATTCCCTGAAAGTAAGATATCTGGAACTTTCCAGCCTTTAAAATTAGCTGGTCTTGTGTAGTTAGGGTGTCCAAGTAAATTATCTTGAAATGAGTCAAATAATGCAGCTGATTCATTTGATATTACTCCTGGAATTAATCTCGATACGGTATCTATTAACACAGCTGCAGGTAGCTCACCTCCAGTTAATACGTAGTCTCCAATACTTATTTCGCTTGTTATTATATTTTCCCTAATTCTCTCGTCTATCCCATTATAGTGACCACACAAAATAATTATATTTTTAAGCATGGATAATTTGTTAGCTTTTTTTTGATTAAGTTTTTTACCATCTGGACTCATATAAATGATCTCATCTATCTTTTTATTTTTTTTGATTTTTTCTATGCATTTATAAATAGGTTCAATCTGGAGAATCATTCCACCTCCACCTCCAAATGAATAATCGTCAATTTTTTTATGTTTATCAGTACTATAATCTCTTAAGTTGTGGATATTTATTTCAATTAGCTTTTTTTCTTGAGCCCTTTTGATAATACTCTCATTTAGAGGTCCATCTAAAATTTCTGGTAAACATGTTATAATATCAATATTCATGATTATTAATTTAAATTAATTAAATCTCTTGGAATGTTTACTGAAACTAATTTTTCTTTATGATTTACATCAAAAAAGTACTCTTTAACATATGGGACCATAACTTCTTTATCATTGATATCGCATATAACTATTGGCTGATCGTTATAAATATAATCTTTAATTTTACCAATCTCTTTTTCGTCTTGAATAAGTCGATATTCCAATAATTTTTCAATTTCATTTAGAAATTTTTCTGCTTCCTTATCATTAATTGATATATAATTATTAATCAACATATCGTTGCTCTCTCTTGATTCCTGATTTTTTAAAAGGAAAATAAACTTTCTATTATTTATTTTTTTTGTCTTTTTGATTATATAAGGTATATGGCTATTTTCTTGCTCAATATATACAGTGTCTATACCATCAAAACTTAGATTGAAATTTTCAAAAATTTTGATAATTAAGTCTCCTTTAAGACCTCTATGTTTTGATACTTTTCCTATGCGGGTGAATCCCATAGGTAAATTTAATCCTTTTTTGAACTATCTTCTTTGGTTTCTTCTTTAGCCTCTTCAGCAGCAGGAGCTTCTTCTTTAGCCTCTTCAGCAGCAGGAGCTTCTTCTTTAGTCTCTTCAGCAGCAGGAGCTTCTTCTTTAGTCTCTTCAGCAGCAGGAGCTTCTTCTTTAGCCTC
>NZKG01000030.1 GCA_002692105.1 Marinoscillum sp. | reverse complement strand
TGCATCTTATTAATAAGGTGCTGTAGCTCAGTTGGTAGAGCATCGGACTGAAAATCCGTGAGTCGGTGGTTCGAATCCGCCCAGCACCACTATAATCTATGAAATGGCTCTATCTTCTAATTGCAATTATTACGGAGGTTATCGCAACGAGTGCCCTCAAGGAGAGTAATAATTTTACAAAATTATTTCCGTCCATATTAGTTGTTTTGGGCTATTCATTTACTTTTTATTTTATGTCTTTAACTTTAAGAGATATGTCTATTGGTGTAACTTATGCTATATGGAGCGGCATGGGAATTTTTCTTATTTCTCTGATTGGATACTTCAGATACAACCAGACCCTTGATACGCCGGCTATTTTAGGTATGAGTTTTATAGCTTTAGGTATAATTATTTTAAGGTTTTTTTCTAAATCAATAAATGCATAATGTATCAGAAGTAATATCTTTTAAAAGCTTCCATAGCTCCGTATTTTGCTAGTCCAAGCTCTGAAAATAATTCTGCAGTATTTTTATTTCTATCTTCTGCTCTTTGCCAAAACTCTCTTTTATCTTGTCCAGGAAAACTAACCACATCTTTTTGAGATAGGTGTTTATAAATAGCTCTTCTCTTTTTAAGTATTTGATTTGGGCTTAGCGGAACTGCCATATCAATTTCATCTATCCCCCATTCATCCCAAGCCCCTTTGTAAAGCCAAACAAAGCAATTTCTCATGAATGATTTCGATTTCAAGTTATTAATAGAATTATATATTGAACGAAGACAAAGTCTATGAGTGCCGTGGGGATCACTCAAATCACCAGCTGCAAAAATTTGATGAGGTTTTATTTTATTTATTAAGTTTTGAACAATTTCAATATCTGCATTAGATAATTCTTTCTTTTTTATTTTTCCAGTTTGATAGAATGGCATATCTAAATTATAAATTTTATCTTTTTCTAACCCTAAATAATCACATGCTTGAAAAGCTTCTGATTTTCTAATTATTCCTTTGATTTTATTTAATATACTGTATCCATCTAAATCAATTTTTTCTCTTAGTAAGCCTTTTAGACTATCATGAAACTTTGCTCCCCAAATGATATGATATTTTTCTATTTTTGTTTTCTCATTGCTTATTAATTTATTAAGATCTTTTACTGATAGCGAGATAGTAAGTCTTTTTATAAGTTCTGCTATCTCTAAGACTTTTTCATCACTTACGGCTATGTTGCCGGAAGTCTGATACGCCACGTGGACATCATGCCCTTGATTAATTAGTCTAGAAAAGGTACCACCCATCGATATGACATCGTCATCTGGATGTGGAGAAAAAATTAATACTCTTTTTTTATTTGGTTTTGATCTCTCTGGCCTGTTTAAATCATCCGAATTTGATTTGCCACCAGGCCACCCAGTTATTGAATGTTCCAGCATATTGAATACATTAATATTTGTGACATATGCAGATTTATGTATTTCTAATATTCCTCCCATTCCATTTTCATTGTAATCTTCATCAGTTAACTGTAGTATTGGTTTCTTTTTTTTGAAACTTAACCATATAACAGCTTTTTTAATATTAATATTCGACCATCCAGCTGTATAAGTACTTAAGTTATTTTTAGGTTTTTTACTTATGTTAGTGTAGACCCAAGGACATCTCATCCTATTTAGGCTTGATGCAGATTCTTTGTCTAGGATAAAAGAACAGTTAGAGTGTTTTTGAAGAAGAGAAGCTGGAATTAACTCAGTTGCTTTTTCCTCTACGGATTTTTTAATAATGTAAGCTTTAGTATCTCCCCATGCTACTAGAACTACTCTTTTAGCCTCTAGAATAGTTTTAACCCCCATAGATATAGCATCTTTAGGTACGTTATTTATTCCAATAAATTCATCAGCCGCATCAAACCTTGTTGTCTCTTCAATTTTAACTTTTCTTGTTATCGATGACTCAATTGACCCAGGTTCGTTAAATCCAATATGACCATTTCTACCTATACCTAATAATTGAAAATCTAACCCCCCAGCATATTTTATTTTATTTTCAAACTCAAGGCAATACTTTTCGATATCATTTGGATCTAAGTCTCCCTTAGGAATATTAATATTTTTTTTTTGAATGTCTATGTGATCAAAAAGTATATCAAACATAAATTTATGATAACTATGTAATGAGTTTGGTTGCATTGGAAAATACTCATCTAAGTTGAATGTAATTACATTATGAAAGCTAAGTTTCTCCTCTCTGTACATCCTTACTAGTTCATTATAGATTGAGATAGGAGATGAGCCTGTAGCTAAGCCCAGAATACAATTTCTTCCTTTGGACTGCTTATCTCTTATTAGGTTTGCTATTTCTAGGGCCACGGACTTTGAGCCATTTTTTTGATGCTCAAATAATTTAATAGGTATCCTTTCCTTATAAATACTTTGTTCGTAAATAATATCTTTGGATTCTTCGTTTAAATAATTTGTTTGTTTTGAGGAATTTAAATTATTCTCAATTAAAGTTTTGAGCTCATTAAGTAAAAATTTTCTTTTATTTAAATTCTTTTCTTTATTTGGAAATAAATTTATGTTGAAATTGTTACCATTATAAACTCTTATTCTTTCCCCCTTTTTGTTATAATAGCAAAATGATCTTTCCTTATTAAAATTTATTTTTACGTTTATCTCATGAGACATAATATAGATTACAAGTTTAATATAAATCTACAAATTATATCTCATGAGACATAATTTAATTGTTTTAAAAAGATTTAAGACTTCGAACTTCGTTTGCAGATAACTTTCTCCACTTTCCTCTTGGTAAATTCTTTTTTGTTAGTGTCCCAAAAAGAACTCTATCAAGTTTTTCTACTTTATAATTTAATGTCTCAAAAATTTTTCTTATTATTCTATTTTTTCCAATATGAATTTCAACTCCTATCTCACCTTTCTTATCTAACTTATTAATATTATTCACGAAGACTAATTCTTCATCTATTTTAATTCCTAATTTTATTTTTTTTAAATCTGATTCTTCAAGTGCTCTATCTAATTTGACATAATATACTTTTTTTACTTTGTGAGATGGATGAGTTAATTTTTTTGTTAAATCACCATCATTTGTAAAAAGTAATAACCCAGTAGTTTTCCTATCTAGCCTTCCAACATGAAAGACTCTTTCATTAATCCCTTTTAATAATTCAAAAACCGTTCTACGTCCGTGGGTATCTTTACTTGTTGTTATGAAATCTTTTGGTTTATTTAATAATATGTAAGACTTTTTTTCTGGCTTTATTTCTTTTCCATTAACCTCAACTTTATCATAGGTTTTGATTTTTTGACCAAGTATTTTACAGCTTTTCCCATTTATTCTAACTAATCCCTTTTTAATTAGACTATCGGCTTCTCTTCTTGAACATATTCCTGATTGGGAGATAAATTTATTTATTCTAACCTCTGAAGGTTCAGACTTCTTTCTCATCTCCTATGGAGTTTTCTTCTTTTTTAAAATCTTTAATAGTGGGTAACTCATCTAAATTATTTATTCCAAAATAATCCATAAACTTATCACTAGTTATATATATTAAGGGTCTTCCAACCTTATCAGACTTACCCTTTATAATAATTAATTCTTTATCTAAAAGTTTTTGAATAGTATAGTCACAGTTAACTCCTCTTATTTTTTCAATCTCTGATTTCGTGACGGGTTGTTTATAAGCAATAATAGATAGTGTCTCAAGAGCTGATACTGATAATCTTCTTTTAGACTGTTGCCTGAGGAGTGTTTCATTTAGATCAGAAAACTCATTTTTTGTTAAAAATTGAAACCCCCCTCCGGATTCAATTATTTGAAATGGAAATGAAGAGTCTTCGTATTTAAGAATTAATTGAGATAAAGTTTTTTTTATTTTTTTTTCATCATAATTCTTATTTTTTGCTTCTGCAAAAACCTTAATAATCTCTTCTATTTTAATTGGCTTTGGGGAACAAAAAATGAGGGACTCTATACCTGATTCAAGAAAACTCAAGTTAACCTCTATTTAATTTAGCTTCTATAGATTGTGTTGCATGGGGGACTGCTCTTAACCTTTTTTTATCTATTAATTTTCCAGTGTCTTTACAAATACCGTAAGTTCCATTTTTGATTCTAATTAATGCTTTTTCAAGGTTATTTATAAATGTCTGCTGTCTTCCTGCAAGTTGGCTTAAACTTTCTTTTTCCATTGTATCTGCCCCATCCTCAAGAGTCTTAAGCGCTCCTTGTGTAGAATCTGTTCCAGATAGATTTTTCCTTACTAGTGACTCTTTAATAAAATCAAGTTCACCCTGTGCATTATCCCTTTTCTCTAAAATAAGTTTCTCAAATTCCTTTAATTCTCTTAATGTATATTTTGTTTTTTCTCTTTTTGGCATAATGCAAATCTAAAGTTTTCTTTTGATTTCTTTAATTTCAAACGATTCTATTATATCTCCCACCTTGATATCATTATAGTCAGCGATACTTAAACCACACTCATAACCATTTTTAACTTCGTTTACATCGTCTTTGAACCTTTTAAGTTGTTTAATTTTTCCAGTATATACAACTATTCCATCCCTNATAAGTCTTATCTTATTTTTTCTTAGGATATTTCCATTTGTAACATAACAACCTGCTATAGTACCTATCTTAGATATTTTATATGTTTCTCTTATTTCNACATTTCCTACAATGGATTCTTCNTCTGTTGGCTCTAACATACCCTCCATAGCACTTTTGATTTCANTTATAGCCTCATAAATAATAGAGTATAGCCTTATATCAATACCTTCTTTTTCTGCAAGTGACCTAGCACTTTGNGATGGNCGCACTTGAAAACCTATAATGATTGCATCTGAGGCTGAGGCAAGAAGAACATCAGACTCTGTAATTTGACCAACACCTCTGTGTATTATATTTACAGATATTTCTTCTGAGGAAAGCTTTTCCATTGAATCAGATAAAGCCTCAATTGATCCATCTACATCACCTTTTAATATAATATTTAACTCTTTAAAGCTA
The DNA here is from genome assembly GCA_002692105.1 of Marinoscillum sp. Classification (GTDB taxonomy): domain Bacteria; phylum Bacteroidota; class Bacteroidia; order Cytophagales; family MED-G16; genus MED-G16. Next base: position 45,131 of record NZKG01000030.1, on the reverse strand, counting down.
CCNAGAGCAAGTCTTCTTCCTATTTCGTCTAGAGTTACATGTTTTTTTGTTCTAAGTTTTTGTTCTCTTATTAACTGCTCTCTTTTTGTAGCAATTTCTCTGGCTTCTTTGTCCGTATCAAAGACATTAAACTTATCACCTGCTTGGGGTGCTCCGTTAAGACCAAGCATTAGAATTGGTGTGGCCGGTTCTACTGTTTTTTTCTCTACACCTCTATGGTCAAATAAAGCTTTTACTTTTCCATATTGAGATCCTGCTAAAACTATATCTCCTATATTCAATGTCCCTCCTTGTACCATTATTGTAGTAAGATATCCTCTTCCTTTATCAAGNTCAGACTCTATAACTGTCCCGACAGCTTTTTTATCAGGATTTGCTTTTAATTCAAGTAANTCTGCTTCTAACAATACTTTTTCTAGTAATTCNTCAACACCTTCACCAGTTTTAGCAGATACTTCTTGACACTGATANTTACCTCCCCAATCTTCAACTAATATATCAATTTTAGATAGATCTTCTTTAATCTTATTAACGTTTGCGTTTGGGGTATCAATTTTATTTATAGCAAATACTATCGGAACCTCTGCAACTTTACTGTGGTTGATTGCTTCTTTTGTCTGTGGCATTACTGTTGAGTCTGCAGCTATAACAATTACTACTAAATCAGTAATTTTTGCTCCTCTTGCTCTCATTGCAGTAAAGGCCTCGTGACCAGGCGTATCNANAAATGCTATTTTCTGTCCACTATCTGTTTTGACATCATANGCCCCAATATGTTGNGTTATTCCACCTGCTTCATCTTCTGTAACTTTTGATTCTCTGATGTAATCTAATAAAGATGTTTTGCCATGATCTACNTGCCCCATTATTGTAACTATAGGAGCTCTTCCNTCTAAATCATCCTCTTTATCTGGCACTTCAGTNACAACTATTTCTTCTTCTTCTGAAGTTGTGAANTCAACCTTATATCCAAATTCTTCTGCAATTATTGTCATNGTCTCTGCATCAAGTCTTTGATTGATGGAAACAAACATCCCAATCTCTAGATATTTTGATATTACATCATTAACACTAACATCCATTAGTTTAGCTAGGTCGTTAGCTGAAATAAATTCGGTTACTTTTAATACCTTTGATTCCTCTTCAAGTTTTATTTTTTCCTCTTCGATGGCCTCTGCATGTTGTGATCTTTTTTCTTTTCTATATTTTGATCTCTTGGTNTCAGAATCTTTTGTTCCACTTAATTTTGCAAGNGTAGATTTAATCTTATTTTGAATTTCCTTATTTTTTTTATCTTGATCTTCTTGGTTAACCTTTTTAGTATCATTATTTTTTTTTGCTATAATTCTTTTTCTAGGTCTTTTTTTCTTCTTAGACTGATCAGATGAGGCAACTCTATTTTTAGTATCTCCAAGATCGATTTTTTTAATTATTTTGATCTTACTGACCTCTTTTTTCTCTTCTTTTTTCTCTTCTTTTTTCTCTTCTTTTTTCTCTTCTTTCTTTACATTATCAGTTTCNTTTTTATCAATATTATCAACTTTTTCTAAGAAAGATTTCTTCTCTTCAATGCCTATTTTAATATTTGAGGCAACTTTTTTTTCAACTGCAGAATCTTGAAATGCACTCTCTAGTAATGAAAAAAGTTCTTCATTAATTTTTGTGTTNGGATTAGAATCGATTTCAAANCCCTTANTATNNAGAAATTCTATNATAGTATTCCTTCCTACATTTAATTTTCTGGCTACCTGGCCTAATCTAATTTGTTTAGACATGTTTAATTATTACTCAAATTCTTTTTTCAGTGTATTAATAACTTCNTCNACTGTATTTTCTTCNAAATCAGCCCTTTTNACTAGTTCACTTTTNTCAAGATTTAAAACAGCTTTTGCTGTATCAAGGCCTATTCTTTTTAATTCATCAATTATCCAATTTTCTATTTCATCAGAGAATTCATCTAAATCGACATCTTCTTCCTGAGACTCATCTAACTCTCTAAAAACATCAATCTCCATCTCTAGTAACCTACTTGCTAATTTTATATTTTGCCCCCCTTTCCCTATTGCAAGCGATACNTGGTCTGGTTTTAGATANACTGAGACTCTTTTTTCTTCATTATCAACTTTCATACTTGTTATTTTTGCAGGACTGAGTGCTCTTGTTATGTAAAGCTCTTGGTTATCAGTNAAATTGATAACATCAATATTTTCATTTTGNAACTCTCTAACAATTGAGTGAATTCTTGATCCGTTCATACCTACACAGGCNCCAACAGGATCAATCCTGTCGTCGTANGATTCTACACAAATTTTAGCTCTTTCNCCGGGTTGTCTCACNGCTTTTTTTATTGTAATNAATCCATCTGAAATTTCAGGAACTTCGTTTTCAAATAATTTTTCAAGAAAAAGTGGGCTAGTTCTTGATAATGTTATTTTAGGATTTCCCCTAAACATTTCGACACTGGTTACTACTCCTCTNAAGGCATCTCCTTTTCTGTATTTGTCTTTATATATCTGTTCAGATCGAGGTAGAGATATTTCGTTTCCCTCNACATCAACTAATAGAACCTCTCTACTTAATGTTTGATATATTTCTCCAGTTATAACTTCACCTACAAGATCTTCATATTTATTAATTATAACTTCTTTCTCTAAATCCTTAACTCTTTGTATAAGTGTTTGCTTTGCTAGAATTACAGCTCTTCTACCAAAATCTTCGATTTTGATTTCTTCAGCAACCTCGTCTCCTATTTCAAAATCTTCTTCTATTTTCTTGGCATCTGACAGAGTAATTTTATCAAAGTCCCAAATATCTTCAGAGTTGTCGTCAACAATTTCTCTAAATCTCATAATTTCTAGATCTCCTTTGTCAGCATTAATTACAATATCAAAGTTTTCGTCAAATTCAAATTTCTTCTTTATCATAGCCCTAAAAACATCTTGNAATATTCTTATCATTGTGGGNCTATCAACGTTCTTNTGTTTAGCAAATTCTGTAAAAGTTTGTATTAGTACTCTTGTATCCATAATATTTTTCAAAAAAAATGGGGACAAATGTCCCCGCTTCCATTTAAATTAGTATGCAAACTTAACTTTTTTTAGAAAAAAGTCAAATTTTGTTANATAAATCTCTTTACTTGAAAACAAACTCACTTAAAATTTTNAATTCATTAGGTAAAAAGAAACAAGTCTTTAAGCCNATNAATAAAGATAAGGTTCTGATGTATGTGTGTGGTCCTACTGTCTATGATCTATTACATATTGGAAACTTTAGGGGTCCTATTTTTTTTAATTTTCTANGGAACTGGTTAGAACATANNGGTTACGANGTTGAGTATGTTTATAACTACACTGACATTGATGATAAAATTATAAATAAATCACATCAGGAAAANAAATCAATAAAAGAAGTTTCAGAAAAGTATATAGATGAGTTTAAGAAAGATTATGACTCACTTAAAATTAAAAGGCCAACTAAAACACCAAAATGTACTGAACATATTGATGACATTATAAAATTTATACAAGTATTAATTGAAAAAAAATCTGCTTATTCATCTGAGGGGTCCGTATTTTTTTCAATTGACAAATTCAGTAGTTATGGTAAACTTTCTGGNAAAAAACCAGAAGATCTTCTGGCTGGTCATAGGGTTGAGGTTAATANTAATAAAAAAAACCCAATGGATTTTGTTTTGTGGAAGCCCTCTAAAGATAAAGAGCCAGGGTGGAATTCTCCTTGGGGGTATGGGAGACCTGGTTGGCATATTGAGTGTTCAGCTATGTGCAGTTCAATTTTAGGGCCTAAGATAGATATACATGGTGGAGGTGCCGATTTACTATTTCCCCACCACGAAAATGAAATTGCTCAATCAGAATCAAATTTTTCTGATAAATATTCTAATTTTTGGGTCCATAATAATCTAATAAATTTTGATAATCAGAAGATGTCAAAATCTTTAGGAAATATTATAAAAGCAAGNGATTTTATTGAAGATAAAGGANCGGAGATTTTTAAGTTTTTAATACTTAGTGTCCATTATAGATCAATTTTAAATTTTAATGATAAAATTATTAANCAGNCAATTAATAATCTTTTTAAAATATACTCCTCTCTTAAACTTTCATCTNAAATAAATAATTCAGAGTTGGATACTGCTTATGTAAAAGAGTANGATAATTATTTCACTCTTAAAAAAGAAGAAATAGATTCTTATATAAATAATGATTTTAATACTCCAGGAGCCTTTTCTGTANTATTTGATATAGTGAAAAAGTTCAACCTATTAGCATTAAATAAAAAATTAAATTCAGAAATAAAATATTTTTCAATCCATTTTGTTGAATTCTTTAACTTGTACGGAGGAATATTAGGTTTATTTCAAGAGAATAGAGAAAATTTTATTCAAANTTTAAATAATTTGTTGTTAAAATCTAAAGATATTTCAGAGGATTTCATTTNATCTAAAATTGAAGAGAGAAATAATGCTAGAAAAGAAAAGGACTTTAAACTATCAGATAANATTAGAGATGACCTTATNAANAAGGGGATAGAATTAAAGGATAATCCTGATAGNACAACAAGTTGGTACGTAAAAATATAGGTTACACCCCTTCAGCTACAACTTCTTTAACTTCCGGAATAAATCTTTTTAATAGTTTTTCAATTCCTGACTTNAGAGTTATCATNGACGATGGACACCCACTACAAGCACCTTGTAACGCTACCTTTACNGTACCTTTTTTAAATGATTCAAATTNAATTGCACCCCCGTCTTGTTCAACNGCTGGTTTGATATATTCTTCAAGAATTTGAATTATCTTTTTATCAATATCTTTTAATGTCTTAATCTCTTCTTTTTTATTGGATGTGGCGTTTAATATTTTCCCTTCTTCTTCGATAAATTTTTTTATAAAGTTTCGAAGTTCAAGCTTAACTTCATCCCAGTCTACCAAATCATTTTTTGTAATGGTTATGAAATTACTCATAATAAATACTCGTTCAATATATTTAAATTCAAATAAAGCCATAGCAATTGGAGACTCAATAGCACTTTTTGCATTNGGATAATCTTTAACTTCGTTATTTGATAAAAGCATTCTGTCTGCAACAAACTTAAGTGAGTTCGGATTTGGNTTTGNTTCTACGTATATATTTACACTACTCATTTTCTTCTATATATTTTATTTTTTCTCCTTCACTAGACGCAACGACACTAGCCACGGTTGCATCGCCGGTGACATTTACAATTGTCCTACACATGTCAAGTGGTCTATCGATGGCAATAATTAATGCCAGACCTTGTGGNTCAATACCTATGGCTCCAAGAACTATGACTAACATAATTAGACCTGCTCCAGGAACTGCAGCAGCTCCTATCGATGATAGGGTAGCTGTTAAAACAATTACCATCTGGTCTGCAAGTGTAAGGTCTTGTCCGAAAGCTTGTGCAATAAAAACTGCAGAAATAGCTTGATGTATACTTGTACCGTCCATNTTTATTGTTGCGCCCAGCGGACAAACAAAACTTGTAACTTCTTCTGATACATTGAGGTTTTTTTCGACTCTTTTCATCGTAACGGGGAGNGTTGCNGCACTTGAGCTTGTTGAGAATGCTANCATCTGTGCCGGAAAAATAGCTCTAAAGAAACTTTTAATATTTACTCCTGTNACAAAATAAATTATCANAGGATAAAAAATTAAAACCATAAAAGCTAATCCTATTAATACAGTTATTGCATANAATAGAAGNGGTTTGAGTGTAGTTATTATATTATTTGGATCATCACCAGCAAGGTCTACTATTAAACCAGCCAGTAAGGCAAATACACCAATAGGGGCATATTCCATTATAATTTCTACAATCTTAATTATTATCTCATTGAGACCATCAAAAGCTTTTTTTATTGGTTCAGATTTTTTTTTGAGAAGATAAAACCAATGCAACACCAAATAGTATTGAAAAAAATATTATCTGTAACATATTCTTATTGTTACTTGCTGAGTTAAAAAAGTTATCAGGTACAACATCTACCATCATCTGAAGTGGACCAGAATCTTTCACACCCTCTGCGCTCGTTATCTTCATATTAGCATCAGAAGCATATTTTTCTTTTAGCTCTGCAGTTTTCTCTTCAGGAAAGTATTCACCTGGCTCAAGCGTATTAGCTAATATAAGTGCTAATATTATNGCTGATATAGTAGTCAGAACATATATCCCAAAAGTTTTGCCACCGATTCTAGATAATTTTGAAGTATCTCTNAAATTNGAAATTCCTGATACTAACGACACGAAAATCAGAGGAACTGCAACTAATTTTAACATTTTNACAAAAATTGTNCCAAAAGGCATGATCCAGTCTGTAATAAAATTTCCAATACCNATAAAAACAGATGTTACTCCTACAATTAAACCTAAGATTAATCCAAGAATAATTTTATTATGAAGTGGCATAATAATTTAATTTTTATTTTGTAAATATAAATCGACAATCACATTAGCAGCCATACTTTCTACTATTGGCACCGCCCTTGGTACTACGCATGGGTCATGTCTTCCCTTGCCCTTTAANGTTACTACCTTATTTTTTGAATCAACGCTTTTCTGATCCTTCATGATAGTGGATACTGGTTTAAAAGCTACATTAAAATATATATCTTCACCATTACTTATTCCACCTTGTATACCCCCAGAATAATTTGATTTTGTAGAAATTTTTCCCTCATCTGAAAGTTTAAACTCGTCGTTATGATTTGANCCATTCATCTGAGCGCCATTGAANCCACTTCCATATTCAAAACCNTTAACTGCATTTATNGATAACATTGCTTTACCTAACTCAGCATGTAGTTTATTAAATATTGGTTCTCCAATTCCTACTGGGCATCCTTGNATAACACATGTTATAATACCACCAACTGTATCTAGTTTTTTTCGGGTCTCGTCGATAAGAGTAATAAATTTTTTAGCAAAGGATGGATCTGGACACCTTACAATATTTTTTTCGGAGTCATCTAAATTTAGTTTTGAATAATGAGTAGTCATGCTAATATTTCCAACTTGAGATACGTAAGCATTAATTTTTACATTTAACTTCTTTAGTATTTGTTTAGCAATAGCACCTGCTGCAACCCAGTTAGCGGTTTCTCTTGCAGAACTTCTACCTCCTCCTCTATGATCTCTATTTCCATATTTTTTAAAGTATGTNTAGTCTGCATGAGATGGNCTAAAGGAGTCAGAGATATGTTTATAATCACTACTTTTTTGATCTTTATTTTTAATTTGTAGGCTTATTGGGGCCCCGGTAGATTTACCTTCAAATACTCCTGACAAAACTTCAATCAAATCGTTTTCTTTCCTTGGTGTTGTTATTTTTGATTGACCTGGTTTCCTTCTATCCAACTCACTTTGAATATAATTTGTATCTATTTCAATTCCTGATGGACACCCGTCAATTANAACACCTATAGATTTTCCATGTGATTCACCATAGGTTGATATTTTATATATTTTCCCAAACGTATTACCCATTCTTATTAAAAATTAAAAATGTTGAAGTTATAANTACTAATGTAATNATAATAATACTTAGAAATTTACTATTNAAGAAGTGTTTTTTATTCTCTTTAAGTTCATTAGATTGGGTTTGAATGAATTCAATAAAACTCTTTGAATTATTATTTAGTATTATATTTTTATCTTNCCTNTCNCCAAANGCNTTAATGATTACTTCAGATTTGAGTGTATCGTAATCTTCTAATTNATTATTAAAGAATATCCAATTAATNTTTTTTGAAAAATCATAATNTCCTGGTTCATTGGGAATTCCATAATAACTGTATTTTTTAGAACCAAAAACTTTNCCCCTTTCNCTTTTAATCATTTGTTCTGAATTAGGNGGGTAAAAATCAATNTTGTAAAANTCAATTGATGGCTCATCNATTGNTGAAATATTTCCCTCTCCAACTATCTCAAATATNTAGTTAAAACTATTTCCAGTTTCNATGGTTTCTGTGTCAAGNTTNTCTCTAAGTTTGAANTTTCCTACTACAACGTCNTCTTTTAGAGGATGNTCNGGTAATTCNTTAACGTTTACTGATANTGGCTTNGAGTAAAATTTTTCATAATCCTCTACNTTATTNCTTCCAAAGAAAGAAGGTCTTTTAGATACTTTATACTTTATAAGCTCTAAATCTAAGCTTGGAAAGCTAATTTTNTCATCATTAAATGGATAATATGTAGCCTGAAAAATTTTATATTGATTATACCTTTTGTTATTAATNANAANAGGAATNCTATTTATATTTTCAATATTAAAATTTTCTTCCCAGCAGTTANCAGGTTTTATTTTTTTTAGAATTTCAGTAAGTTGTCTTCCCAGTTCATAAAATCTCATGTCAGCCACATTACTTTCACTTACATAAAATGCTAAGGTAGTATTAAACCCCTCACCAACATACACACTTTTCTTGTCTGTTGTTAGGCTAAGAAAAGCATCTGCCTCAACCTCATAAAAATCATCGTTATTTCTATCAAAAAAATTATCGAATGGATCATCAAAGGGNTCAAAAAAATTATTAAATGGAGTATTTCTTTTTGTTCCGTTTGACTTCTCAACTAATATTGATTTTCCCTTAACCGTTATATTTTTTTTATTTATTTCTATATTAAAATCAGGAATGACATAAGTTCCTTCTTCTTGTGAAATATAGTTTTGAATAATACTTTGAGAAGATGACATCTTCCCATTTATNAAATTTGTNGAGCTAGAAGAAGAAATTCCCCCTTTGATAAAGCCANTTATCTCTGGAAATGAGNTATAATTTTTTATTTGNTCATTTTTTATAGATAANGTAATTTGCAGGNTACCCCCCAATTGAACTCTNTCAGGTTCTATAGAAACACTAACNTCTTGAGCACATATACTAACTAAAGCAAATGTTTTCAACAATAAAACTGTAATAAATCTTTTTAAAAACACACNCAAATTTAATTATCTATTNACTCTTATCTCCTTAAAAAAAATTAAAAAAAGTTAAATTAATTTGATGCCTTTATATTTCTTATTATTCCTTTGTATTTNGATCTTTTCACAGCAGATCCTTCAAAAATTTTATTAAATGTTTCTTCTGTTAGTTCTAGCCAATCACTTTTTTTAAAAGAACTTAATTCATCATTGGGAATAAATTCTTTTTCATCATGGGGTTTAGAAAATTTATTCCATGGACAAACATCTTGACATATATCACATCCAAAAATTGCNNCATTAAGGTTATCCTTTAATTCGTCNGGAATTTGATCTTTATTTTCNATTGTAAGGTATGAGATACATTTATTTGCATTTATAACTTGTGCTGATGTAATGGCATCTGTTGGGCAGGCATCTATGCATTGTGTGCATTTACCACATCTATTTATTGCAGGGGAGTCATANTCCAATTTAAGATCACAAATTATNTCGGCTAAAAAAAAATAGCTTCCTCTTTTTTCATTTATTAGTAAAGAGTTTTTTCCAATCCAACCTANTCCTGANAACTTAGCCCATGCCCTNTCGTGTACAGGTGCAGAGTCAACNAAGACCCTACCCTCAACNTCTCCAATTTTTTCTTTTATNAATTNAAATAGTTTTTTTAGTTTTTTTCTTATNACGTTATGGTAGTCTTTTCCATAAGCATATTTTGATATTATAAAATTATTTTTTTGGTCTATTTTTTTTTGTGGATAATAATTATAACTTAATGANATTACCGACTTTGATCCAGGAACAAGTTTCCTTGGGTCTAACCTTTTGTCAAAATTTTTTTCCAAGTAGCTCATCGAACCTTGATTACCTCTAGATAACCATTTCTCAAAGTTATCTTCTTCCTCGTGTAAATGTCTTGNCTTTGAAATACCACAGCTAGTAAACCCTAATTNTTTAGCTTTAATTTTAATTAGCTCAGTATTATTTTTAGTCATTGAACATCATATTTTGAAAACCTCCAGGTGGATTTAATCCGAGATGTTCGTAACAGNTTTTTGTTGCNACTCTACCTTTCTGTGTCCTCTTAATATATCCCTCTTGAACAAGAAAAGGTTCATAAACTTCTTCTATAGTATTGGCTTCTTCTCCACAAGCAGAAGCTATTGTTTTTATACCGACGGGTCCTCCATTAAATTTTTTAACTATAGCTTCAATGATTTTATTATCCATCTCATCTAAGCCTTTTTTATCAATTTTTAGAGCATCTAGACTTCGCATAGTAATATGTTTTGTTATTTTACCATCACCTTCAACCTCTGCAAAATCTCTTACCCTTCTAAGTAAATTATTTAAGATTCTTGGAGTACCTCTACTTCGGGAAGCAATTTCTGAAGATGCGAGATTTTCTATTGGTATTTTTAGAATTTCTGCNGAACGATTTACTATTTGTTTTAATATTTTTTTATNATAATATTCTAATCTAAAATTTATTGAAAATCTTGATCTTAGGGGNGCAGANAAAAGNCCAGACCTNGTTGTTGCTCCTATNAGTGTGAANGGGTTTAATTTAATTTGAACTGACCTNGCACTTGGCCCTGAATCTATCATNAAATCAATTTTATANTCTTCCATTGCAGAATATAAATACTCTTCNATCACTTTATTGAGCCTATGTATCTCATCAATAAATAAAACGTCTCCCTCTTCNAGGTTTGTTAGTAGCCCTGCTAAATCTCCAGCTTTTTCTAGGACTGGTCCAGATGTNACNTTAAGATTTGTTGACAATTCNTTNGAAATAATATGAGAAAGAGTAGTCTTNCCTAGTCCTGGTGGGCCGTGAAGTAGAACGTGGTCAAGTGGTTCNGANCTTTTCTTTGCAGCTTTTACAAAAACCTTTATGTTACTTAATATCTGATCTTGTCCGAAAAAATCATTGAATGATTTTGGTCTAAGAATATTTTCAAATTCTTTATCTTTAGAACTTGAGTTATTATCAGATTTTAAATAGTCTTCTCTCATACAGTAGTTGCTAATTTAATTATTTTTATGCGTCGTATATTAATCTCTTTAATTTTTGTTTCCAGCATTTTGTTTTTTTTCTTAATAAGAAAAAATACTAAAGAGTATGAAATTTCTGGTCAAACGATGGGAACTATTCAGTATAATATTAAATACGTATCTGAAGAAAAAAAAATATTTAAATCTGATGTGGATTCCTTACTTATTGAATTTAATAATATATTTTCAACCTATATTCCAGATTCAGAAATATCAATAGTTAATAGGTCTAATGGTCAAATAAGAGTCAGTGATGAGTTTGGAAAGTTGATTTCTGAGAGTGAAATTATATATCATATTACAGATGGAATGTTTGATCCAACTGTTGGCCCTCTGGTCAATAAATGGGGGTTTGGTCCAGATAGAATAAATAAGGTCCCAAGTGAAGCTGAAATAAATCAATTAATGAAATTTATTGGGTTTGATAAAATAACCTATGAAGACGGTCATATTTATAAAAAATTTAAGGAATCATATATTGATTTCAGTTCTATTGCAAAAGGATATGCTGTTGATGTTATTCATAACTACTTGAAACTAAAAAATATAACGGATACCTATGTTGAAATTGGGGGAGAAGTTAGAGTAAGTGGAAAAAATATGAAAAACAATAATTGGGTTATAGGTATTAGAGAGCCTAGTNCTGATGGTNATATTAAATTGTCTGCAAAAGTATCCTTACCTGANATGTCGCTTGCTACCTCTGGAAATTATCTTAATAAATATTATGTTGANGATAGCCTTTTTTTTCATACNATCAATCCNAAAANTGGTTANCCGGCCTACACAAATATGCTTAGTGNATCAGTTTTTTCTNACAATTGTCTGACTGCAGATGCTTATGCTACAGCATTTATGGCTATGAACTTTCAAGAATCAAAAANAATTTTAAATTCATTAGATAATCTTTTTGGATATTTTATTTATTTAGANGNTGGAGACGTTAGAATATATATTTCCGATGGATTAAAGCCANACATATCANTNAATGAAAAATAAATTTCTAATAATTTNTTAAAAAGATTNAAGTAACTTAATTCTTGTTAGATACATGTCGGATGTCATGTACAGATATTGGAAATTTTCGTCAAATGCACAATTTGCAGTTTTAACCTCAGTTCTAATTGTACCTATNTGGTCACCATTTTCNTTGATCACAAGAACACCACCTGGTCCAGTTGCAAAAACATTTCCAGTTGGGTGAACTTTTAATCCATCAAATAATCCTANATCTTTTCTTGNTAGTTCGTTCCCATCAAAAAATATTTGAGGATTTTTAACACCGAATTCTGATAGTTCGTATTCCATAATTATAGNATTNCTNTTATCTGAGTTCGCTACATATAAAGTTTTTTCATCATTTGAAATGCTTATCCCATTTGGTCTNGTTAAATCTTTTATGAGAACCTCTATATCTCCATTAGGCGATAGCTTATATACACCATTAAAAGGGATTTCTTTTAATTTATCATCATCACCTTCAAGAAGTCCATATGGAGGATCCGTGAAGTAAAGATTCCCTTTAGAGTCATAAACTAGGTCATTTGGACTATTTAATAAATTGCCGTCAAAAGAATTTACCACTGTAGCTTTTTTATTAATATTTAATTGTTCAAGTTTTGTAATTTTTCTATCACCATGCATACATATTATGAGGTTTCCTTCGGCATCAATTGTCAAACCATTTGTACCTGCTTTTTTAAGATTTGGGACTTCACCACTATATCCTATCGGTCTTGTAAAAATCCCTAAACCTTTATCCTCATTCCAACTATATATTACATTTTCAGGGACATCAGAAAATAAAACAGAATTGAGTTGACTTGACCACACTGGACCTTCAGACCATTCAAAACCATTTGCTAGTATTTCAATCCTTGCATTTTTTTCGATTAGATTGTTAATTTCAGGAGATAATCTCTCTACAGAACCAATATATTTATCTTGACTAACTAGATTAAGATTTAATAAGAGTATTATGAGTTTTAATAACATTAGTTAAGACGGTACGTTGAAATTTTCCTAACTTCCACACATCTCACAATCATCCTGATTGTCAATAGAACACTGCATTTCAGCTTGTTTGTCCTCGGCACTTTTATTAGATTTTTCATCTTTTACGATGGTAAACTTGATAGCATCTGCAGCAGCCTTAGTTCTTAGATAATAAAGTCCAGTCTTAAGGCCTTTTTTCCATGCGTGGAAATGCATTGATGTTAACTTACCGAAGTTGGCATCCTGCATATGAATATTCATGCTCTGGCTTTGGCATATGTATGCACCCCTGTCGGCGGCCATATCAATAATACTTTTTTGAGAAACTTCCCATACGGTACGATATAATAATTTAATATCATCAGGAATTTCGCTTATTCCCTGTACTGAACCATTGGCTTCCATCAGTTTGTCTTTCATGGATTCATTCCAAAGCTTTAATTTTATTAAATCTTTAAGTAAGTGCTTATTAACAACTATAAACTCACCAGATAAAACTCTTCGAGTATAAATGTTTGATGTATATGGCTCAAAACATTCATTGTTACCAAGGATTTGTGATGTAGAAGCTGTTGGCATTGGAGCTAGTAATAGTGAGTTTCTAACACCATTTTTCTTTACTTCTCTTTTTAATTTAGTCCAATCCCATCTCTTTGATGTGGGAGTAACTCCCCACATATCAAATTGAAAAATACCTTTAGATACGGGCGACCCTTCGTATGTTTTATATGGACCTTCCTCTTTTGCTATTTCCATAGAAGCTTCCATTGCACCAAAGTAAATTGTCTCAAAAATCTCTTCGTTTAATTTTTTTGCCTCTGGAGAATCAAAAGCCTGTCTCATAAGAATGAAGGTATCTGCAAGTCCCTGAACACCAATTCCAATTGGCCTGTGCCTCATATTTGAGTTTCTAGCTTCCTCAACAGGGTAGTAATTTACATCAATAACTTTATTAAGATTTCTTGTTATAACTTTTGTGATTTCATATAGTTTTTCGTGGTCATATGTTAAATCATCCTTAACAAATTTATTTAAAGCTATTGAAGCTAAATTACAAACAGCAACTTCATCTGGTGATGTATACTCTACAATTTCAGTGCAAAGATTAGATGATTTGATTGTACCCAGGTTTTTTTGATTGGATTTAATATTACAGGCGTCTTTATATAGTATGTATGGATTGCCAGTTTCAATTTGAGATTCTAAGATCTCAAACCATAAGTCTTGAGCTTTTACTGTTTTTCTTGCCGTGCCTTCATTCTCATACTTTTCATACAGTTTTTCAAACTCTTCACCGTAAGACTCATGTAAATCTTTAGCTTCGTCAGGGGAGAATAAAGACCAATCGCTATTAGATTCAACTCTTTTCATAAATAGATCAGGAATCCACATTGCATAAAACAAATCTCTTGCCCTAAGTTCTTCTTTTCCGTGATTCTTCTTTAACTGAAGAAATTCAAAAATATCAGAATGCCATGGCTCAATATAGATAGCAAAACTTCCTTTCCTCTTACCACCTCCTTGGTCAACATACCTTGCGGTCATATCAAAATTTCTGAGCATAGGAATAATCCCATTAGAGACACCATTAGTGCCTTTAATATAAGATCCTGTAGCCCTAATGTTATGGATGCTTAACCCTATACCACCGGCAGACTGTGATATTTTTGCACATTGTTTTAAGGTATCATAAATCCCATCAATGCTGTCATCCTTCATAGTCAAGAGAAAACAAGATGAAAGTTGTGGCTTGGGAGTACCAGCATTAAATAATGTTGGGGTAGCATGTGTGAACCATTTTTCTGATAAAAGTGTATACGTTTCCAAAACTTTATCCATATCATCCATGTGTATACCTATAGCAACTCTCATAAGCATATGTTGTGGTCTCTCAACTACTTTACCGTCAAGCCTTAAAAGATATGATTTCTCTAATGTTTTAAAACCAAAGTAGTCATAACTGAAATCTCTGTCATATATTATTGACGAATCAAGAAGGGCAGCATTCTTATTAATTATACCGTACACCTCTTTTGATAGTAAAGATGCATTTTCACCTGTCTTTGGACTAATATATGTGTATAGCCTCTTCATGGTTGAAGAAAAGGATTTACTTGTTGTCTTGTGTAGATTTGAAACTGCTATTCTTGCAGCCAGTGTTGCAAAATCAGGATGTTTAGTAGTGAGAGTTGCCGCAGTTTCAGATGCAAGTTCATCAAGTTCTTGAGTTGAGACACCATCATAGAGACCGTCAATCACTTTCTTTGCAATCTCAATTGTCTTAACAAATTCAGTGTTTAGTCCATAACTTAACTTCTCAATCCTTGCAGTTATCTTATCGAACTTTACTGATTCTTTCCGGCCATCTCTTTTTATTACTAACATATACTATAAAATTAAAAGTCTTCTTCTAATGAAAATTTTGGCGCATCAGCTTCCTCATCTTTTTTAAGAACTCCAGCCTTTTGGTATTCTGCCACTCTCTTCTCGAAGAAATTTGTCTTTCCCTGAAGAGAAATCATATCCATAAAGTCAAAAGGATTAGACGAGTTATATGCTCTTGGGCAACCTAATTCCACTAAAAGTCTGTCAGCTACAAACTCAATGTACTGACACATTAGGTCAGAGTTCATACCAATAAGTTTAACAGGTAAAGCGTCAGTTACAAATTCTTTTTCTAAGTTGACGGCGTCTTTAATAATCTCAACAACAGTTTCTTCTGGAAGCGTATTGATTAAATGTTTTGTATACAGGTGACAAGCAAAGTCACAGTGAAGTCCCTCATCTCTTGAGATAAGCTCGTTAGAAAAAGTCAATCCCGGCATAAGACCTCTCTTCTTAAGCCAAAATATTGAACAAAAGCTACCTGAAAAGAATATGCCTTCTACTGCTGCAAAAGCAATGAGCCTTTCTGCAAAAGTCCCGTTATCTATCCACCTTAAAGCCCAATTAGCTTTTTTCTTTACACAGTCAAGAGTTTCAATCGCATGTAATAATGTGTCTTTCTCTTTCGAGTCATCAACATAAGTATCAATTAAAAGAGAGTAAGTTTCTGAGTGTATATTCTCTATAGCTATTTGAAATCCATAGAAAAACTTTGCTTCAGTATACTGTACATCTGAGACAAAATGTTCCGCTAAGTTTTCATTAACAATACCATCACTTGCCGCAAAGAAAGCAAGAACGTGTTTAATGAAATGCTTCTCGCCATCATTTAAATTTTCCCAGTCTTTTAAATCNTGACTTAAATCAATTTCTTCTGCTGTCCAGAAACTTGCCTCAGCTTTTTTGTANAATTGCCATATGTCATCGTGTTCTATTGGAAATAAAACAAATCTATCTGCNTTATCTTGTAGTATTGGTTCGGGTTTTAAATTAGCATTTGACATTATATAATATTTTTAATAACGTTTAACATTCAAAAAATGACAAAAGATCTCCAAGTCATTATATTAGAAATCAATAACATAATGACTAAAAAANTTAGTCAGTAAGTGGTTTATAATCTGTTGTGTTTGGAAGCTGTGACCAAAATTCTTTCAAAAAAAATCATATTGATCTAGGCAATACAAATATTATAAAAAGACTTTAAAATATCAAAACATATTTGAAACGTTTTTTAGTTTTTTTTTTNTTTTTTCTAAATTGATTTTTTTGATTTGAATAATTGATATAAAATNATAAATTTGCANACGTTNAAAAAAAAGGTATGTACGCGATAGTTGATATTTCNGGGAAACAGTTTAAAGTAGAGAAAGATAAATTTATCTACACTGATAAGATTNTACCCAAGTCAGGAAAAAAAGTTGAGTTTAATAATGTTCTGTTGATATCTGACAANGGAAAGGTCAAAATTGGCAAGCCTANGGTCAANGGTTCAAAAGTAACNGGGGAGGTTCTAGATCAGTTAAAGGACGATAAAGTTATTGTATTTAAGAAAAAAAGAAGAAAAGGATATAAAGTTAAAAACGGACACAGACAGGAACTCACTAAAATTTTAATAAAGGAAATAAAGTAGTANTATGGCACATAAAAAAGGAGCTGGAAGTTCAAAAAATGGAAGAGAGTCGCATAGTAAAAGGCTCGGNATTAAAATTTTTGGNGGACAAAANATTATTGCAGGAAATATAATAGTNAGGCAAAGGGGCACAAAGCANCACCCAGGAGAAAATGTTGGTATAGGTAAAGACCATACATTATTTGCTCTCACAGATGGCGTTGTGGAATTCAAGAAAGGAAGGAATAATAGGTCTTTTGTATCAGTCGCTGAGGCTAGCTAATTAATTCTTACCATCATTTTATTAAAATAATCTCTNANTATTATTTTGTAATCATCTTTACTNTCAATCTCATCTAATTTCATGAGTGCANTTTGAAAATAATATTCGATATTATTTTTGGTTAAAATGTTTATGCCATATTTNATCATNAACTCACTTATAATTTTAACTTTTTCTTTTTCATTAGAATGATCTTTCAATGCTTCAATTCTTTCAATATCATTATCATCGGACTTTTCTAATAGTTTAATCATCAGATAGGTTTTCTTATTTGCTATTATNTCCCCACCTATTGTTTTGCCAAAACCNGGACTTCCAAAGACATCTAGATAATCGTCCATTAACTGAAAGCCTATTCCCANCATCTCCCCAATTTTATATAANNTTTTTATNGTGTTGTTATCTACNTCAGCTACCATTCCTCCTAATTCTAAACTGAACCCNAAAAGGACTCCTGTNTTTAATTTAATCATTTTGAGATATTCTTTTTCTGTAATAAANGTTTTCTCTTCAAAATCCATATCGTANTGTTGTCCCTCACAAACCATAATAGATATCTCATTAAATCTTTTTAATATTCTTCCATAAATTTTTGTTTCTAACCCCTCCAGAAGACGGTAAGCATATATCATTAGAATATCTCCAGATAAAATACCAATATTTTTATTCCATTTTTTATGAACAGTTTTTTTACCTCTTCTTAAATCTGCATTGTCCATTATATCGTCNTGAATTAAAGTGAAATTATGAAAAAGTTCTAGAGATAATGAGGGCATAAGAATATTNTGTAAATNATTTTTAAATAATTTATAAGATAAAATTGACAGGGTAGGCCTTACTCTTTTACTTTTTAGAGAGAGAATATATTTAATAGGCTCATAAAGATTTTCTGGTTTCTTAGATAAATTTATTTTATCAATTTCCTGATTTATAATTTCCTGATATCTAAGTATTTTTTTTTTCATATTAAATCAAGATCGATTGTTCTTCTCTCAATATTTGTTCCTGAAACANCAACTTTTATTGGTTGTCCTAAACCAAATGATTTNTTATATTTTCTACCTACTATAATTACTTTTTCATTGTCAAAATCATATTTNTCGTCTGTAATTGATGAGATCTTAATTAAACCTTCGCATTTTGTTTTANTTATTTCTACATAAATGCCCCANTCAGTTATCCCAGAAATTACTCCATCAAACTCATGTCCAATAAAGTTTGCCATATATTCTGCTTGTTTATACTTAATTGATTCTCTCTCAGCTTTAGTAGCATTTATTTCCATTTTTGAACAGTGTTTACACAGAATATCATAATAGAGTTTATCTTTTGGTTTACTTCCGTTAATATAATATTGAAGAAGTCTGTGTACCATGACATCAGGAAANCTTCTAATAGGAGAAGTAAAGTGAGAATAGTTTTTAAAAGCTAATCCAAAATGCTTTTCTTTTTCNGTTGAATACCTTGCNTTGGACATTGACCTAATAGCAAANTTNTCNATNGAATTTTCTTCAGGCTTACCTTTTATCTCTTTCATNAAGTCGTTGATAGATGAAGACAGNTTTTTTTCATTTACATTAATTGAATAGCCAAATTGTTTAATATATTTCTGAAGTTCTATTAATTTAATTTTATCTGGGTCTTCATGAATCCTGTATACAAAAGTAAATTTTTTCATAAACTGCTTTTCATAATCATTTATCTGNTCAGCAACAANCTTATTTGCAAGGAGCATAAACTCTTCAACTAATTTGTGTGTATCTTTTCTCTCTTTTTTTACAATTTGTANTGGCTTNTTTTCATCATCTAATAGAAATTTAACTTCATTTGATTTAAAATTAAAAGATCCNTTTTTAAAGCGCTCTTTTCTTAAATGTTTTGCAATTTTATTTAATCCTANTAACTCTTTAGAGAATAAACCTTCGCCCTTATCAATTACTTCTTGAGCGTTTTCATAAGTAAACCTTTTCTTTGAATGTATTACTGTCCTACCTATCCACTTGTCAATCATTTTGAATTCTTTATCTATTTTTACAATCACAGAAAATGTTAGCCTATCAACATCTGGTTTTAATGAACAAAGGTCATTTGATAGTTTTTCAGGAAGCATTGGAACTGTTCTATCAACTAGGTATACTGAGGTAGCTCTTTTTTCGGCTTCTTTATTTAACAAACTTTTATTATTAAAAAAATGAGATACATCGGCTATGTGGATACCTATTTCGTAATCTTGTTTATTTATTTTGAGAGACAGTGCGTCATCAAAATCTTTAGCATCATCAGGGTCAATTGTAAAAGTGATATCTTTCCTTAAATCTTTTCTTTTTGTGAATTCTTTTTCTGAGATTTTTGAATTTAATTTTTTAGCTTCTTTATCTACATCATCTGGAAAATTAATTGGTAAATTAAAATCGTGCATAATTGTGTGTATTTCTGCCTCATTACTTCCAACATCTCCAATGCACCTAATAACCTTTGCAAATGGCTTTTTACCACCTGTCCAACTGGTTACTTTAGCTAGATATTTTTTTTTATTACTAAACTTTTCGGAATTTCTTTTTTTAATAAAAAAGTCAGAATAGACTTTCTTATTATTCGGAATAAAGAATGCAAAGTCCTTATTATCTTCAATGGAACCTGTGAATTCTGATAATTTCCTTTTAATTACTTTAGTTATTTTCCCCTCAATCTTAGAAGAAAAGTTATTTATTATATGCAGTTCCACAACATCTTGATGAATTGCTCCATTCATGTTATGATCTTTAACTTTGATATCTTCTGTCATCCCTTCTGCGGAGACAAAACAAAATCTTTTTTTTTACATGATCAACTACACCAGTTAGGTTGAGTGATTCTTTTCTTCTCTTTTTATTTCTTTTCAATTCATAAAATTTTAAAATCAAAAACCTTAGAAAGGTTTGCAATTACTTTTATTTCAACTTCTTCTAATGAAACTTTTCNATTAAACTCTTTCTCAAGNGAAGTCACTTCTTTATTTTCAATTCCACATGGAATAATATTTTTAAAATATTTTAGTTCGGGACAAATATTAAATGCTAAACCATGCATCGTAACCCATCTACTAGTTTTTACNCCCAAGGCACAAATTTTTTTTGGGTTATTTTTTTTGTGATNTACCCAAACNCCNGTTAANCCCTCTACTCTTCCTGACTCTATACCATACTCTTTCAAAGTTAATATAATTGACTCTTCTAAATACCTGAGATATTTATGAATATCTGTAAAGAAATTTTCTAGGTCTATAATTGGATATATAACAAGCTGGCCTGGACCGTGGTATGTTATATCACCGCCTCTGTTTATTTTATAATATTCTAAATTTCTTCTTTCAATCTCCTTATCATCAATNAATAAATTTTTTTCGTTTCCACTTTTCCCAAGTGTATAAACNTGAGGGTGTGTACATGTGATAATATAGTTTTTTGTTTTCTTATTACTTTCTGTTTTTCTATTATTAATTTTTGTATCTATAATGCTATTGAATTTCTCCTCTTGTCTCTTCCAAGCATCTTTAAACTTAATTCTTCCTAGTTTTAAAACTTTTACCTCCTTACTTATTACCGAGTTCAAATCTTNAAAGTTTCTTTANGTTTAATTTTTTGTGAATAGATTTCTATCGTATATCAATTTACCATTATTATTCCACTCCCTTATTATAAACGAGGGATTTGTAGAAAATGGATCATCCCCATATTTAATTTCTCTCTTCTTTTTTCCTGAATTAAAAAACTCAGTCCACGTACCTACCTTTGAGTTATTAATATACTCACCTCTTGCAGCAACTTTACCATCTTTGAAGAAAGCGTAATATTTTCCATGCATCTCTCCATATTTTATTGGTACAATTTCTTTTAAATTTTCCTTACTATAATCCCAATAATATCTCAAAGATTCGTTCTGCCAACCTAACATATAGTTCTCTTTGTCTTGTAGAATATCTGACCTATTTAACCTAACCCACCGTCCTTGTTTAAGTCCGTAATAGAAATAACCCTCTTCTATAACCTGATTATTAAGTCTTTTTACGTAGGGTCCATGCAGGAGAAGGGCATCTTCAGAAATTGATTTAGAGCGTATAATTTTTCTTGACTTCTTATCAAAAAAATGAATTTCTTGCGCGTAAGAGTTTTTAACTTCTGAACTTACAATAAAGTGAAAATTTTCATAAATATTATTTCTTCCTTGAGCTATTCTGATAAATCCTTTTTTTGTTTTGACTCCAAAAAAAATATTTTTTTTAGTCTTCTTTTCATTATTAATAGATAATGTGTCATCCACACTNTTAAATAGNAGATCATTTNCNGATATTGTATCTACATTTAACCTAAAAATATCCTGAGAAAAGGACATATAGTTTAGAGTAAAAAATAAGAAAGTAAATGTTAATCTCATAAATAATAATTAACTCTACAACGAAAAATTACTTAGATAGTATATCAATACTCCTCTTAACAAATCCNGTAAGACTAGATCCAGTTAGCATATTCTGAGATAATAGNGCAAGGTCATAAACCTGAGAGGCAATCTTCTCNTTAGTCTTGTTTGTTTTAGCTTTTAGAATTTTATCAATTAGTTTATGGTTTCCATTAATACTTACCGAAACCATCTCGCCAGGACCNCCCATCATCATGGGATTATTTCCACTTGATTTTGCCATATCTTGCATTCTTCTAAAAAACTCTGGAAGAGTAATTACTACTGGGTTCTCGTCAGTACTTAATGATTCTACATTAATAACAGTTGAAGGGTTATTTATTATTTTTTCAAATATTTTTTTTAGCGATTCTTTCTCTTCATCAGAGATAACAGTTTCTTTCTTCTCATCCTTATCTATTAATTTGTCAAGTATATCTGAGTCAACTCTTTTAATCTGAACTTTATCAAGTTTCTGCTCTACATGGTTTATATAATGACTATCAATCACATTATCGAAAAGTACAATATCGTAGTTTCTTTTTTTAGCGTCTTCAATAAAGGAGTCTTGTTTCTCTGGATCATTTGAGTATAGAATTACCGTATTTTTATCTTTATCTTTTTGTGTTTTAGAAACAAATTTTTTGTATTCATCAAAAGTCCTCATTTTATTATCAAGACTTTGTAGAAGAGCAATTTTTTCAACCTTTTCATAAAACTTTTCTTCAGATATCATCCCGTATTTTACAAAAAGGTTTATGTCCTTCCACTTCTCATCGTAGGACTTTCTGTCCTCTTTGTAAAGTTCAGATAATTTATCTGCAACTTTTTTTGTTATGTATGAATTTATTTTTTTAACGTTACCATCTGACTGTAAATAACTTCTTGAAACATTCAGCGGTATGTCTGGCGAATCTATAACACCGTGTAGTAGCATTAAAAATTCTGGTACAACGTCTTTGACTTCATCCGTTATAAATACTTGTCTTGAGTAAAGCTGAATTTTATTTTTTTGTACTTCAAAGTCATTTTTAATTTTTGGGAAATAAAGAATNCCTGTTAAATTAAAAGGATAATCTACATTCAAGTGTATCCAAAAAAGTGGCTCTTCTGAGAATGGATGCAACTCCTTATAGAACTCTTTATAGTCTTCANCTTTTAGATCTTTAGGACTTTTATTCCAGATAGGGTTAGGGTTNTTAATAATATTATCTTCTTTTACAGATTTATATTTTGGCTTGCCATCCTTATCTTTCCCATCCTCNACTGANTTTTCCTTCTGACCNAATTTGATTTCTACTGGTAGGAACCTACAATATTTCTTTAAAATTTCCTCAACCTTATTTTCTTCAAGAAAGTCTTTGGAGTCATCGTTAATATGTAAAATTATATCGGTTCCTCTCTNTTTTTTATCAGAGGGCTTTATCTCGAATTCAGTATTACCATCACANTTCCAGTATGCNGACTTATTNTTAGTGACNTAAGATTTTGATTTGATTTCAACATANTTTGAAACCATGAAAGCAGAATAAAAACCTAGTCCGAAATGACCAATAATCTGACTTGAGTCATCTTTATCTTTATACTTTTCTATAAACTCTGTAGCACCAGAAAATGCAATTTGATTTATGTATTTTTTTATTTCTTCAGCAGACATACCTATACCTTTATCAGATATTGTTATAGTTTTTTTCTTTTTATCTAATATGATTTCGATAGTTAAATCTCCTAGCTCATCTTTCATATCTCCCATCTGAGAAAGGCTCTTAATTTTTTGAGTAGCATCTACGGCATTTGAAACCAGCTCTCTTAGAAAGATATCCTGGTCTGAGTACAGGAACTTCTTTATTATAGGGAATATGTTTTCTGTGTTAATTGATATGTTGCCTTTTTCTTTCATAATATATTATCTAATTCTTTCTGATTCTCTAACTAATAATTCATCTTTNCTAATAAACCTATTTGATAGGAAATTGAAAAATATCGCCAAAAATATCAAATAAAATGAAATTAGAAAACTGATTTTGTCATTGATATTAATGTATGTGTCGTCGTAGAAGACCTGATATAAAAAGAAAAAGACAAGTAACGAAGTTAGAAACGAGTTTAATGTACCAATTTTTATTTGAGTTAGTCTATTTTTATAACTAAAAATGGAATAGACGGAAAGCCCACAGCAGAGGATTATAATACCCGATATATAAAAGTAATCGTAAACAATCCCTGATCCCTTAGTGATTTCTTCTAAAGAACTGCTTGAGATATAACCTGTTACCATAATTTCTGGTGAATCGTTTTCTGACATTTCTATTTTCTGCCATACNGGAAAGAAAAATGTTGATATTAAACTAGCTATAAATAAGATTAGGAATATTGTTTGGATTCTCTGTATCATGAATGTATTTTGTACAAAGAAAAAAAAATTAGCTAACAAAATATATATGCATGAGATATTTTATTAATATATCTTATAATGGAAAAAATTATCATGGTTGGCAGATTCAAAAAAATGCTGTTTCGGTTCAATCAACTTTACAAGATGTAATTTCTAAAATTTTGAGAGAGGAAATAGTTATTTTAGGAAGTGGNAGAACAGATACAGGTGTTCATGCAAACTCCCAAGTGGCTCATTTTGATGTGAAAAANAAAATAGAAAATGATTTTATTTTTAGAGTTAACTCTTTCTTACCTCATGACATATCAATAAATTCATTGAGGCGTGTTAAAAAAGNCTCCAACGCAAGATTNGACGCNATATCAAGAGAATATATTTATAAAATTCATGATGTAAAGTCCCCTTTTATGGATGGNTTATCNATGTTATATGGTTTTAATATAAATAAGGAATTAATCAATGATGCTTGTTCAATTATATTGAATAATAAAAACTTTCAAAGTTTTTCTAAGGTTAAGACAGAGGTTAATAATTTTAATTGTATAATTTCTCACGCATCATTAGAAAAAACNGAAANCAATTATTTGTTTAGGTTTTGTTCAAATAGNTTTTTAAGGGGCATGGTCAGAGCTCTTGTTGGCACTTTATTACAGTTAAATGANGNAAAAATTAATCTTGAAGATTTTAAAAATATTTTTAATAAAAAAAATAGAGAGTATGCAGGTCCCTCAGCCCCTCCTTATGCTCTTTATCTAAATAGTGTAAATTATAATTCAGATATTTTNTATGACTGAAAATAATAAAGTAAGTGGGAATCTCTTTGATTTCAAAATAGTTAAGAGGTTAATGGTTTTTTGTAGGCCTTACATGAATGTCTTCTATTTCCTTGTGTTCCTCACATTAAGTCTTTCCATTCTTCAGCCAGTNAGACCTTTTATAACTCAAATAATTATAGATGATTATGTCACTCTNGGAGATTCTGAGGGTCTNGTAAATATGATACTATTTCTTTTAGTACTNCTCCTTATAAATGCTGTGGTAATGTATTATCACACATACCTTTCTGGATGGNTAGGTCAAAATATNATAAAAGATATAAGAATAAAGCTTTTTTCTCATCTTCAGGGATTTAAACTTCAATTTTTTGATAAGACACCAATTGGTNGGGTNGTAACCAGAAATATTTCNGATATTGAGACAATAGCTGATATTTTTGGTCAGGGGATTGCATCAATAATTGGTGATATTTTACAACTTATTGGCATTGTTATTTTAATGTTTTATCTGAATTGGAAATTAACCCTTGTTAGTCTTGCTACACTTCCATTCTTATTTTTAACTACTTATGTATTTAAGGAGAAAGTTAAAATATCATTTAATAAAGTTAGGACTGCTGTAGCTAATCTAAACTCATATGTCCAAGAGCACATTGTTGGAATGAATATTGTTCAGGTTTTTGGCAATGAAGANCGTGAGTATAAAAAGTTTATAAGTGTAAANAAAGAACACCTTCAAGCTAACTTGAAAGCGGTATTATATTATTCTATTTATTTTCCTGTTATGGAATTATTTACATCAATTGGTCTAGGTCTTTTAATTTGGTTTGGATCAGGACAGATATTTTCGGAGGAGGTGTCTCTCGGAGTCCTTATTGCTTTTATAATGTATCTACAACTTTTTTTTAGGCCAATTCGAGCNATAGCAGACCGATTTAATACTCTTCAGATGGGGGTGGTAAGCTCTAAAAGAATTTTTGATTTGCTAGATAGAGACGAAGACATAATTTCAAATAGTGAAAGAACTCTTCATGAAGTAAGAGGTAGTGTTGAGTTTAAAGATATATGGTTTGCATATAACGATAATAATTATGTTTTAAAGAATATAAACTTTAAAATTAAAGAGGGTGAGTCAATTGCCTTTGTTGGAAGTACTGGATCAGGAAAGACTTCAATTATTAATTTAATTAATAGATTTTATGAGTTCCAGAAAGGGGAAATTTTAGTTGATGGTATTGACATTAAAAAAATAAATTCCTCAGATTTAAGAGATAATTTAGGGCTTGTCTCTCAAGATGTTTTCCTATTCTCAGATACTATCTATAATAACATTACCTTATTTAATGATAAGATTAATGAGAGTCAAGTTTGGGACTCTATTGATCAAGTAGGTGCAAGAAAGTTTATTGAGGCATTACCAAACAAATTAAATTTTAACGTTAAAGAGAGGGGGGCTTCGTTATCAGTTGGCCAAAGGCAGTTAATTTCTTGTATAAGAATTATGTTGTATGACCCAAAGATTATTTTATTAGATGAGGCCACCTCTTCAGTTGATTCCGAGACAGAAAGTATGATACAATCTGCAATCTCAAAAATTTTAAAAAATAGAACCTCTATAGTGGTTGCTCATCGATTGTCAACAATTAAAGAAGTAGACAAAATAATTGTTTTAGAAAACGGTGAGATAAAAGAGATGGGGGATCACAAAACACTAAATAACTCCGGAGGTTACTATAAGAAGTTGTATGAGATGCAAAACAAAAACATTTTAATCTAAGAAGTTTTTCCCTCTTCTATTTGATTGCGATATATTCTGTAGTAGTTGCCTTTTTTCCTAAGTAGTTCGTTATGAGTTCCATCCTCAATAACTTTTCCGTCGTCCATAACAAGTATTTTCTTAGCCAGCTTAACTGAAGAAATTCTATGAGAAATAATTATAGTTGTTTTATCAACCATAATTTTTTTTAAATTTTCTAATATTTTATTTTCAGTTTTAGTGTCCACTGCAGATAGACAATCATCCAAAATTAATATTTTAGGTTTTTTAATTATTGCTCTAGCTATTGAAATTCTTTGTTTTTGACCTCCCGATAAGGTTATGCCTCTCTCTCCGATTTTTGTTTTGTATTTCTCAGGAAAAGATTTGATGTTCCTAGTTAGGTCTGCATTTTCTGCTGCCTCCTCTACATCCTCAATTCCTTTTCCCCTGGTTCCAAAAAGAATATTATTTTCAATAGTATCTGAGAAGAGGAAGACATCTTGGGGAACATAGCCAACTTGTCTTCTGAACTCAACAACATTTAAATCTTGAATTTTGTGGTCATCAATTAGGATAGACCCATGATCAATATCAAATAATCTCATCAAACTATTAGCAAGAGTGCTCTTTCCTGAACCTGTAGTCCCTATTACCCCAAGAGAATCTCCAGGGTTAATGTTAAATGAAACTTTTTTCAGACCATTAATATTAGTATCAGGGTATTTGAATGATACATTTTTAAATTCGACTTTACCCTTTACATCAATAGATTTGTTTTCCGTTGTTATAATATTATTTTCTTCTTTAAGAAANTGATTAATTCTCTTTTGTGAGGCGGATGCCCTTTGGACTATACTAGTTATCCAACCGAGAGCTGTAACAGGCCAAGTGAGTAGATATACATATATTAAAAACTCTGCTATGTTACCAATGGATATNTTTTTATTAAACACCTCTACTGCTCCAATNTATACGGTGATGATAATNCTNAGACCTATTAATGTCATTATTATTGGGAAGAATAGAGACAACACAAATTGGAGCCTTAANGACTTNTCTTTGTACTCGATACTTTTTTCAGAAAATACGGAAGAAAAATTATCTTCTCTAACAAATGATTTGATGAGTCTGATCCCAGAAAAAGTTTCTTGGACATAAGTAGATAAGTCTGATAATGATTTCTGAATTTCTTCNGACCTTCTATTTATTATGTTCTGTACATAGTAAATAGCTACCACTAACATAGGTAATGGTAAAATACTATAGAAGGCTAATTTGGTATTTATNTAAAACATAAAAGGAATAATAGTTAGCATCAGAATNGTAACATTCATTCCGTACATAAGNGCTGGNCCAACATACATCCTTACCCTGCTCACATCCTCAGAGATCCTATTCATAAGGTCACCNGTATTATTCTCTTTATAGAACTGCATGGGTAGTGTCTGGTAATGGAAAAAAATTTCATTTTTTAAGTCGTATTCAATATTTCTTGACGCTACAATTATTGTCTGTCTCATCATATACATAAATAATCCCCTTANAACAGCAGCTAAGATTATACCGCCTGCGTAAAGAATAANAGTGCTAAGAGTTTNATCTCTANCATCAAGATCTCCACTAGANAATATTGCAATTCCTTCTTCTATTAAATCGAAAGTTTCTCTAATTAAAGTTGCTGGAATCAGAGCAAAAAAAGTTGATATGAAAATAAACCCTGTTCCAAGAAGATAAAATTTTTTGTATTTGAATAGGTATTTATTTAAATAGGATAGCTCTTTCAATTTTTATAGATTTACATAAATACAACTAACCGTAAATCTATTACTTAAAATCAAAATAATGAGTAAAGATCAAACTAAATCAATTTTCAATTCTTTAAATGAAGCGGGTCATGAGCAGCTAATTTTTTGTAACGATAAAGAATTAGGACTAAAGGCCATAATAGGTATTCATAATACAGCACTAGGACCTGCAATGGGTGGAACAAGAATGTGGAACTACTCCTCAGATGAGGACGCACTTAATGATGTTATAAATCTGTCTATGGCAATGTCTTACAAATCATCCCTTGCTGGATTAAATGCAGGAGGAGGGAAAGCAGTAATTATAGGTGACCCAAAGATTAAAAATGAAAAATTCATAAGAAGATACGCGGAATTTTTAAATGACCTCAAAGGTAAATATTGGACAGCTCAGGATGTAAATATGACATCTGAGGATATAGTGAATATTAAAAAAACTAGTGAATATGTAGTTGGTCTACCTAAAGAACATGGTGGGCTTGGAGACTCTTCTGTGCCTACTGCCTACGGCGTTTATCTTGGAATGAAATCCGCTTTAATGAACGTTACAGGTAATGACTCTCTTACAGATAAAAAAATACTTATTCAAGGTGTTGGAAAGGTAGGAAGTAAATTAATTGACTATCTTCTTAAAGAAGGATCTAAGGTTTTTGCTTTCGACATCAATAAAAATAATTTAGAAAGGTTTAATAGATCTAATATTACAATTTTGAATGAAG
Source organism: Marinoscillum sp. (assembly GCA_002692105.1). GTDB lineage: Bacteria > Bacteroidota > Bacteroidia > Cytophagales > MED-G16 > MED-G16. The sequence goes on along the minus strand of NZKG01000030.1, from coordinate 15,950 downwards.
AGGATTTATATAGAAATAGATATGATATTTATTCTCCTTGTGCTCTTGGAGGTGCAGTAAATAAAAGTTCTATAAACCATATAAAATGTGATATAATTGCTGGTGCTGCTAATAATCAGATTACAGACGAAGACATCGTATTACCAAAATTGAAAGAAAAAAATATTTTATTTATTCCAGATTTCTTGATAAATGCTGGTGGAATAATTAGCGTCTATCACGAACAGATAAATGACCTGGACTCAAAAAAGGTAATGGATATGACTAGTGATATCTTTGATAAAGTAACAGATGTGTTAAAATTTTCTTCCGAAAAAAATATTTCAACATTTCAGGCTGCAATCCAGTTAGCAAAAGATAGAATAAATAAAATTTCTGAAAAATAGCTATCATTGCACCTCGTTCTTTAAATAAGTGCTATGTTAAATAGAAGAAGTATTCGGATTAAAGTATTACAACACATCTATTCTTTCGGACACAATGTTCGCCTTACAGAAGATGTTGAAGATCTGAGATCAAATACTTTACTAAATCTAAAAAGTTCAATATCTAGTATAGATTCCTATCATATTCAAGTAATTATTTTAGCGCTTATTTTCCAAGAAATAGATATTAAAAAGAATTCCTCACAAAAGAAAAACAAACTAAATTTCAATTTATCTCAAAATAAAATTTTAGAACTTTTTAAGAAAAAGTCTGTCATTAAAAATGAGATATTTTCTTTTAAATCATCCTTATCCAGTGAGTTAGAGTTGCTAAAAGATTGGTATAAATTATTAAAGAGTGAGACATTTTTCGATACATATAATAAAAAAGATAGTCCCTCTATAGAAGATGATATAGAGTTTGTTAAAGGTCTAATATTTGTTTTCATCCTGAAGAATGAAGACATAAATTCTTTTTTTGAATCAAGGAATATATACTGGGACATTGACAAGCAAATAATCAGGTCCATGTTAAAAAAATCAATTGGATCTTTAAATTCAACAGATTTTAATACATTTGCTGTCGCAAGTTTATCTGAAAACATTAAAGAAGATATAGAATTTGCTAGCTCTTTGTTCGATTGTGTTGTTTCTAATACAGATAAGTATGACTCATATGTCAAAAAATTTGTTAAGAACTGGGATATAGATAGAATCTCGAAGATGGACCTCTCTATAATTAGATTGGGTATAGCCGAGATGACATCATTTAATCATATACCTGTAAAAGTTACAATAAACGAATGCATAGACTTAGCTAAAAATTTCAGCTCTCCTAAGAGCGGGAAATTTGTAAATGGACTTTTAGATGTAATTTCATTAAATTTGCTAGAAATAGGTCAAATCAAGAAAACAGGAAAGGGTTTGATCGATAATAAATAATTATATTATGAGTAAAAATTCAACAAATTCATTTATAAGCTTATTAGTAGGCTTAATTATCGGTGGGATAGTTGGTATATTATTTGCACCAGATAAAGGAAATAATACCAGAGACAGGTTAACATTTAGACTTAATCAGTACAGGAAGAAGTTAGAAGACTTAATTGCTGAGATCACTGATGATAAGGAATTAGTGAAATCTGAGGCTAAGGTAAAAGGCAATAAAGTTGTTAATGAAGCTAAGACAAAGGCTGAGAGACTACTTAAAGATGTAGATGGAATACTATCTAAAATAAAAGAAAATTAATATTTAAACATGAAAAAATTTATATCAATACTAACAATTGTATTTATTTCCGCTTGTGGATCAAAGGTTAGTGACCTTGAATTAAGGGTTGCAAAATTAGAAACAGAAATTGCCTCAATGAGAAAAGGAGGTGTTTCTACTATTATGCCAGCTGGTGCTTTCCCAAAGTTCACTTTTGAACAGGAGGAACATAATTTTGGTCAGATTAGAGATGGTGACATTGTCAGTCATACTTTCAGATTTACCAATACAGGTGAGGCTCCACTTATTATATCAAAAGCTACCGCTGCATGTGGTTGTACTGTTCCACAGTGGCCAAAGCAACCTATTCCTGCTGGCGGATCTGGTGAGATTCAGGTACAATTTGATTCAAGTAATAAGCCTGGTATGCAAAATAAGGTTGTTACTATTACAGCTAATACCGAGTCAAAAGTAAAGAAGCTTCTCATAAGAGCTCAGGTTAATCCAAGATCTTAACTTTAGATGGTTTTATTACAGTCTTTTGGATCTGGTATAGCTCAGCTTTTCTTTCCTCTTGCAATACTCTCTGTATTCTATTTTTTTATATACAGACCTGAGCAGAAAAGGAAACAGAGACAATCTGACTTCATCTCTTCACTTAAAAAGGGTAAAAAAGTTGTAACAAACGGAGGTATCCACGGAAAAATAATATCTATGGATGGTAATCTTGTTACCCTTGACGTAGATAGAGGTACTAAAATTAAATTTGATAAAAATTCTATCTCATTTGAGATGTCTTCTAAGGAGAATAATTAACTTTCAACTTTACACTATTTAAATTTTAGGGCCATTATGTCTTTTCTTGTAGGTATTACCGGCGACATTGGATCAGGTAAAACAACAGTATCAAATATCCTTTCCCATTTAGGGTATAAAGTGTACAACTCCGATGAGAGGGCAAAGTATCTCATGGAGACAGACACCAATATAGTAGAAAAAATCAGTGATCTTTTAGGTGATTCTGCTTACAAAAAAGGCTCTTTAAATAAAAAATTAATATCTCAATCAATATATAATGATCATAGTCTACGTGAAAAAATCAATGCAATAGTTCACCCCGTGACAATTAAAGACTTTAATCTGTGGGTTACTGAAAATAAAGATTCTATACTTATTAAAGAGTCGGCATTAATTTATCAGTCTGGTTCATACAAAGAATTAAACTCAATAATACTGGTTGAAGCAAGAAAAGATATTAGAATAAAAAGAGTATTGGAGAGGGATAAGCATAGGAAAGAAGAGGAAGTTCTTCAAATTATAAATAGTCAGAAACTTAAAAATAAAGATGATTTAAATCCAGATTATATTTTAGAAAATAATGGTGAAAATCTACTTCTCCCAAAGGTCATTCATATAATTGAAGAGTTAAACCTAAAAGTTTAATTATTTGGTTTTAGTTAGGATCTAAATATTTAGATACCTATTTTTAATTTGAAATGAAAAAAATTATAATATTATATTCTTTGTCTTTTATTNTTTTTGGTTGTGGAGGCCCAAGCCAAGAGCAACAAGAGGTAATTAATGCTCAGGCTCAGCTAGAAAAAGACCTTGAGATGTATAGGTATGTATGGGGAGAGTTCTTTAAGGGAGACACATCAATTGTCAATGAAAAATATTTTACGGAGGATGTTGTGATTGTAACCCCGGAAGGTAATCTTGTCGGTATAGAGGCTGTAAAGAANTTCTATTTAAATTATTNTACAGGATTCTCTGATGTAGAATTTACAATTGTAGATGCTTTTGGTCAGGGTGATAAGATCGTTAAATATTTTAATTTTAAAGGGACACATACAGGAGATTTTTTTGGTTTACCTGCCTCTGGTAATAANTTAGATTTATCAGGNACAACATTAGTCAAAATTGAAAATGGAAGAGTTTCAAGGGAACAAGACTTTTTTGACTANGCATCATTGATGAGCCAGCTGCAACAAAANTCTGGAGAAGTAACCATAGATTCTCAAAGTCAGGGAGTATTATAATTAATTTAATACCAAGTCAATTTCTCTTTCTAAATCTTCTAGACTTAATATATATAACCTCANGAAGCTTAACTTGTAATTAAGATATCTCTTTACCATAACAAAGTTTGCTTTTAGCTTTTTATCATTTTTAATNGATTTGCTTATTATAGCTATATANTCTTTCATTGATACCGAGCTATNATCTCTAGCTAAAATTATTTCAGGGTGGTTTTGAGAAATNAAAGGGAGAAAACTTTGTTTTAACTGTTTCTCATATTCAACTGTTGTCTCAACATATGAAAATGAGGTATTNTGNAGTCTACTTAATATCTCTTTAATTTTATTTGATTTTATAAATTTTAGGTCTCCGGAATTAATAATAGAGTAGTATCTATTCATAGGTGGATCAAAAACTCTATAAATCACTAAAAATGTTTCAATTCTAGATTTAGCAGTCGTAATTTTTAGAATAGAATCAGTATCAACTACCCCGTCTCGAAGTAAAAGTAATTCATTAAGAAGTCTGAGATCTGTCATCCAGGTTTTTTCACGTTCATAGGTGTAATCCCTTATCTCATTNATCTCCATCTTAAGNCTATTTAAAACTTTCATTCTTTCACCCTCATTCTGGTTATCAATAGATAATTCATTTAGCCAAAAGGANACNCTAATACCAAGAACAATCACTACAAATTCAAATGAATATTTTATTATATATTTCTTATTAATTTTAATCATNTTANTATTTGTCAATTAAATTTGAATATGAGAAGTTACTTAAATATTTTCATTTTTATTCTTTTGATGTCTTCGTGTTCAGAGGAGGTGGAGATTACTTACGGTGTATCTGAACCAGAAATAGATCAAAATACTGGCTCTTCAGATAACTATGTTAAGGATATTCTCAAAGATAAAAATTACGATTTAAATAAATTTTTTGTTGGTGCTGCTCTTAATACAAATCAGCTTAATACATATGTTGAAAACATTTTTCTTAAAGAATTCAGTTACTCAACTGTTGAAAATAGTGCTAAGCAATCAATTGTACACCCTGAACCAGGTCTATGGAAATGGGACAGGTTGAATTCCTATTTGGACTTTATAGAAAGAAATGAAATAACCTCACGAATCCACGGCCCAGTCGGTCCTCAAAGTTCGAAGTGGGCTAAAAATGATTCAAGAACAGGGCAGGAGCTTCTTGAGAATATGACTGAGTATATGACTGAATTATCAAAAAAACTGAACGATATCAATGTTGTGAAGTGGATGGATGTTGTTAATGAGACAATAACCAATACGGGCCAGTGGCATGGAGAAAGAGAGGGAGATGACAAGTGGGAGAACCCATGGAAGCAGATTGGTATGAATGAGGACGGGGTCCCTCTTTACATTTGCAAAGCTTTTGAGTTGGCAGATGAAAATGCTAAAAATGTTAAACTTATTTTTAACCAACACGGAGGTATGGAGGTAGCTATGTGGAATAAGGTCAAGGAGACTGTACTCTATTTATTACAAAAGGGTTATAGGGTTGATGGGTTAGGCTGGCAAGGACACTTAAAAGACGATAAAAAATTATCATTAGATAAAAATAGTTTGGAATATTTATCTGGCCTAATTGACTGGGCTCACCAGAATGGTTTAGAGTTCCATGTAACAGAAATTGATTACGTAATAAATGAGGACCCACCAACTACGAACTCATTGTACAGACAATCTCACGGCTACTCAAATATTTTAAAATTATTAATTTCTAAAAGAGAAAATGGTGTAATTACATACAGCTCATGGGGTGTCGTAGATAAAACAAATGAATATAAGTTTTTATTTACTGAAGACTTTCAGCCCAAGCCAGCTATTTTAAAAATTAGAGAGGCGCTAGATCTAGAGAGTGTAGACTTAGTTTACCTTGACTGATGAAAAAATTATTTCTAATATTATTACTGCTTGCACCATTAACAGATACCTTCTCGCAGCAAGATGTTTTCCTTACCGCAAGGGACAGTATTAAATTAAAGAAATTTGGAATTGACATTTTGCAAGATGAAATAACTATTAACAAATTTCAATTAGAAAACATTTTATTTCATGATAGAAGATATAAGGTCAATAAAGCATTCAATATTTTTTTTAAGGTATTGGCTGCTCCTTATGTGATTTTAGGAGTTGCATCATTTGCTTCAATGGGAAGAACTCCTACAGGATGGAGAGGTTTAAATGTTTTAGCAGGTGTAGTTGGGCTAGGACTTGGAGGTGCAGGATATGGAATATCGAGACCTTTTAGAAGAGGTTCTTTAAAAAATAAGTTTTTCAGAGACAGGATAGTTCAAAGAATTCTAAATGAATCCAATTAATTATATATAATGATCAGATATATATTTTTATAAAAGTCATTATGAAAGTAAACCAAAAAGTAAATATTCTTCTAATTCTACTCTTAATTGTGGTTGTTTCTTTTATGTATTGGTTATTATCAAATCCCGTTGCAGATGACTATAACTTTTCGGCTTTTGAGAATTTAAAAAATAGGGAATATACTAAGTCAATTGAAGACTACGATAAAGCCATTGAGCTTGATTCAACTGACGCAGAACTTTATAACATGAGGGGTGTTGCAAAAAATGATTTCTTTATGTTTGATGAAGCCCTAGCCGATTTTGAGAAGGCAATAGAGTTAGACTCTAATAATACAGTTTATTATATGAATAGGGGATATTTAAAACTTTGGCATGTAGGGGATACCCTTGGTGCACTTGAAGACTTAAACAGATCACATTCACTAGACTCGCTTCACCTTTTGACATATTTTACTAGGGGTACTCTATTTTTAGAGATAAAGAAATATTCTAAAGCAATTGATGACCTCAGTGTATTTATTAAATTCTATGAAGAAGATAATATTGATTGGGGTGAATCACGCTATGAGGTCAAAGATGAAAATATAGGTATGGTTTATTTTTTGAGAGGAAGTGCAAAATATTTCACCAATCAGATTGAAACTGCATGTGAAGACTGGAAAATAGCGATTCGTTTAGGTTATAAATCAACAGGACAAGAAACGTCTCCTCCCATTCTCCTAGATGTTGTATTTGATAGGTATTGCCAAAAAGAAATACAAAATTAAATCTTTAGTTTTATTCTATAAACTTTTGGGTTATCAAGAAATCCTGTCGCGTAGAGATATTCCTCCTTATCGTCAAATGCGCAGTTTGTAATAATTCCAAAATCAATTTTACCAAGTAGTTTCCCATCAGGAGAGATAACCAGTAATCCACCAGGGCCAGAGGTAAATATATTTCCAGATGAGTGTACTTTCATTCCATCAAAATTTCCTTCGTCTTCCTGCGGTAACTCTGCACCATCAAAAAGAGTTGTCATCTCCATACTCTCTAGATTTATTTTAAATATTTTTCTACTCCCATCTATAAAAGCCATCTTATTAACATACAGTGTCTTCTCATCAGGAGATAGAGCAATTCCGTTTGGTAAGTCTATTTGATCAGTGACAAGAGATAAATCTTCTGTGTTAACATTATATTTAAATACTCCATTAAAGTTTAAATCTTTTAATTCTGATTCTACAAATTGAAAAGTTTCTAGATTAAAAAACCCAAAAGCAGGATCAGTAAAATAAATATCACCGTTGCCTGCATATGTTAGATCATTCGGGCTATTCAATCTCCCTCCCTCGTAGTTGTCAACTAGTGTAGTGAAATTTGGTGATGTAGATGAAGCATTTTCTATTTTTGCTAACCTTCTGTCTCCGTGCTGGCAGACAATTATATCACCGTTTTCATCGATTAATAAACCATTTGCACCTAAAAGTCCAAAGTCAACATTTGGAGCATAACCCGTATTTCCACTAGGTGATATATATTCTTTTGTTCCTCCTTCTTCATTCCACTTATATAGTTTGTTTCCCATTACATCTACAAAAAGAAGAGAGTTTGAAGCCTTGTCCCAAACTGGTCCCTCAGGCAGAGAGATGGAGTCAGCTAACTCTTCAATTTCAGAATATATGTCAATAATATCTAATACCGAATCGTCATATATATCGATTTTAGAATTAGGATTTTTTTCTGGTGAGGAGCATGACAGTATTAGTACTGATAAAATGGTAGTGAATAAGTGTTTCATATGTAAATATTTAAGTACAATAATTTAAGGTTTTTTACAAATAAAAACTACTCAATACCATTAAAATGATAATAAGTTTATTTTTTAATTATTTGAAATTTCTTTTTTAAAATTTATTTTTGCGCTGTGAACTTATTGAAAAACAAATTACCAGTTACTGTACTGAGTGGATTCCTTGGTGCAGGAAAAACCTCCTTACTCAATCATATACTGCACAACAAAGAAGACTTAAAAGTAGCTGTGATTGTAAATGACATGAGTGAGATTAATGTTGATGCCGAGTTAATTAAAAATGAAAAAACCCTTTCTCGAACCGAAGAAAAATTAGTTGAGATGAGTAATGGCTGTATATGCTGTACTCTCAGAGAAGATCTCATGGTAGAGGTTGAGAGACTAGCAAAAGAGGACAGGTTCGACTACCTGCTTATTGAGAGTTCTGGTATTAGTGAGCCAATTCCAGTTGCCCAAACCTTTTCGTTTGTAGATGAAGATAATGGAATAGATCTTTCCCGTTTCAGTTATGTTGACACTATGGTTACAGTAGTTGACGCCTTTAACTTTTTTAAAGATTTTGGCAGCCCAGAGACTCTAATGGACAGAGAGCTTACTGATATTGAAGATGACTTCAGAACAATTGTTAATTTACTCACAGACCAAATTGAGTTTGCTAACGTAATCATCTTAAATAAAACTGACCTAGTANAAAAAGAACATCTTGGGATATTAAGGGCAGCTATTAAAAAATTAAATCNATCGGCTAAGATTATTGAATCTACGTACGGAAAAGTATCCCCGAAAGAAATATTAAACACNGGTGTGTTTAATTTCGAGGAGGCTGAGCAGAGTGCGGGATGGATGGAAGAGCTTGAGAAAGATGAACATACTCCTGAGACGGAAGAGTACGGAATATCCTCTTTTGTTTACAGAAATAAAAANCCATTCGACCCAGAAAGGTTTTGGGATTATGTAGAAAAAAAGTTCCCTAAAACCGTGATTAGAAGTAAGGGTCTGTTCTGGATATCATCAAGACCAGATCAGGCATTGGTATGGGGTCAGGCTGGAGGTTCACTAAAAGCCGACGGGGCTGGAGTTTGGTGGAGTAGTATGCTATTCAAAGATAGAATCCGTCACTTATCATTNATTCAAAACCAGGAGCAGATAGAGAGTGAATGGGATAAAGAATTTGGTGACAGGAAAAATGAATTAGTATTTATAGGACAGGGTATGGATGAGACCCTNATAAGAGAGGAGCTGGATTTTTGCCTAGCTACGGATGAGGAGCTTTCGTCCAATAAATGGAAGAGGGGTTATCAAGATAAGTGGCCGGTTGAGAGGATGAAGCCTATCCAGGTTGATATCTAAAATAGATATAACTACCTTGTATTTTAATTTATAAAATTTATGAGGTTAAACAAATTTCTTAGTAGCAGGGGATCATACTCAAGAAGAGCGGTAGATAAATTGATACAAGCTGAACGTATTAGTATAAATGGAAAAACAGCAAAATTAGGTGATAAGGTCTCAGATGGTGATGAAATAAAAGTAGACGGGGAGGTAATAAATAAAGGTAAAAAAAAGACAAAACCTATCTACCTGATGTTCAACAAGCCTATAGGAATAGAATGTACAACTGACACAAACACAAAAAATAATATAATTGATTTTATAGGATATCCTAGACGGATTTTTCCTATTGGAAGANTAGATAAAGACAGCGAGGGCTTAATTTTTTTGACAAATGACGGGGACGTTGTTAATAAGATATTAAGATCTGAAAATAATAATGANAAAGAATATGTGGTTGGAGTAAATAAAAAAGTCAATGCTGATTTTTTAAATCAAATGAGGAATGGTGTCAAATTAAATAATACCCTAACAAAAAAATGTAAAATAGAGAAATTAGATAATTACTCATTTAAAATAATACTAACACAAGGATTAAATAGACAGATTAGGAGGATGTGTGCCCAATACGATTACAGAGTTAAATACTTAAAAAGAGTGAGAATTATAAATATTTCTTTAGGCAAATTAAGACTTGGTAAATTCAGAAAGTTAACTCCATTAGAGTTGGATATTTTAATGAAAAATATAGGTTAATCTATGTGGGTTTAGATCTAATTCTATTGTACTAATTCTCATGTGGTGTNAATTTTTGAATTGAATTATTTAGAATATCTCCAACAAATATATTTCCTGTTTTATCAATTTGTATATCGTGATACCTAGTTTTTTGACCATTATATAAACCACTTCTCCCAAACCTTGACTTTACATTTAAGTCCAGGTCTAAGTATATAATATCAGAACCTATAGGTATCATATTCTCTAAACCAATGTAGTCTATACCCAAAATATAATTCTCATAATTATTTACATTAACAGAATATAGCTGACCAATAGATTGGTTTTTCCACTCTGCTATAAAATTTCCAAGTGAGTCAAATTTTTGTATCCTATTATTTTCTCTATCCGCAACATATACATTTCCTTTATTATCTAGATCAAGACCGTGAGGAATATTAAATTGACTTTTTTCATTACCAAACGCTCCCCACTCAAACTGATAGGAGCCATCTTTAGAAAATTTAATTATTCTACTATTTCCGTATCCATCACTTACATAAAATGATCCATCATTGGCTACAGCTACATCAGTTGGTAAGTTAAAACTATATGAATCACTTCCTGGCTCAAACTCTTTACCCAGAACCATTAACTCTCTGCCGTTGGAATCATATTTGATTACCTGATGTAAACCAACATCAGTTATCCATACATTATTTTCATTGTCAATTTCCAATCCGTGTGGCATAATAAACATATCTGCACCCCAGGCATTGATAATTTCACCGGATGAATTATCAATTTCAATGATAGTGTTTTCTTTGATTTTATCCTTAGGCATGGGAGTCTGCCAAGATCTAGATGCCCTATGAAACACAACTAAATTTTGGTTTGATTTAAGTGCTAAACCAGTAGGATTACCTAACTCATAATTATCTGGAATTTTAGGCCAATTTGCAATTAGCTTATAAGGACTTTCTTTTTCATTATTGTTTGAACAACTCAGAAGTATTAATAATAGAAAATAATTGAAAATCTTTTTCATGGTAAATCAATAAGCCACCTTATATCTTGGGTTTAATTTATCAAACTTTAATTATAATCAATTAAAAAATCTATCCGGGACAGGTCCCCCAAACAGGTAAGTACGCTTCTGGAATTTCGAATGTAAATGAGCTATGAAAACCTTGAGGTCTAGAAGTTATTTTACTCACACACCAATTTGATATGTCTCGATTAAAAGCTCTAGTGAAACCAAACATTCCTTGCATATTAGTCACATTACTTACATCCCAACTACTTATATCTCCATTGAATAATGAATAATAAAACATTCCTTGCATACTGGTAACATTACTCACATCCCATTCCTCTATTTCTGACTCAAAATTACTGTTGCTAAACATGTATGACATATCTCTTACATTACTAACATTCCAGCTATTTAAGTTTTGTTCAAAATTTGTAGTGGCCGAAAACATATGAGTCATATCAGTAACATTACCTACATCCCAGCCACTGATATCTTGATTAAATGTGACATGGTCACCACCACCAAATGCATTTTTTGAGCCAAACATTCCTTGCATATTAGTCACATTACTTACATCCCAAGATCCAAGTTGTTGATCAAAATATCCAGCGCTGTGAAACATGTATGACATATCTCTTACATTACTTGTATTCCAGCTATTAATCGGTTGATTAAAATGGCAGTTATTAAACATATAACTCATGTCGACAACATTACTTACATCCCAACTACTAATATCTTGATTGAAAAGGTTTCTTACGTAATTGCCTATAGAACTGGAATCAGTCCCAAACATTTTTTGCATATTAGTCACATTACTTACATCCCAAGATGAGATATTTGGATTAAACTGTAATTCATGAGGCCTATAAGGTCCAACATCTTTAATTGGAACATTAGTGAATAGATTAGACATATCTGTAATTAAAGTCGTAACCACTTTACTAACATCCTCTTCTCTACTAAACATTAGTCTTAATGTATCAATATTAACAGCAGTATAAAAAATACTATTAAGTTCACCAGTTGTCCCCGCTGTAACCCAGTCTTTTGCTTTTACAGTTACCCCATTTTCATCTACATAAAAAGGAGTGGAAAAGTCCTCTTCTTCCTCACAGGAAAATAAAAATAGAATTGTGACTAAAAAAAAAATATATCTCATATATCAAATATAAGGATTATATCTTATGAAGATAAAAATATAAACTACCCAACTAGATCCACCTCCTGGTTTTCTTCTTGTATGATAAATATTCATCACCAAATTTTTCTGTAAGAAATTCTTCTTCTCTAATTATTTGAAATTTATTTATCCAAAGTATAAATAAGAGAGGGGTTAGTATAGAGTAAATATTTAAATAAAATATTGATGTAGACAAAATAATCATCAACATACCTAGGTACATAGGATTTCTTGAATATTTAAATATCCCAGAGGTTACGAGTTTATTGACTTCCTCGAACTGGATTGGATTAACTGTTGTTTTTGATTTTATGAATTGCAGTACTGGATTTACAAAAATGAGTATTCCAGCAGAAAGTATAAAAATTGATATTTNCAGTTGGAATGGTATGTTGATTAGATCAATTTTTTTTGATGAAAAATAAATGGAAATAATTAAGGCTAAAACTATGAGTGGTGGAGGTATTTTTATCATTATTTAAATATTTAAATCATAAGGAATAAGTGGAACTAACAACAGATGTGACTCTTGTTTTTTCAATTTTTTTTAAGTTCTTTAAATTCTTTAAACTCTTTTTCACCAAAATACATCTTGCTTACTAGTGATATGACCTCATCAGTTATATCGACTGCATTTTTAGATGATAGATTAAATTTAGTACCATCCATACTGATTAATTGATTTTTTTCTGAATTCAAATCTATTGAGGTGTAAAAATGATACCTAATAACATAATCAAGAGTGAAATTGGTATCATTATAATATTGTTGAAATAAAGATTTATCAGAGATTGTTGTTTTTAAAACTCTATATGGTTTTGAAAAGTTATCACTAACTCTCAGCGCAGATAACTTATTCTCTTCTTGGTCAACTGACTGACCAAATGAGGTTAAAGGAATAAATATTAGTAATATAAGATGTTTCATAAAAACAAAAATAATAAATAACCTCACTTTGAAAATCTTTAAATAATTGAAAAATTTGAATTAATCAAAGGCACCAAATATTTGCCTAGACTTTATGCCTTTATTTAATCAATAAATTTATATGTTGCTATTTGAAAATCTTTTAAAATACCAAAATCAGGCTCTATTGAATTTGACATAAATAAACCATATAATTTATTTGTAGGGTCAATCCAAAACCAGGTATTATGATACCCTGACCATCCGTATATTCCATTGGGAGCTCCTGAGCCCCAGGCATCACTATCCTCTAGTACACTAAAGGTAAATCCATAAGCTTGTCCCTCTAAGGGAAAAACATTGGGTTCATTTGGGTCTGGGTATCCATTCGAATATTTTGTAGTCATTGTTTTTATGCTTTCTTCAGATATAACTCTATTATTATTATATATCCCACCGTTAACAAGCATTTCACAAAATTTAGAGAAATCTGACATTGTTGAAACTAAACCTTCACCTCCAAAATGTGCTTTATTATTTTCATCGTATGTATATCCATCTAAAGCTCCTGTATATCCATCCAAATGAAAATCAGAATTATTAAAAGCAGTATTAGGTTTTATATTAACTCTCAATGGCTGAAACCTTTCTCTATCTTCAGCCGATAAATGAAATTTAGTGTCATTCATTTCCAATTTGTCAAAAATATTTGCTTTTAAATAAGAATAAAAACTCTGATTAGTAACAACCTCTATAAACCTACCTAGGATTGCTTGATTTATACCATAAGTATACATTGTACCTGGCTCAAAATCTAAAGGTATTTTAGAAACGAACTTAGAGTAATCATCAAGGTTATTAAACCTAACTGGACTTGTGAATGCAGGGTGTAAATCAGTATGCAGAGATGTTACCCAATTTGCGTAATTGTTTGCATAGTATGTGTAACCGGATCTATGTGTCAACAAATGAATTACTTTTAATTTTTCCTCACAAGGGTAAACTCCATCAGGTCCTTTACATTTAATATCACCAAACTCAGGCAAGTAATCAGATACATTATCATTAAGGTTGTATTTACCCTCTTCTAACAAAATCATCATAGCAACAGTTGTTACTGTTTTAGTCATAGACCATATAGGAAATATAGTATTGTCATCAATATCTTTATCTCCCAAAGCACCAGAATTAGCAATATTATTGTAAACTATTTCTCCGTCTTTAAATACCTGTGTTACGTTAGAGCCCGTGATACCTTTATCCACTAAATTTTTTTGAAACTCTTCAATAGGATTTATGTTTTGATTGGGACTTTTACAACTAAATGCAATTAGTAGTATTGAGTAAAATAAAATAATTTTTTTCATGATAAAATATCTTAATGTTTATGTGAACCTAAAATAATTAAAAATATATTCAATCCGAAATATTTAATTTAAACAAGTTAATGGGTTCAATATTTTTATATTAAATGTAGTAAAGAGGTATATCTATTAATAAGAAAAAAGGGTGGAAGACCGGACTCGAACCGGCGACCTCCTGAACCACAATCAGGCGTTGCCTAAAGGCGGAAAATGCACAAAAATGTGCATTTGTACTAACCAACTGAACTTTTTTAGAGGTTTTCAGTTTTTTTAAAAATTAATTTTTTAATTAAACTGTCAAATAAATGTCAGAAAACAACCTTTCCTATCCAAAAATATGTAAGAATACAGATGGTCAATACTTCATTAGATTTTATATGCATAAAAAAAAGATATAGGCTGTTTAGTGGGAGGATGATTAACTCATCTTTAAGACCAAATACTTATCCAAAAAAATTAAGATCGAGTAAAACAGTTCTTTTAGCTAAAGAGGTTTATGATTTCTTAGTAAAGAATAATTATTCATTTGAAAAGAAGATAAGTTCATTAGAGTTTTTTGATAAAATCATAGATAAGAAATTACAAGAACCTTTATCTGATAGATACAAGAAAGAACTTAAATCTCTGTCGGACAAACTTAGAAAGCAACTGGCCTTTAAGGGGGAGATTTCTTTGGACTACTTAGACTCTATTCCTCTTAGATATAATAACAATACCAGTTACAATACAATTAGAAGATACCTGAATGTTTTAGTGAACTATTTATATGAAAATAATTTTCCAATTGAAAGGTCTAAACTCAAGTCAAGAAAACAAGAAGAGACTCTACACAAACCCATAGAGGATGTAAAAGAATTACTTACTAAGGTAAAGGCATTTAATGAAGATCTTTATCTCTGTTGTTTATTTACTTATGGGTGTCTATTAAGACCTCATCAAGAAATACGATTACTGAAATGGGAGGACTTTACAAGTGATTTATCGCATATAAGACTATCAGGAAATCAGGTAAAATCTAAACGCAATAGAATAGTTCCAGTAAGTTCTAAAATAAGAGAAACTCTTAAAAGAAAAGAAGGGCATTTAAACATCTTTACTGGTCTTAAACAGCCTTATGGCAGAAGCTATTTTATACAGCTTTGGAGACGTTTTAAGAGACTTAATCCAGAGGTTGATAAAAAGATAACTTTGTACTCTTTCAGGCACTCAGGAGCTATAGAAATTTTTAAAAGAACTGGCTCAATCACTAAGCTACAGAAGGCTATGGGACACTCATCTATGACAGTAAGTTTAACTTATTTAAGAGGATTAGAAGTTTCTGAATTACAACAAGAAGATATGCCTATGGTTTAATTTCTTTGAAAAAATCAAATATCATTTGAGTGTCTTTTGTTCTCCATCTATGACCATCATTATGTGTAAACCATATTAAATCTCCTTTATCACTTTTGTAATGTTTAGTAAGAATATTATTATTCCAATATCCCAGATATTTAGCTTCTTTTTCATTAATTATATAATCAACTAATTTTTTTTGTTTTGAAAAACTGAATTCTTTTTTTCCGGATGTATGAAAGATTGGAATTGATGGAAGATTCATTTGATAT
>NZKG01000029.1 GCA_002692105.1 Marinoscillum sp. | reverse complement strand
TCTAGGGAATATTACAGAATTTTAAAAGAAAATAGTTACAGGCCTAACGATATTTTAGGTGTTTTTTTGTCAGTATTAATTTTTATTACCATTTATTTTTATTCCAGCAAGAGTGAGTTATGGGGTATTCATTTTCTTTTGATTCCTATACTTCCGGTAGTTTGCCTTTCAGCATTATACAGCTCCAAAAACATGGATGCAATTAAAAATGTCTCAGTAACATTTTTTGGAATATTATATATTTCTCTTCCTCTATCATTAATGAACTTTATAGTATTTGAGGATGGAGTATATAATTCAATTTTTTTATTATCAACTTTTATTTTTTTATGGGCAAGTGAAAGTGCTGCATATATTGGTGGCTCTTTATTTGGAAAAACTAAATTATTTTATTCTGTTTCTCCGATGAAAACCTGGGAAGGTGTTCTTTCTGGATTTTTTATTAATTTATTAATAGCCTACCTTCTTCATATATTTTTTGGTATTTATTCATTCTTATTTTGGGGGTTATTTTCTGTTGTGGTATTGGTATCGGGTATATTTGGTGACCTATTTGAATCATTAATTAAAAGAAACTTTAACTTGAAGGATAGTGGAAATAAACTTCCAGGTCACGGCGGATTTCTAGATAGGTTTGACAGTTTTTTCTTTGTTGTCCCTTACGTATATTTTTATCTTAAAATAATGTCTCAGATAACTTAAAATTGTAAATTTACATAAGTAAACCCAACTAATGATATGAGTTATAAAGAACCAGCTCCTATCCTGCACGACAAAGACCCTCTTGAATCAATGATGAAGAGGTTTCATGTGGCGGCAGAATATCTAAAATTAGACGAAGAAGTCTATAATGTTTTGAAGTCTTCGGTCAAGAAAGTAATAGTTTCCCTTCCAATTTCAATGGACGATGGAAAAATCAAAGTCTTCGAAGGGTATAGAGTTATTCACTCTAATATATTGGGCCCCTCAAAAGGAGGCCTTAGATATGATGCCTCTGTTAATTTAAATGAAGTTACAGCACTTGCAGCTTGGATGACATGGAAATGTGCAGTTGTAGATATTCCTTATGGTGGTGCTAAGGGAGGAATTTGTTGTGATCCAAAAAAAATGAGTTTATCAGAGCTAGAGAGATTAACACGTGCATATACACAGTCAATGCATGATATTTTTGGTCCAGACAAAGATATACCTGCTCCTGATGTTGGCACGGGCCCAGAGCAGATGGCATGGTTAATGGATGAATATTCAAGGGCAAGAGGTGTTACGGTCAACGCGGTTGTTACAGGCAAGCCAATAATTTTAGGTGGTTCTGCAGGAAGAATTGAGGCAACAGGTAGAGGTGTAATGGTATCTACTCTGTCTGCCTTAACTAAAAACAAAATAAACCCTTTTAATGCTAAAGTTGCCATACAAGGTTTTGGTAATGTCGGGTCATGGGCAGCTCTTCTGTTGAAAGAAAGAGGTTGTAATGTTGTAGCAATTTCTGATATTTCTGGGGGCTATTATGATGAGAGAGGAATAGATATTGGAAAAGCTATCCAATATAGAAATGAGAATAAAGGAACGCTTGAGGGTTTTAAAGAAGCCACTAAGATATCAAATGAAGAACTTTTAAGCCTGGATGTAGATGTATTAATTCCAGCTGCACTGGAAAATGCGATAACTGAAAAAAACGTAAACTCAATTAAAGCTAAAGTAATTGTAGAAGGTGCTAACGGCCCCACGTCTCACGAGGCTGATTCAATAATTGAAGAAAAAGGAATTGTAGCAGTACCAGATATCCTAGCTAATGCTGGTGGTGTTATAGTATCGTATTTTGAGTGGGTTCAAAATAGATTAGGCTTTAAATGGACAAAAAATAGAGTTTATAGAAGGAGTGATTCTATTATAAAACAATCTTTCAATAATGTTTTTTCTATTTCCAAGAAATACAAGGTATCATTAAGAACAGCAGCATACATTGCGGCAATAGATAAAGTTTCTAGAACTTATAAGTATAGAGATGGGTCATTTACGTTTCAAAAAAATGGTCAGAATTCATAAAGAGGGGTATAAGTTTTTATCCGTATTATTTATTTTGGGATTCACAGTTAATCTGATAGTATTGATGTTGGATATTTCTCAGTGGATAAAAATTATAATAATATTTTTAATATTTATAGAGTTCTTATTTTTCCTTCAGTTTTTTAGAAGCCCTATTATCAATAAAAACACAGGACAAAACAAAATCATTTCCCCTGCTAATGGTGAGGTTGTCCACATAGGTGAAGTATATGAAGATGAATACTTTAACGATAAAAAAATTATGATCTCTATATTTATGTCTCCACTGGATGTCCATATAAACAGGAATCCAATTAGTGGAGTAATTAAATATTATAAATACCATAAGGGAAAATATTTAGTTGCTTGGCATCCTAAGTCAAGCAAACTTAATGAGAGAACTACTACGGTGATTGAAAATGATAAAATAGAAATTATGGTGAGACAGATTGCAGGTTTTGTAGCAAGAAGAATTGTAAATTACTCAAAAGAGGGAGCTAAGGTTAAGCAGTGCGATCAGATGGGGTTTATAAAATTTGGTTCAAGAGCTGACATTTTTTTACCCATAGGAACAAAGGTTAGTGTCAAAAAAAATCAAAAAACGGTTGGAGGTGAGACTGAGATAGCTAATCTAGCCTAAGTTATCTTCGATTAATTTAATAATTCCTTTTAAGTATTTGAGATCCGTTTCATCAAACGCAGCGTAATTAGAATCATCGACATCTAAAACTCCATAAATATTTCCATTATTAAATATTGGTATTACGATTTCAGATTTAGATTTTGAACTGCAGGCGATGTGTCCAGGAAAAGCATTAACATCCTTTACAATAATGGATTTTTTATCCTCCCAAGATTTACCACACACACCATTACCAAATGCAATTCTCGTACACGCCACCGGACCCTGAAAAGGGCCAAGCACGAGCTCATTACCCTTCACAATATAAAATCCTGTCCAAAGGAATTTATGTGTTTCACTAATTGCAGCACATATATTTGATAAGTTAGCGATAAGGTCTTCTTCACCTTCAATTAAATACTTAATTTGTTTAGTTAGCTCAATATATTTTTCTTCTTTACCTAAGTTTTTATTTATTTGAATTTCCTTCATCATTTAAAATTATATGTAATTTATCTCCATTAATATTTTTGTGCTTATTTCTAATTTTAAGATCTGGGGCTTTAGTTCCTTTCTTAAAATTAACCTTTCCTATAAATATTCTAGCCTCATCCCAGAGGTTATCTTTCAGGATATAGTTTATTGTTTTAGATCCGCCTTCGACAATTAAAGTTGATACTCCTTCATCAAATAGTTTTTCTAAAATACTTTTGAAAGAAAATCTATTTAGCTTGAAAAACTTTTTTTTTGAACTTGTGGAATCTTTTTCTTCAGTCATTACAAAAGTTGATAAATTATCATGTAAAACTTTTTTATTATTTAAAGATTTATTTTTTGGATTAATTATAACCCTTATTGGATCCTCTCCATACCATTTTCTTACATTAAGTTTTGGGTTATCTAGTATTGCTGTATCTATTCCTACACAAATGCCAATTTCCTCTGACCTCCATTTATGAACAAGTTTCCTTGACATAGCGTTTGATATCCACTGAGAACTCCCATCTTCTCTTGCCATGTAACCATCTTCAGTCTGTGCCCATTTTAATATCACATATGGTCTTTTCTTATTTTGGTTAGTAAAAAACCTTTTGTTTAGATCTTCCCCTTCTCTTCTTTTAATTTCTTCAATCACTTTTATCCCATTTGCCTCTAAAGCATTTATCCCATTTCCATTTACTTTTATGTTAGGATCTCTGTTAGATATAATAACTTCTTTTGGCTCATGTCTTATTAACTCATTAACACATGGTGGTGTTTTTCCATAATGGCTGCATGGTTCGAGGTTTATATATATTGAACTACCCTTAATGTCTTCTTTATCTTTTACAGAATCAATCGCGTTTATTTCTGCATGCTTCTCACCATATTTTTTATGGTAACCTTCCCCAATAATTTTATCTTCTTTTACTATTACACAACCAACCAATGGGTTCTGCCTCACTCCTCCTAACCCTTTCTTGGCTAGATAAAATGTTCTTTCTATATATTTTTTGTGTATTTTAATCATCAAATTATTTGAGAGGTGAAAGTTCCAATAAGTAAAATTAGTAATAAACTGAAAGAAATGATAACAACATATTCAGGGAGAGATCTAGATAACTTAATAATTAAATATTTTTTTTTAAGATTTAATGTTTCATCTACTGAAATAGCACTCGATAAAGAGATAACTTTCACAAGAAATAATGAGATTCTTCTTATCGAAGACATAAAAAAAATAAATAATAATGTTCCTGTTCAGCATGTAACTTATTCCGAGTTTTTTTATTATAAAAAATTTAATTTAAACGAACATGTTTTAATACCAAGACCAGAGACAGAGGAACTTGTATCAATAATTATTAAAAAGGAGAAAAATAATAGTTTAAAGAAAATAATAGATATAGGGACTGGATCTGGGTGTATTGCTATATCGCTTAAAAAACATTTAAAATCAGAAGTAATTGGAATTGATGTTTCTAATGAAGCTGTGTTAATTGCAAAAAAAAACATCTCTGAAAAGGATGAGAATGTTAATTTTATGAATATTGGTATAGAAAATTATAACCCTAATACACAGTTTGATATTATAGTCAGCAACCCCCCATATGTTGCTGATAATGAAATCGATTCTGTTGATAAAATCGTATTAGACAATGAACCAGCTCTAGCTTTGTTTAGCAAGGGTGACCCACTTTATTTTTATAAAAAAATTGCATCTTTTTCGGATAAATACTTAAAAAATAAGGGACGGATATATTTAGAGATTAATGATAACTACCTGAGTGGTGTGTTTGATTTATTTAAAAATTACAGCAGTGAAGCTATCAAAGATATTTATGGTAAAGATAGGTTTGTGGTTTGTGAAAAACCTTAGCCATCATACTTAAGTGTTCCTTTAGAAATTTTTAAGACAAAGACACTTCTATATTTTTCTAAAAAATCTTTTACTTCGTTATTTAGCAATTCCATAATATCCGAATAATCACCGTATATTATTGAGCTCAAACCATTTGTTTCTATCTCTAAATTTTTATTATTGATTTTATTTAAAAACTCTTTTACAATCACCTTATAATTATCCTTAGATTTTTCCTCTTGGAGTTTATAAAGACTAATTTCTACAGTGGTTTTCATTTATATTTCAAGACTTAATGATAACATAAAATTTCTAGTAGCTTGGGGGTAAAAATAATTTTCTCTCACCTCATAATCCATTCCACCGTAATAACCGAAAGTATATCCGTTACTAGCATATTTCACATTAAATATATTATTAATTTCTATCTTAAAGAATAAATTTTTAAATACATTATTTGTAATATTAGATTGAATTATAAAGTCATTAACAAAAAAATTATTAATAGACCTATTTTCATTAGAAGTATTATCAAGGTATTGTTTCCCAACAAACTTAGAGTTTAAGATTAAACTAAGGAATGAATTAGTCTTCCATTCTAGTCGGTTATTAAATATAATGTTTGGTGAAAAGGCAAGGTCTGTTGTCTTGTATATGTTTTCAACAGTATTATACTCTGTGAAGTCAGGGCCGTAATCGTATAATATTTCATTAAAATTATATACAAGATTTTTTGATAACGATAAGGAGGAATTAATGTAAAATTTTTTTGTGTTAAAGACATTTGTTAATTCAATTCCAAACCTTCTGCTTTTCTTAACATTTTCTCTTATGTAAGCTCCCACGTCATTAACTTCACCTGTAGTTATTAATTGATTCTTATAATTCATTAAGTAAAGATTTGTATTAAAACTACCAGTATTATAATTGAAATCTTTTCCGAATTCTATATTTAACAAGTTTTCATGTTTTGGTTCAACTTTTGAATCTATGTAATCACTTCTTATAGGCTCTCTGTTTGCAATGGCTACAGATCCATAAAAATTTATTTTTTCATTTAAAGATTTAGTAATACCTATTTTAGGATTAAAGAAAATATTATTTTGATCTTCATCAATTATAGATTTATCGTTATCGTTTCCCTTCATTTTATGACTATATCCTCTAATCTGCATATCAGTAAATAACTCAGTGTTCTCAGATATATTGAGGTTGTATTTTATAAAAATATTCCCGTCTTTTTTGAATGATTTAGAAAAATAGTATGGTTCAGGGATGCTGAGTTGAGGTCGAATAATTTCTCCAAAATGATCAGCATCNTATTCATTTAAAGCACCACCAATATTTATTTCGCTTTTTTTANANTTCTTTGAAAAAGAGTAAGTTAATCCATAAAAATGATTAGNTAGCCATCTCCTTCTNACTAGGTCAAGAGAGTTGTTTTCTAAAAAGTCGTAGTAATTANANAAATTATCATCTTCTCTAAATTCTTCGTAATANCCCCTTCCATAAGTATAGTGAANAGCTAGATGTAAATTNGCNGTATTTGATAGATCGTGNTTNAAATGAATNTGGTAGTGATCTTGCTGGTAATTATCTGTCTGATTTTCATAGGTATAATAATTAAATGTTCTACCAGAATTTAATANATTATCAGCCTGATCNNNTGAGTATCCGTTATTAGCAATNACAGTATTCATTTCTTCTATGTCGTTATTAATTCTTCCTTCTGGAGTCCCCCACCATGACTGATAAGTTCTTTCTTTTCCTGAAAAATTAATTAAATCAATCGTTGTTTTATCAGAGTAGTAACTTGCAGAGGCGTAATAAGATTTTAGGTCAGANGAGGCACGNTCAACATATCCATCGGAGTCTATTTTAGATAACCTTAGATTCAGATTNACTTTGTTTTTTATTAAACCAGAATTNAGTTCTAAAGTNTTTNTAAAACTTTTAAATGANCCTGCTGATGACGAGTATTTTACNCTTAAATNTTCAGATGGTTTNCCTGTTTTTATGCTAACTGTTCCTCCAAATGCNCCACCTCCATTTGTTGACGAGCCCACTCCTCTTTGNACCTGTATGCTATTNGCTGATGAAGCTAGGTCAGATACGTTTACCCAAAAAACACCATGAGATTCGGAGTCATTGTACGGGATGCCGTTNACTGTAACATTTATTCTTGTAGCNTCGCTTCCTCTTATTCTTATACCGGTGTATCCTATCCCGTTNCCTGCATCAGATGTTGAATATGTTGATGGTGTTGAGTTTAATAGAAATGGTATGTCTTTTCCAGAATTGTTTTTTTCTATGAAATCTCTGGAAATATTAGAGAATGAATAGGGGCTATTTTCTTTTGCTCTTGTTGAAATTACTTTTACTTGATCTTTCAATAATATTCCATCTTCTAATATGAAAGTATATTCAAGTTCAGAGTTTGATACTTTAAAACTATTTGAAATGTATCCAACATGTGAAATTATAATATCTTTATTAGAGTCTTTCGCATTCAAATAAAACCTACCAAATTCATCAGAGAATGTGATAATATTAGACTCTTCAACTAAAATGTTTGCACCAATAATGGGATCACCTTTACTGTTTGTTACCTTACCGGTAAAATTATCTTGTGCAATTGAAGTAAAGCTTATAAAAAATATTAGTATTAATCTCATAATTAAAATTTTTAATTTAGGGAATATACTAATAGTGAGCATTAACGTTACTACGCCAGCATTACCTGGATCAGCTTTTTAGAGTATAATCTCAGCCCTTATATTAGGCACCCCTTTANATCGGCAATTTTAATTTTAATTTTTTATAAAATCAAGAGAAGTAAGAAGTCTTTCTATTAGGCTTCCTTGNAATATTGTATAGTTAAGTTTTCTTGTCTTTAAGGTTNTCTCATACTCAATAAATATTTTATCTCTATCTTCTGGGTTTTCTCTTAAATGGTCTTTTTCCCAGGGGATATCNGGTTTGCATAACAGATAAAAATCAAATGTTTCATTATTTGATAATTGATATAATTCCTTATCTACTTTTTTNTATTTAATCTTACTCCACAGCTCAACAACTAAACAAGAGGTATCAGCTATAAAATATCTTGAGCTNGAACTAACTATTTTTTTTATTATCTCATCTTGACCTCTACCAATTTTTATNAAGTCATCAAATTTATACCCCTTTCTCTCATTAAGATATTTGCGAGCATATTCTTCAGAATAATTACAATTTAAAACCTTAGACAGTATTTTCGTGATNGTGGTTTTTCCAGATGATTCTGGACCTANAATGCTTATTTTTTTCAATTATCTAAANTTTTTTTCCATTTTAAATATCCACTAATTGCAAGTAAAAGAAAAATAAGATACTGTAGGCTTGCTATNTACAGACCCTTATAAAAAAATAATGGAATGTATATGATNTCTACCACTATCCAATAGATCCAATTTTCAAGTTTTCTTCTTGCCAGAAGTAACATCGCTGTAAGACTTAAAGATGTCGTTAAGCTATCAAGTATCATAATATCGCTATCTGTCTGTGAAAGAGCTAAATAGATAGATGAGAAGAAAGCAAGAGATATAATGANNGAAAAAATNATCTCGCGAGAACTACTATAAGCAATTTTCTTTTGAATGTTTTTATTTTTAGAACCCCACAATACCCATCCATAAATACTCATCATAAAGTAATATATNTTTATNCCCGTTTCAGCATAAATCCTGTTTTCATATGTTATATATGCAAAAATTAANACACTTACTATACCAGTTGGAAAGACATAAACTTTATTATTCCTTGCATACCAAACACTTAAAACACCAAAAATAGTAGCAGTCGTCTCTAGAAANAGGTCCATTTATATTATATGTANAGAATTTTTTAACTCAATTATAATGTATTAGTTTTGCTTGGCAAATAGATAAAATTCTTATTTGCTATGAAAAAAGACAATAAATTTCAGTTCGAGGCACTTACATACGATGATGTGCTTCTAATACCATCTTACTCAGAAGTTGTTCCTTCAGACACAATAATCAGAACACCTCTGTCAAGAAATATTAAATTAAATATCCCAATTGTTTCTGCGTCCATGGATACGGTGACAGAATCAAAATTAGCCATTGCCATGGCTTTGAAGGGAGGTATAGGAATTGTACACAAAAATTTATCTCCAAAAGACCAGGCAAATGAGATCAGGAAAGTAAAAAGGTCTCAGAGTGGGATGATTAAAGATCCTATAACCCTCCACAACGATGCTAAGGTTAAAGATGCCGTGATGATAATGAAGAGAAATCAAATAGGCGGTATACCTATTATCAATAATAAAAATGATTTAATAGGGATAGTTACTAACAGAGATTTAAGGTTTCAGAAAGATCAAGGTATTGAGCTTATAGATATCATGAGTAAAAAGTTGGTTACTGCAAAAAGAGGAATTAGCCTTGATAATGCTGAAAAAATTCTTAAGAAGCATAAAATTGAAAAACTTCCAATTGTTGATGGTAAAAAGTTAGTAGGCTTAATTACCTATAAGGATATTCAGAAAAGTAAATCAATGCCAGATGCGTGTAAAGATAAATTGGGTAGGTTAAGAGTAGGTGGGGCAATTGGAATATCAGACGATTGGGAAGAGAGATTAGATTTA
This sequence comes from Marinoscillum sp., assembly GCA_002692105.1. Classification (GTDB taxonomy): domain Bacteria; phylum Bacteroidota; class Bacteroidia; order Cytophagales; family MED-G16; genus MED-G16. Next base: position 37,809 of record NZKG01000029.1, on the reverse strand, counting down.
TTAATAAATTCAAATGTAGACATTATATCAATTGATACTGCTCACGCGCACTCAAAATCTGTAATTAATTTACTGAAAAATATCAAATCAAAATTTTCAATTGACGTAATTGTTGGAAATATTGCCACTGGTTCTGCTGCTAAGGCATTAGTAGATGCAGGTGCTGATGCAGTTAAGGTTGGGGTAGGTCCAGGTAGTATATGTACCACTAGAGTAATTGCTGGAGTTGGGATGCCACAACTATCTGCTGTGTACGATGTATCTAAAAAAATTAAAGGATCTGATGTTCCTGTAATAGCTGACGGAGGCATAAGATTTTCTGGAGATATAGTTAAAGGTTTAGCTGCTGGAGCTAGTTCTGTAATGATTGGCTCTCTACTAGCCGGAACGGAGGAAGCGCCAGGAGATGTTATCATTTATGAGGGTAGGAAATATAAAACGTATAGAGGTATGGGTTCTGTAGAAGCAATGGAAGCAGGAACTAAAGATAGATACTTCCAACAGGACCAAGATAACCCAAAAAAACTAGTACCTGAGGGAATTGTTGGTAGGGTTCCTTACAAAGGGAATATATCTGAAATTCTGTATCAGATCAATGGAGGAATAAGGTCAGGAATGGGATATGTGGGAGCAAAAAATATAGAGGAATTGCAAGAAGCAAAATTTGTTAGAATTACAAATGCAGGATCAATTGAGGGACACCCCCATGACGTTTTTATCACAAGAGAAGCACCTAATTATTCTAAGAAATAAATTTTGATTATGAGCTTTAGAATTGTCCCAAAGATCTATCTTATTTTCGGTTCCTTATCATGGGTTCTTTTTGTTTTTTTTCAATTTGCGATAAGTTATTTTAATCAAAGTTTAGATAGCATTACTAATATCACATTATACTTATTTTTTTTTGGTTCATTTAGTTTCTCTTTTTTTAGGTACTATGATTTAACAATTTCAAAGATTGGAAGAGAAGATATTTATATCACATTTTTTCGACTTTTTATTTTTTCAATAAAGTGCCTACTTCCAGTCGCTTTGTCGTACATAATTTTATTATTTGGTTTTTTTGATAATAGTACTCTTAATATTTTTATTTACTCTGTATTATATAACTTAACCTTAGGCTCTTCAACTATCTTTTGTATAATATGCTTTCTTATATCCAAGCGTCTTATCTCATTTGAATCATCAGTTACAATGCAAAGATTAATGTTAACTCTTAATTATGGTTTTGTGTTGATGTATATTTTTGATTTAGCTTTTAATTTCTTCCCCTCACCTATTTATCAGTACATATTTCTTGGTTTATTTATTTTGGTTGGGGTTCTGTTTTTTAATCAGAAGTGGGTTGCGTACATACCTTTTAATCAGAAATGGAAAACCATCCTTATTTCTGTATTTATAATTTTAGGTAATATATTAGTTTTTCAATTTTTCAATCTAAATAATTTTGATTCCTCAAGTTATTATAATGTTAAATCATCACTATTCCTTATTTTATTTTTCTCTTTTAATTTTACTTACTTCTCTATATCAACCTTAATAAATATCTTCAGTTTGCCTACTACTCCAGTCTTTGATAATATTCAAAATGAAAGAATTATAGCGAGAAAAGTTCAGGAAAATTTAATTCCAAATTCACTTCCAAACTCTAAAAAACTTAAAATATTTTCTTATTATAAACCTCACTTTACCTTAGGTGGAGATTATTTTGATCACATACCTATTAATGAAAATAAGTTTTTAGTTTGTATAGCAGATGTATCAGGAAAGGGAATACCAGCAGCCCTAATGATGTCAAACGTTCAGGCTTCAATTAGAACAATGATTAGAAATACTGAAGATCTAAAAAAAATTGTAGAAGAATTAAACTATCAAATTAATCTAAGGGGTTTAAGCGAAAGGTTCGTTAGTATGTTTATATGTATTTACGACTTTAAGTCTAAAACTTTGGAATATATAAATTGTGGTCACCCACATCCTTTGTTGGCACACGGTGATGACATTCTATCTCTGGATAGAGGTTCAACAGTATTAGGAATGTTCTCTAATCTACCTAAAATTAAGACGACTAAAATAAAAATATCAAAAGGGTTTGATTTATTTAGTTATACAGATGGGTTAATCGAAATTCAAAATGGATATGGCGATTTCTATGGTACTTCAAAAATTAAACAACTTTTTGAAGGGAACAGAAATAATCCTGAAAATTTCATTGAATTAGTCAAGACAGATTTGGATGAGTTTAAGGGAAATAATATCTCATATGATGACACAACTTTGTTAATGATTTCAGTCAGAAATGCTTAAATACATAATCTTCTTATTTTTCGTTTCCTGCTCTGTAGTTAACAATAATAACAACGGTAGTTATAGGGTACTGGCTAAAGTTGATGACAAAGTATTATTAATTGATGATATAGTATATCAAAAGTCTATGGGTGATAGTTCTGTCGTTGTCTCTAAACAGGTAAATAACTGGTTAAAGAAACAGTTATTATTAAAATCAGCTTATCAGACAGATGAATTAAAATCTATAATCGATAAAAAAGTTCAAAATTACCGTGATGACTTACTTTTATTTGAGTTTGAAAAGTTTATGTTTTCAAATAATAGAGATCAAGACATCACTTCTTTAGAGGTACAAGAATATTATGCTCAAAATATTGAAGATTTTATACTCCCCTATAACTTAGTAAAGGCATTATATGTTAAAGTATCTCAACAGGCTCCAGGANTTAATAAATTTATATCAAATTTTAGGAGATATCCCGATNNAGACATAGATCAGNTAAGATCTTATTGTTATCAGTTTGCTGAAAAATCATTTCTAGANGATTCAACCTGGATAAAATTTGATGATATTATATTAGGNACACCTTTTCCNACTAATACCGATAAAAAAGCTTTTTTAAATTCAAGAAAGTTTTATCAAGTNAGNGACGGTCAGTATATCTATCTATTTAAAATTCTAGATAAAAAATTTATTGGNGATTTTTCCCCAATAGATTTTGAAGTTGATCTAATCAATACTATTTTATTAAATAATAGAAAACAAGATTTATTNGATAAATTNCGAGANAGTATTTTTATAAATTCAACCAAAGGGTTAGATTATGANGTTTATTAAATATTTATTTTTGGTAATTAGNTTATCAANTTTTAATTNTTCTTTAAGAGGACAAACNGCTGTAGTAGTTGATGAAATTATAGGAAGAGTTGATGACTATATCGTNCTGAGGTCTGAGCTAGAAAGTACTTACTTGGATATCCTATCTAGAGGTGANAGAATTTCAGGAAATACAAAATGTGCTGTTTTAAGAGANCTTGTCACCACTAAATTACTTGTTGCAAAGGCTGAAATAGATTCTGTTTTAGTTGATGACAGTCAAGTTGATCAAGAATTAAATTCGAGAATGGCNCTCATAATTAATCAGATTGGTTCAGAGGAAGAAATTGAAAGGTATTACAATAAGACAATTGCTGAATTTAAGAGGGAACTCTTTGACGACATTAAAGAGCAGTTAGTTGCAAGGAAGATGAGACAGGAAGTTTTAAATGATATAGAGGTTAGTCCAGAAGAGGTCAAAGAATTTTATCAAGGAATACCCAAAGATAGCCTCCCTTATTTTTCTACACAGGTTAAGGTCTCTCAGATTGTTATAACTCCTGAGGTTGGAAGAGAACAGAAAGATAAAGTTAAAAACGAATTACTGTCAATTAGAGATAAAATTTTAAACGGAGAGAGCTTTGAGATCTTGGCAACACTTTATAGTCAGGATCCCGGTAGTGCACAGAATGGAGGAAATCTTGGCTTTGTAGGAAGAGGTGCTTTTCAGCCTGAATTTGAGGCTGAAGTATTTAAGTTAAAACCTGGTGAGATTTCTATGCCTATAGAAACACAGTTTGGGTATCATATAATCCAGCTTATAGAGAAGAGAGGTAACTTGTTTAATTCTAGACATATCCTTTTACAACCAGAATTTTCTGATAAAGATATAAGCAACACAATTAATTTTTTGGATAGTTTGAAGGAGCTGGCTTATCAAGACTCTATCACTTTTGAAGAGCTTGCAAGAAAACATTCTGATGATAAGTTTACTTCTTCTTTCGGAGGGTATTTTACCGATGCTATGGGAGGTGAAAATGTTTTAGTAGAGGAGCTAGATCCTGTTNTTTTTTTTACTATTGACACTATGGATGTTGGTGACATATCTGTTCCTTTTGAGAGCAGAACAGATGATGGGAAACTTGCTTATAAGCTTATCTACTACAAACAAAAAATTCCACCTCATCTTGGTAATTTAGAGTCTGACTATCAAAGGTTTAGAACATTTTCATTAAATAAGAAACAAAATGAAGAGCTTAATGAATGGTTTGAAGATGCAAAAAGTGAAGTTTTTATCAAAATTGACCCAGAGTATAATTCCTGTGGAATAGTTAACTAAAAATTATAAATATTTTTTCTGTCTATTTTTTTATAAATTAGAATCTGTTGACGCAATAGCATAAAATCCATCTTGAAGAGCAATGTTAGAAAAAGTAATGGCATCATTAGAGCTGCTAGAGCCAGATGCATTAACTGTAAAGTCACACCCTACACAAGATTTATATAAAAGCTTATAGTTTGAAGCTGCTGCTGGAGAAATATTATTTNCGGTGGCATNACTAATATCAATGATTACACTTGCTGATACTGTCCCAACTTCATCTACCTGCCAGATTCTAGATGACCTCTTTTGTAGACTCTCTCCTGGTGGTAGGTCTGAAGTAGAAGTTCCTGAGGTATTGTTGTTNCCAAAGACGGCAAAATTTGCTTCGGCTAGNTCAGAGCTTACACTCATTTGTAAACCATCAGAGGCTCTCAGAGTTTGNAGTANCTGTTTTTTTCCATAGNCCNTCCACATCGGTNTGGTANGAGNNATTCAANTTNCCAATNGGTGCATANGANGTCACCCAATCATCAGTGCTCATATTTATCATTGTGCCATTATATGTNTTAGAGCTGTTGTCAGTTACTGTTGTTCCAGANGCATTGGTCATTTTATAATATGCCACNAAACCAGTNTCATCTCCATTTAATTCTTTGAACATATTATCTTTAAGCTCTGTTGGTGTCCTGACATCACTCCACACCCTGAACTCATCTACTTCTCCATGAATTGTGATACTTGATTTTCCTATTAAATTCCAGTACAAAGTAGCCCCATTCGCCAATGGCCCTCTACTATAAGTACTACCTAAACTTTCACCGTTGATATAGACAGTAACTAAATTATTTTGATATGTCCACGCCACATGTTCCCATGTGTCAATCGATAAATTAGCTTTTGAGTCGTTTATGTAATAGTCTTTTACTCCATACTTTGTGATTCCAACTTTATTTATGTTATTCCACTGAGCAAGTCTNAGGGACCAGGTGCCGCTATTTCCAGAATTTGCATTATTTGTTAAATTATGAGCTGATTTATTGGATGCCTTTTTAAACCAAACTTCCACCGACCAAGCTGATGAAATTGTACCACCATTCGTACTTATATAATCATTTGACCCATCGAAAGACAATGCGTAATTAATTTGTTGACTAGTACTTTTATTATTATGAATACCAAAGGAGGAGGGCATTACTTGAGAAAAACTTTTATTAATAATTAAAAAAAAAATTAATATTAGTTTAATGAACCCCTCTAAACTGTTCAAGAAATCTTTTATCATTTTCTGAGAATAGTCTTAAGTCATTTATACCGTATTTCAACATCGCTATCCTTTCAATGCCCATTCCAAAAGCAAANCCAGAGTACTNTTCTGGGTCAATATTNCAGTTTTTTAAGACATTAGGATCTACTAGACCAGAGCCCAATATCTCTAGCCATCCATTCTTCCATTTAATATCCATNTCGGCACTAGGTTCNGTGAAAGGAAAATAAGAAGGTCTAAATCTAACTTCGGTCTTGTCTCCAAACATTTCTCTAGCAAAATAATAGAGTGTGTCTTTAAGGTCTTTGAAACTTACTTTTTTATCAACATATAAGCCCTCAACTTGATGAAAGAAACAGTGTGACTTTGCTGAAACTGTTTCATTTCTGTACACCCTCCCTGGTATTATAACACGCAGAGGGGGTTTTTCACTTTCCATTAGCCGTATCTGTACATTAGATGTGTGGGTTCTTAAGACAACGTCAGGGTCCTTAGATATGAAAAATGTATCTTGCATCTCTCTAGCTGGATGGTTTTCAGGAAAGTTTAACGCAGTAAAATTNTACCAGTCCTTTTCTATTTCGGGACCATCTTCGATNCTAAATCCAATGTCTCTAAAAATTTTAATTATTTTGTTTCTTACAATTCTAAGTGGGTGTTTAGATCCTATCGTATCTTCTTGGGGGGGTAGAGAATAATCAAAGCTTAGATCCTTCTCATTACCTTGAGTGCCCTTAGACCTAGAAAGTTCAATTAATTTATTTTTTGCTAATGATTTTATTTCGTTAATTGGTTTACCGTATTTTTTCTTTTNTTCTACAGAAAGACTTTTAAAATCTTCAAAAATTTTATTTACGACACTNTTCTTACTAACAAAATGGATTCTAAACTTCTCTATTCCANCAGGAGANNTGTCAGAGTAATTTTTAATTTCTTCTCCTATTTTTTTTAGCTCTTGCTCCATAATTATCAAATCTAATTAATATTAAGGCTTAATTATAAAATAAGGGTTTAATAAATTTTCTTTGTTATAGCTTAATTCTCTTCCCGTGTCAAGATTGATAACCTGAATACCGAGGGCAGAAAGAATAGAATGAGCAGCGGCGGTATCCCACTCCATAGTTGGGCCAAATCGGGGATATATATCTGCTTTGTTATCAGCAATATATAGAAACTTAAGAGAGCTTCCGCAGGAGATGAGCTTGGGTTCGTTTAGTTTTTTAATGTAATTATTTGTTTCATCATTTATGTGAGATCTAGAGACAACTACTCTGAGATTTTTATCGTTGTCGTTTACCGATACCCTCTTTCTAATTTCAACAACTTTATTATTTTCTTTTTTGTAAACTTTTCTTTCTTCGTCATTCCAAAAAAGAATATCTGTTACAGGACAGTATACAACCCCAAGTGAAGGAATGTTATTCTCTATAAGGGCAATGTTTACTGTAAACTCACCGTTTTTTTTAATAAACTCTTTTGTACCATCAAGAGGATCAACTAGCCAATAACTACCCCAATCTTTTCTCTGATCATAACTAATTTCATCACTCTCCTCACTCAGAACATTTATGCCGGTTTCTTTTAGTTTTTCTAAGATAATCTCGTGGGATCTTTTATCGGCAAGAGTTAGAGGAGATAGGTCTGATTTTTTTTTCATAATCAATAGAATCTGATTGGTAGACAGCCATAATTGCATTTCCAGCTTCTATAGCTCCCTTTATAGCAGTGTCTAGTAGCCCTTGCATAAATTAATTTATATAATTTGTTTCTGAATTTCCTGAAAAATCTTTTCGACAGACTCCTCAACACTTTCATTCTCAGTATTCACTATTAGGTTGGGATCTTTGGGTACTTCATACGGTGAGTCTATGCCTGTAAAATTTTTAATTTCTCCTGATCGAGCTTTTTTATAAAGTCCTTTTACATCTCTCTCTTCACACTTTTCTACGGAACACTCAACATGTACTAAAAAGAAATTTTCTTCTTTAACAAGGTCTTGAGCAAGTTTTCTCTCTTCCTCAAAAGGAGAAATAAAAGCCGTAATTACTATTAGACCTGCGTCTATCATAAGCCTTGAAACTTCAGAAATTCTTCTTATATTTTCTTTTCTGTCATTATCAGAAAACCCAAGATCCTGATTTAATCCAATTCTAATGTTATCTCCGTCTAAGAGATAGGAAAGATATTTATTTTCATATAGTTTTTTTTCTAGTTCGTTTGCAATGGTTGATTTCCCTGAACCTGATAGCCCTGATAACCATATCAAAATAGGTTTTTGTTTTATAAGTTTTCTCCTTAGGCTGGCATCAACAAAATGTTTATGAGGAAATAAATTTTTTGAGGTGTCCATTAGACTTCTTGTTGTTAATTTTGTAGAGCAATGATAAATAAAATATTGACAATTCTTCAGAAAGAGATTAAAATCGAGTTTAGTCAAGGTCATCTCTTTTTCTCTGTTATACTATATATAGTAAGCTCTACATATGTAATATATTTATCATTCCAGCCTAGAGGTCTTTTTGATATGGAAACCTGGGTGTCAATATTTTGGATTTTAATTTTATATGGTTCAATAACTTCTGTTTCTAAAAGCTTTTTTCAAGAATCTTCTAAAAGAAATTTTTACTATTACTATGTCTTCTCAGCAGATGAATTAATACTCTCTAAACTAATTTATAATTTTTTGTTTTTAGCGGGAATATCTTCTTTTACATTTATAATTTTTTCCTTTCTCCTGGGAGATATAATAATTTCTAAAACATTTTTTCTATCTCTTCTAATTCTAGGATCATTAAGTATATCAAATTGCCTGACTTTAATATCAGCAATATCATACCAAGTAGAAAATAACTCACTGATAATAAGCATATTAGGGTTCCCTGTTATATTACCTATCCTACTAATTCTTATAAGAATTAGTAAAATTTCTTCAGTAGATTTTTCATGGAATCTTATAAGAGAAGATATCTATCTTTTAATTTTGCTTAATGTAATATTGCTATCGTTAACGAAAGTTTTGTTTTCTTATTTATGGAGAAATTAATTTATGAGATATATTAAGGTTTTATCTGTTCTTTTATTAACATACACCTTCACGGCTGGGTACCTACTTGAAGTTCCAGCGCTCCCTATTCTTAACGAAACAATTAGGGCTTTGTACCTTCATGTGCCGATGTGGTTTACAATGATTTTTTTATTGTTACTTTCTTCTTTTCACTCCTATAAATATGTTGCTGATGGTGATGCTTTACATGATTTGAAATCATATAATTTTGCTCACCTTGGAGTATATTTTGGTATATTAGGATTACTTACTGGAATGGTTTGGGCGAAGTACACGTGGGGAACATTCTGGACAAATGACCCTAAGCTTAATGGATCTGCAATTGGTTTACTTATATATTTTGGTTACTTTATTTTAAGAAGTTCCATTGATGATGAATCAAAAAGAGGAAAAATATCGTCAGTGTATAATGTGTTTGCTTTTTGTATGTTGATACCGTTGATTTTTATATTGCCGAGGTTAACAGATTCATTACATCCTGGTAATGGTGGGAACCCAGGTTTTAATGTATACGATATGAATTCACAGTTGAGATTAGTATTTTATCCAGCAGTCATTGGGTTTATTTTTTTGGGGCTTTGGATCGCAGATATTAGACTTAAAATGTTAAAATTAAAAAATAAATGATGTTCAGTTTTTTTATAATATTTATTTTCCTTCAGGAGGTTGCAATGGCAGATGTTATGAGAAGCAACGGTAAAATTTTTGTTGTAGTAGTTATTTCTCTAATAATACTATTCTCACTTTTTCTATACTTGTATAGAATTGAAAAAAAAATTGAATCTATAAAAAAAAATAAATGAAAAATTCAGCCGCTCTCTCAGTTGTTTTTATTGGAATTGTTCTAATAATTATAGTGACTACATACGGTGACGCGAGTACTTACGTCTCTTTTATTGAGGCTAAAGAACTTTATTCTAAAGGAAATATGTCAAAAATCCATGTCGTCGGAAAGCTTAACAGAGATGCTGAAGATAATATAATGGGTATAGATAAGAGTTCTGATATGCTTAGTTTTACTTTTGAGATGGTTGATGAGAAGGGGTTAAAAGAAAATGTATTTTATGGAGAACCAATGCCCCCTGATTTTTTAATGTCTGAGCAGATTGTAGTAATAGGCTCATATAATAATAATAAGTTTATTGCCGATGAAATATTGTTAAAGTGCCCTTCAAAATATACTGAAGAGAAAATAAAAATTTAGAGTCAATGTTTTCGTTAGGTTCAGTTGGTCATTTATTTATATTATCCTCTTTTGTGTTTGCAGTTCTATCATCTCTAAGCTATTTCTGTGCAGATTCGTCAAGAGATAAACTTGATTGGTACCAATTCGGACGTTTATCTTTTTCATTGCACTCATTTTTTATTTTAGCTTCCATAGTTGTTCTATATACAATCTTATTAGGAAATAAATTTCAATATTATTATGCATTCCAGCACACATCTTCACTTCTCCCTATTTATTTTAAAGTTTCTTCTTTTTGGGAAGGCCAGGAAGGCTCATTCCTACTCTGGATGTTTTGGAACGTTTTAATTGGGGTTTATTTTATAGTTAAACCATATTCCAGATGGAATGCGTCTGTAATAATGGTAATCTCTCTTGTCCAGTCAGTTCTGACGTCGATGGTTCTGGGGATTAATTTATATGATATTAAAATAGGGAGTTCTCCTTTTATCCTTCTCAAGGATGTAATCTCTGCACCAATTTTTTCAATTGACCCAAGCTATGTTCCCGAAGATGGTTCTGGGCTTAACCCGTTACTTCAAAATTATTGGATGGTTATTCACCCACCTACTTTGTTTCTTGGTTTTGCTTTATGCATTCTCCCATTTTCTTATGCCATCTCTTCTTTAAGGCTAAGAGATTACAGAAAATGGTTAAATCCCACTCAAAAATACCTTCTACTATCAGTTGTTGTTCTAGGTATTGGGATTATGATGGGAGCTTATTGGGCTTATGAGACATTAAATTTTGGTGGTTATTGGAATTGGGATCCGGTAGAAAATGCCGTATATGTTCCTTGGTTATTTCTTGTTGCTAGTTTCCATTGTCTCATATTAACTAATAGAAAAAAACAATATTATAAGATGTCCTATGTACTTTCCTTATCAAGTTTTCTTCTTATTCTATACTCTACTTTTCTTACTAGGAGTGGAATTCTAGGTGATAGCTCTGTACATTCATTTACAGACCTAGGGTTAAGTGGTCAACTATTAATTTGTCTATTTTTATTTATGCTGATAAGCATTTACCTTCTTGTAACAAGGTGGAATGATATACCAAATACGGAAAAAGAATCAAGTGCATACTCAGGTGATTTCTGGTTATTTATTGGAATATTAACACTAATCTTGATGTCATTTCAAGTAATTCTTCCGACATCAATACCAGTATATAACGCAATTATTGAGTTTTTTGGTGGTTTTTCTAACCTTGCCCCACCGGCAGAGAAGGAAATTTTCTACTCTAACGCTCAGATTTGGTTTGCCTCATCCATAGCAATCTTTTCAGCTATTGCTCAAATTCTTTGGTGGAGAAAAAATAAGTCCTCAAGTATTGTCTCACTCTTTTCAAATCCACTTGCATTTACCTTCATAATATCATCTTTAATAATTTACAGCTACCCTATTACAATACCATCTTATATGATATTACTCACAGCATCTCTATTTTCATTTTTTTCAAATGGAAGCGTATTACTATATTTTTTTAGAAAAAAAGACCTTATATCTTCTGCTTCTGTGTCTCACATAGGGTTAGCTATTATGTTAATTGGTATATTATTTTCATCTGGTTACTCCTCAATAGTATCAAAGAACTATACTGGATTAATATGGAATAATGATTTCCCGGATGATGTAAATGAAGACAATATGTTACTTTTTGTGAATGAGGAGAGAAACGTTGGCGACTTTAGAGTTAGTTATGAAGGAGAAAGAAAAAAATTAAAAAATTATTCAGGTTTCATAAATAAAAATTTTCTAGAACTTATACCACTAGAAAATAAATACATTCTCAAAAAAGATTTAACATTTGATGGAGTAGACTTAAAGGAGAACGACACATTAGATGTAGATAATAATGATATAACCTATTTTGAATTAAGTTTTAAAAAAGNAGAAGAGGCTTTCACACTTTTCCCAAAAGTACAAACCGATCCAAATTCGGATATGATTGTGTTCTCTCCTGACGTTTCGAAAGATCTTTTTCAAGATTTGTATGTACATGTCAGAACATATCCTGACCCAAAACAGGAAATCAAATGGTCTGTAAAAGATTCTATCTCAGTTCCTATTGATGAAACTTTTTTTCTTAATGATTACGTCTCAAGATTATTGAAAGTCTCAACTAAGACTATAAGTGAGGATTCAAAACAATTTATTGCAGAGGCACAAATTAAAATTCTCGCATCGGGTCAAGATTATATTGCAAGGCCCGCTTTTATCATCGATGATAATAAGGTTGGGATAGTTCCAGATATAATTGATGATTTGGGAATAAAGGTCTCTCTTACGGAGATCATACCAGAAGAAGGGCTCTTTAAAATTACATATCAGACCACACAAAAGAATTGGGTTATTGTAGAGGCAATGCAAAAACCTTTCATAAACTTTATGTGGCTCGGTTTCTTCATCTTAACTTTAGGCTTATTATTATCATTTAAAAAACTTAAACTATCAAGAATATGATTAAACTGGCCTTATTTGCCTCAGGTTCTGGATCAAATGTTGAGAATATTAACGAATATTTTAAAAATCATAATAAAATTTTAGTTGACTCTGTCTTTTGTAATAATCCAAATGCATATGTAATTGAAAGAGCACGGTTGTTAGGTATAGACCCAATAATATTTGATCAAAGAAAAACCACTGATATCGATCTTTTAAGGATGCTAGAGTCTAGAAATGTTTCAAATATTATTCTTGCGGGTTATATTCTCCTTATCCCAGAAGCTATAATAAATAAATTTGAAGGTAAGATAATTAACATCCACCCCTCTTTACTTCCTAAGTTTGGCGGAAAGGGTTACTACGGATCGAAGGTTCACAAAAGTGTAATTGAATCTAAAGAGAAGTATTCAGGTATAACAATTCATCTGGTAAATAAAGAATATGATAAAGGTAAAATTTTATTTCAAGAAAGAATTAAGATTCAGGAAAATGAAACAGCTATTACATTATCAAATAGAATTCACGAATTAGAATATTTTTATTTTCCTCAAATAATAGAAAAGTTCTTGTTAGATAAATTATAATATTACTTTTGTCTATGAAAAAAATTCAGACTGCTTTAATTTCAGTTTTTGATAAAGTTGGCATTGATAAAATTGCAAGTAAACTCAATGAAAATAAAATTCAGATTATATCAACCGGAGGAACTCAGAAGTACATTGAAAGTCTAAAAATCCCAGTTACTGGAGTCGAATCTTTAACTGAATACCCATCTATACTAGGAGGGAGAGTTAAAACACTCCACCCAAAAATTTTTGGAGGTATATTATATAGAGATGATAATAGGAAGGATTTAGAAGAAACCAATAAATATGATTTACCAAAAATTGATCTTGTAATTGTTGACTTATATCCTTTTGAGGAAACAGTTAAGTCAACAGATGATGAATCTGAAATTATTGAAAAGATTGATATTGGTGGCGTCTCTCTTTTAAGAGCATCGGCAAAAAATTATAGTAAGACATTAGTTGTTTCGTCAAAAAATAATTACGATGAATTTATTACTTATATGGAGGAAAATAATTATTCGTCTGATATAAAATTTAGAAAAATATATGCCTCCAAAGCATTTGGAATAACTTCGGAATATGATTCTCAGATAGATAATTTCTTTGGAGTATCTTCAGGAGAATATCCTGAATTAAGGTATGGTGAAAACCCCCATCAAAAAGCAATTTTTAAAGGTANTCTGAGTAAAGTTTTCCATAAGATAAATGGCAAAGACTTATCTTATAATAATATATTAGATATTAATTCCGCTATCAGTTTAATTACTGAATTTAAAACTACCTCTTTTGCAATTATTAAGCATAATAATGCGTGTGGTATTGCAAGTTGTTCCTCAGTATTATCTTCCTATAAGAAGGCCCTAATGTCGGATCCTTTATCTGCCTTTGGTGGAGTATTAATTACGAATAAGAAATTAGATTCAGCATCTGCTGTTGAGATTNATAAATTATTTTTTGAAGTCTTAATTGCTCCTGAATTCGATAAGAAATCGGTTGAAATTTTAAAAGAGAAAAAGAACAGGATAATTCTTCAAATGAATAACTTTATTTTAGAAAAGATCTCATCAAAGAAACTACTTGGAGGTTATTTGCAACAAGACTTAGATACTGCTGAGAATAAAGTAGAAAACTGGAATGTTGTTACAGAAATAAAGCCATCTAATGAAGATTATATTGATTTAGAATTTGCAAATAAAATTGTCAAACACTCAAAGTCAAATGCTATTGTTTTAGTTAAAGGAAATCAGATGATATCAAGTGGTGTTGGCCAAACATCAAGAGTAGACGCTTTAAAACATGCAATTGAAAAGGCAAAAACTTTTGGGTTTACTACCGAAGGTTCAGTTATGGCGTCTGATGCTTTTTTCCCATTTCCAGACTGTATAGAGATTGCAGCAAATGCTGGAATTCAAAGTGTAGTACAACCGGGAGGGTCAATAAAAGATAATCTATCCATTGATGCATGTAATAAAGCTCAAATATCAATGGTTATTACCGGGATGAGACATTTCTATCACTAACTTTTTCACTCAAAGAATATATTTCCTTATTTTTGCATTATAATACTAGCCTATGGGATTTTTTGATTACTTTAATAATGATCTTGCAATTGATTTAGGAACTGCTAATACCCTTATTATCAGTAAAGGGTCAGTTGTAGTTGACGAACCCTCTATCATAGCCATAGATAGAATTTCTAACAAAGTTTTAGCTGTGGGTTCAGAAGCTATGCAAATGCATGAAAAAACCCACGAAAACATTAAAACAATTAGACCACTTAAAGACGGTGTAATTGCTGATTTCCATGCTGCCGAACATATGATTAGGGGACTAATAAAAATGATTGATAGTGGAAATAGGTTTATTCCAGTATCTCACAGAATGGTNATTTGTATTCCTTCAGGTATTACCGAAGTAGAAAAAAGAGCAGTTAGAGACTCTGCCGAGCATGCCGGAGCTAAAGAAGTTTATATGATTCATGAGCCATTAGCAGCAGCAATTGGTATTGGTATTAGTATAGAAAGACCTGTGGGTTCTATGATAGTTGACATCGGTGGAGGCACTACAGAAATTGCGATAATAGCACTATCTGGCATAGTAACGGATCAGTCTATCAGAGTTGCTGGAGATAGCTTCACTGATGATATTCTTGATTACATGAAAAGACAACACAACTTATTGATTGGTGAGAGGTCAGCAGAAAAAATTAAGATAGAGGTGGGTTCCGCTATGACAGAATTAAAAGAAGCTCCTGAAGACCTTGATATAAGAGGTAGAGATTTAGTTTCAGGCATACCAAAGGTTGTAAAGATAACATATTCAGAAATTGCTTTTGCTATGGATAAGTCAATATCAAAAATTGAGGAGGCGGTTCTTAAAGCACTTGAAAGCTCTCCTCCAGAATTATCTGCAGATATTTATGATAATGGAATATATTTAACAGGAGGAGGAGCCCTGTTAAGAGGACTTGACAAAAGACTCAATCTTAAGACTAAACTCCCTATCCATGTGGCAGAAGAACCCCTAAGAGCAGTTGTAAGAGGAACGGGTGTTGCTCTTAAAAATATTGATGGTTTTAGGGCTGTACTAATGTCTTAGATTAATGCGAAATCTTTTAAAATTTATATCTAGATATAATTATTCTATTATTTTTTTCTTATTACTTTCTTTTTCAGTACTCTTAATTTCTAATGAAAGCTTTATTTTAAGAACAGAGTATTTTAATTCTTCAAATTATATTTCAGGTAGCTTCTTCAAAGCTCAAAATAATATATTAAGTTATTTCTTATTAGGTAAAAAAAATGAAAAGTTAGAAACCGAAAACTTAAGACTAACAAATGAGTTAATGAAATTAAAGTCAAAAATTAAACCTGATAGTTCGGCAGATCGGTTAGACCTAAATATTATCAGCGCTCAGGTAATAAATAACTCTTTAAATAAATCAAGAAATTATATTACAATAGATAAAGGGCTTAATCATGGTATAGAAATAAACCTTGGTGTTATTTCAAGTAATGGTGTAATAGGTAAGGTAAAATACGTATCTGATAATTTTTCAACAATTATCTCTCTTCTTAATACTTCTTTTTTTTTATCAACAGTAATCAAAGAAACCGAAACTCTATCGTCTGTTAATTGGGATGCAGAAGATCCAAAAAGAGCTAAGTTATTGTATGTACCAAAGCATATCCCATTAGAAGTAGGATTTTCAGTTGTCACATCTTCTTTTGATTCACTCTTTCCAAAAGATATAAATGTCGGTAAAATAAGTAGTATAAATGAAGATGTAAATTCAAACTATTATGATATTGAAATTATTTTATCTGAAGATTTTTACAGTATCTCTAATGTTTATGTTGTTATGGACTCACTAAAAGCTGAGAAAATTAAATTAGAAATGTTAGACTGAATGAAAAATAAATTATTAATTTTTTCTTTATTGATTTTTTTTCAAGTGGTTGTTTTAAACAAGATTATTTTTTTTGATTTTTTTATTCTATCACCACTAGTTATTATTTTGCTATTGTATTCATACAAAAAAAATTCTCCTCAAAATCTTTTATTTGGATTCTTTATCGGCCTGATTGTGGATATATTCAATGACTCCTTGGGGGTTTATTCTATGGTTTGTATTATAATAGTTTATTTTAGAAATTTTTGGATCTTAAAAGTCCTTGGGGAGGAAAAAACATCTGAATTAGGTGAAGTCTCCATGCATGAACTTGGAAATTTTCAATATTTTATATTTTCTTACCCTGTGATTTTACTTTATTTTATATTATTAACATTATTAGAATCTTCAGTTTTTTTAAACTTGGATGTATTAGCTTTTATTTTGTTATCCTCTTCATTAAATTATGTTTTTATGTTAGTATTTCAATATTTATTTTTAGAATCGAAATTGAGTGATGAATGGCGATAAGACTTTAATTTTTAAACTAACACTCATCTTAGTTTTAATACTATTTTCTTTGAGACTTTTTTACTTACAAGTATATAATTCAGATTATAGAAGTTTATCAGAGGAAAATATTGTTCACCTTGAAACAGTTTATCCGTCAAGAGGAATTATTGTTGATAGAAATGATTCTATTTTGGTTGAGAACAAGCCTAGTTATGATTTTTATATTATCCCAAGAAAGTTATCTGTAATGGACACCTCATCTTTACTTAATGCTTTCTCAATGACAAAGAATCAATTTAAAGAGTTATATTTTAAGGCTAAAAATTATTCCTCATATAGACCATCATTATTTTATAAGGACATGAGTCATGTGAGGTTCGCTGAAATTCAAACAAAACTATATCATTTTAAAGGTATATATCATATATCAAAGCCAACAAGGTCTTATCCATTTTCAAGTTTATCACATTCTTTGGGATATGTTGCAGAAATAAACAATAACGAAATTTTAAGAGATACTTCAGGCTACTACAAACAGAGAGATCTTATAGGAAAGTCAGGAATTGAGAAAAATTTTGAAAATGATTTGAGAGGTATTAAAGGAGTGCAACTTAAAATTTATGATGTAAGAGGTAACGAATCTGGAAGATTTAATGATGGAAATGATGATTTACTAGTTGAGAATGGAGATAGATTAAAGCTCTCAATTGATATAAAACTTCAACAGTACATCGAAAAACTTTTGAAAGGTAAGGTCGGAAGTGTTGTTGCTATTGAGCCTAAATCAGGAGAGATTCTTGCAATAGCATCTGCCCCTTCATTTGATCCAAATATTTTAACTGGTAAAGATTACTCTAAAAATTACCGTATACTTCAGTTAGATACTTTGAAACCAATATACAATAGAGCTCTCATGGCTACATATCCACCTGGTTCAATGTTTAAATTAATTCAGGGTTTAATCGGTTTAGAGGAAAATGTTGTTGATAAAGAAGATAAAATATTTATAGATTTATCAAGAATTGGTGATTTAGCTCCTTCTGGAATTTATGATTTAAATAAAGCTATTGTCAAATCTTCTAATAATTATTTTTATATCTTATTTAGAAAATTAATTAATCAAAATAGAAGTAATAACACATATACTGATTCTAGAATTGGTCTTAATAAATGGTCAGAGTATGTTAAAATGTTTGGATTAGGTTCTAACCTAAACTTTGATATTACAAATATAAATTCAGGTTTTATTCCCTCATCTAATTATTATGACAAATATTATGGTAGTGGAAGATGGAAATTTTCAAACATCTACTCTTTGAGTATAGGACAAGGAGAACTTCTCGTAACTCCTATACAAATGGCAAATTTTGCTTCCATACTTGCCAATCGTGGGTATTATTATAATCCCAGTATTGTAACTCATATAAATAATTTTAAAATAGAAAATAGGAAAAAACATATTTTAGAAATTGAAAAGAAACACTTTGATTATGTAGTTGACGCAATGGAAAATGTAGTTGCTTCTGGATCAGGAAGAAGAGGTTATATGAAAGAGCTAATGTTATGCGGAAAAACAAGTACAGTTGAAAATCCACATGGATATGATCACTCAGGATTTATAGGGTTTGCACCAAAAATAAATCCAAAAATAGCTATAGCAGCATATATTGAAAATGCTGGTTGGGGTGGAAGAGCAGCGACATCAATTTCAAGTTTAGCTTCAGAGTATTACATATTTGGTGAAACAAAAAGAGTTTGGTTAGAGGACTATGTATTAAAAGGAGATTTTATTGATGAGGAAGATTAATAGCTCTATATTTTCAAATGATCCTATTATAGTTATTGGCTATCTTTCATTAGTGTTAATTGGTTTTATATCTATTTATTCATCTCAATATTCTGCAGATATCTCTTTTTTCTCATTTAAAAATGAGGCTTTTAAGCAATTAATATGGATTTCGTTGTGTCTTCTCATTTTCTTTATAATACAAATTATAGAGTACAGATTTATTTTTGATTTAGCCCTCCCATTATATCTAATCTCAATAGTACTCCTAATTATGGTTTTGTTTTTTGGGCAGGAAGTAAAGAGTTCAACATCCTGGTTTAATTTATTTGGTTTTAAGTTTCAGCCATCAGAATTCACTAAGTTTTCTGCTGCACTTTTTTTAGCTAAAATTTTTGATTCATCTGGGATAAAGATTAATAACCTGAAGTCAATAGTGAAGGTCTCAATTATAATTATTATTCCCTTTACCCTTATACTATTCCAAGGCGATACGGGCACAGCTCTTGTTTATTTTTCGTTTTTTCTTGTCTTATTAAGAGAGGGCCTTAGTCTAAAATTCTTTTTTATTGGAATATCTTTTATTTTGATCTTTTTGATGGGAGTAATATTTGATAAAATGAGTCTTTATGTGTTTTTTACCATATTATACTTAATAATTCTTGGTATTTCAATTAAAGATTTTACAAAAATTATTAACATATCAATTTTCTTTGTAGTGGTGGTTCTTATTATTAATGGCCAAGATTTTTTAATGAATAATGTTTTAAAGCCACACCATAAAAAAAGAATAGAGTCTTTAATTAACCCAAATGCTGATCCTCTAGGTGCAGGGTGGAATGTTACTCAATCTAAAATTGCAATTGGTTCGGGAAGTTTTTTAGGAAAGGGCTATATGGAAGGAACTCAAACAAGCTTCAATTTTGTCCCATTCCAAAGCACGGATTTTATTTTTTCCGTAATAGGTGAAGAATTTGGTTATTTAGGATCAATGATTTTTATAATCCTGTATATTTTATTTCTTTACAGAATTTTAATTTTATCTGAAAATCAAAAAGATAAATTTGCTCGAGTTTTTGGATATTCTGTCTTTTCAATTATTTTTTTTCATTTTGCAGTTAATATTTCAATGACTTTGGGTTTATTTCCGGTTATCGGTATTCCGTTACCTTTCGTAAGTTATGGGGGATCATCTCTCCTCTCATTTAGCCTTTTAATATTTATTTTTTTAAAACTTAACAGTTTTAAACCATCACTTTTATCTAGATAAAACTTTCTTTAATTTCTCTTAGTAACGCCCTTATTTTTTCTTCATCAGTGTCAGAATGAAGCTTTTGATCTACATTTTCAAGAATGAATTCAGCTGCAATTATAAATGATTTTTTATTTTTTGCAATATTTATAATTTCTTGAACTTCATCCTCACTGACATTAAACAATTCATCATAGTTTAAGGGATCTACATAAAAAGCTTTTAAATCTGATTCTTCACAATCTAGTATTAGCTTCAGCTCATCAATTAATTTTTGGTTCTTTTCGAAAGAGAAAGTGTCTATTACTACCCCTATTTGTCTAAATGTTAAATCTTTACTTCGAATCTTTTCAGTTAAGCTTTTAAAAACTTCTTTGTTTGCTATATAAAATTTAGATTTTCTATTTAAAATTAGATCATTAAGGTTTTTCTCTCTAATTAAATCATTTTTAAGGAAAATGCTCGGATCGTATATATATTCTACTAAATCAATAATTGATTTTTTTACTAAAATTCTTAAATCATCAAATTTAATATGAATGTGATTAGATAGAATATTTTGAAGAGAATCTATCTTTCCTAAAATATCATCATTTTCATAGTTAAAGTAATTACTTTTATTTTTTTTCGAAACTCAATGTCCAATTATCATATATATTTTTTAGGATGAAAAGATTCAATTGTTTTGAGCTCGTTAGTCTTAATATGTCATCTCCTCTTGATATGCTATTGCCCAGATCCTGTTCAAGTTTATTAAGATAATTACTTATATATATACTCAACTTATTTTTTGACGTTTATAATTATAAATTAATAATTAAATATGCTATTATTTATGCATATATTAATAATTAGAAAATGATATTTTTTAGAATTTTTACCTTGTCTTTTTTATTTATTTTCTTAAACCCAGTAATGGGATCTTTCAATAGGGATATTTGGAGATATCATTACAATTTAAAAGACATTAAAAAATTATTTTATCATGAAAACAAATTGTATTGCTTTGCTGATAAAGGATTTTTTTATTTAGATCTTGAAAGCAGAAATATTATTAAAAATTCAGTTGATCTAANCCTTTCAGGTATTGAGGTTATTGAATCCTTAAAATATAATAACTATCTCGTTTTTATTTATTCATCTGGAAGTATAGACTTCATTAAAGGTAATGATGTGCATACTATTAATTTAGATATATCAAAAAATACAACTATAAATTCAGCTAAAAAACATGGTAATAATATTTATATCTCCACATCGGATGGTATTTTTATAGTCGATGCTGAAAATAAAACTATAAAGGAAAAGTATGAATACATATATAATTCTTCGAATAAAATAAGTGTATCTTTTTTAGATTTTTTTGATGATAAAATATACGTTGCGTCCAGTGAAAATATATATATATCNGATTTAAAAACGTCTAATCTTCAAGATTATAGTAGTTGGAATAAGTTGTCATTTTTTAATGATTCNATTCTAGGCTCTTACACAATAGATAATGAAATATATTTTTACAGTTCAAATTCAATTTTTTCTGTCACTGGAAATAATTTAGACCTTAAAATAGAGGGAGATATTCTATCTCTTAAAACTTTTAATAATTTTTTATATATCCTGTATAGAAAAGATCAATCTTTGTTTTTGTCTTATTGGGATAAAAAATCTGATATAATAGATTTAAAATTACCTCAAGACCTATTTGTTAATGACTTTAATTTTTACGATGAAAATATATGGGTGGTTGGTAATAGTTTTTCATTATATAATCTTGATAACCAAATTTTTTACTCACCAGACAACTATCCTGTAAATGATGTGAATAAAATTTATTCAGATAATGGATTAGTTTATGCTTTTTCTAATGAAAATTCATTTTCAAGTTATAAAGATGGTCAATGGGAGTCAGAAGTGTTAATGAGTTTCGATTCAATTTCATCAGTTAGTTATGGTGAAAATTATAAATATTTTGGTTCTTTTTCTGATGGAATTTTAGATTATAATAATGAAATTATTATAGATGATAATTTTCCAAATTCTAAACTTAAAAGACTAAATAATTCATCAAAATTAATAATTAATGACCTTGAATATGTAAATGGGAAGTTATGGATATTAAACTATGGCTCTGAAACTCCTTTGGTTTCCTGGGATAAACTTAATTGGGAATCTTATAATATTGGAACAGGTTTTTATCGTTATCCCCAAGAATTAATTTATAATAATTCTGAGACATTTTGGATTATAAATGATAAGAATAAGTTCGGAGGTGTTACTTTGTTTGATATTAATAAAAAAGAAAAATATCATTTAACNGTTTCAAATAATAAACTTAAATCTAATAATATCAATTCAGTAGCGGTTGATAAAAATAATTATGTTTGGATTGGATCTGACCAAGGACTTTTTTATTATAATTATTCAAGCCTTGATGATATAAAGAAAATTAATTCTTATTTAATACCAAATGATGGTAATACAAATGTTTTCCAAAATATAAATATTAAAGATATTTTAATTGATTATTCAAATAATAAATGGATTGCAACGGATCAAGGTATTTTTGTATTTGATTCAAATGATAATAAAATTATACACTCATTTAATAGTGAAAATTCACCTATTAAATCAGATAATATCATATCATTAAATACTACTGATTCTGGAGAAATTTTTGTTTTAACAGAATATGGTCTGCTGTCATATAATACTTATAACGGAACACCTTCTCAAAATTATTCAGATTTAAAAATATACCCTAATCCCATAAAAATTAATAACGACCCAAGGGTTATAATTTCAGGGTTAGTTGATAAAAATATAATTCATATTACAAATCAATCAGGAAGATTAGTTTTTTCAGAAGTATATGAGGGAGGAGGGCTAGTTTGGGATTTAAAAGATCAAAATAAAATAAAAATATCATCTGGAATATATTTAGTTTTCATATTATCTGAAGATGGCTCTAAAAAGCTAATTGAAAAAATTCTTGTTATATGATTATTAAAACAAAAGGTATTGTTTTAAACTACATTAAATACAAAGAATCCTCTATCATATGTAAAATTTACACCGAATCTCATGGTCTTCAGTCCTTTATAGTCAATGGAGTAAGAAAATCAAAGAATAGTCAGTTAAGCATATTTCAACCTTTAAATCAGCTTGATTTAATTTTTTATCTAAAAAAGAACTCAACACTTCATAGAATAAAAGAATCTAAAATCTATAAAATTTATAAATCTTTACATTATGAAATTCCTAAAATTTCCATTTGCTTTTTTTTATCCGAGTTCCTTATCAAAGTTTTAACTTCTGAGGAAGATCAAAATAAAAAATTTGAATTCATATCTAAGTCAATTCAAGATTTTGATAAAATAGTTAAAGATTACAATGACTTTCACGTAAAGTTTCTTATAAAATTATCTCACCATTTTGGTGTTGGAATATCTAATCATTCGCAGCTTACCGTTTATAGTAATTCTGATACTCTTGTAACTAGATATATAGAAAATTGTATTAATGATGATTACGATATTATTACAAAATCAAATAATATATTACGAAATAAAGTAATAAATTTAATAATTGAATATTATAAAACTAATCTTGATATAAACTTTAATATAAACTCTAATGATGTTCTTAATAAGATTTTTAAATAAAAATACACTATATAGTCTGATCGTAATTATTTTTTTGTCTTCATGTAATTCAAAACAGAGTTCAGATAACTCAACTGAAAAATCAATTGAAAACATTGAGACAAAAAGAGTATTCTTTAAGTGGCCCAGAGATGGAGCAACAGTTGCAAGCCCAGTATATATAGATATGGGTTTAGAGGGTATGCTGATTGAGCCAGCAGGTCCAGTGAAAGAGGGATATGGTCATCATCATATACTTATTAATCAAACACACTGGCCAAAGGGTTCTGTAATTCCAACCAGTGATTCAACATTACATTATGGTAAAGGTCAAACAGACGTTTCTTTAGATTTAGTGCCTGGAGAGTATCAATTAACTTTACAATTTGCAGATGGAGTTCATTCATCTTTTGGAAAGGAAATGGCTAATTCAATAACTATTATAGTAGAATAAAAAATGAATGTTTCTACCCTTGATATAAATAAATTCATAAATGGAGATGATAATGATAAGAGTTTATTCTCTAAAGAATTAGGAAAGTCATTTAACCAGACTGGATTTGCTATTATTAAAAATCATGATTTAAATAAAGTGAAAACAGATCTTTTATATGATGCTATAAAAGCTTTTTTTTCTTTAGATGAAGAAAATAAAATAAAATATTATTTTCCAAATTTATATGGACAGCGTGGTTACGTTGTTAAAGGACAAGAGCATGCAAAGGGAAGTAAAAAAGGTGATCTAAAAGAATTTTTTCATATAGGGAACCCTGCTATATCTAATCCTCAAAATGTGTGGCCTCATGAAGTTAATAATTTTAGTGAGATTGGATCGGAGGTTTTTTTAACTCTAGAAAATATTGGTCTTACTATTCTGAAAGCAATATCAATGTATTTGGATATAGATATTAAATATTTTGATGATAAGGTTAAGGGTGGTGATAGTATATTACGATCAATTCATTATTATCCTTTAGAATCTTCTGACGTATCAGACGGTGCTGTAAGGGCTGCTGCTCACGGAGATATTAATCTGATTACTTTGCTTATGGGGGCAAGTGCAGATGGATTAGAGATACTTACAAAAGAAGACAAATGGATTCCAATACGTTCTAATGATGACGAATTAGTAATTAATGTGGGAGATATGTTAGAGAGATTAACAAATAAAAAGCTCATGTCCACTATTCATAGGGTAGTTAACCCTTCTGCTGATAAATTAGGTACATCAAGATATTCTATTCCTTTTTTTATGCACCCAAAATCAGAAATGGATTTGTCTTGTCTTAACACTTGTTATTCAAGTGAAATTCCTAAGCAGTTCAAGGACATAACAGCTGGAGAGTTCCTAGAAGAAAGGTTAAGAGATATTGGTCTTAAATCTTAATTATTAGATTGAGCAGGAGGATCTATACCTAATTCACCTAGAACTAAATTAGATATGTCGTCAGTTGGTTGAGCATATAATAAAACATCAACACCTGGAACGCCTGCACTGAACACATGAGTGAAGTTTTCTCTCTCAGAAACAACATTTATAGCGTTGCTTATTTTTTCAAAAAGCGGTTTGAATAAATCTTGTTCTTTCTGAGCAATTGATGTTTGTGCTTCATTTTGAAATTTTTGAATTGAAGCTTGTAAGTTTTGTAATTCTTCTTGTTTATCAGCTCTTATTAAATCAGTCATAGTTGCTGCAGTTTTTTGGAAAGCATCAGCTTTACTTTGAAAATCAGTAATTTTGGATTGTAACTGATTTTGTAACTGAGTGCCATATGCCGAAACCTCACTTTGAACCTGTTTGGTCTCAGGTAGAAAGCTTAAAATATATTCAACATTTGTATAACCAATTTTTAAGTCTTGAGCGGATAAGCCAGAACTCATAATAAAAAAAATTAGAGCTAGGGATGATATAGATTTTTTCATTGTTAAATTTTTTATTGGTAGCAAAGCTAATTATTTTTTTTAGTTAGTCCCAAATCTTCTAAAACATAATCTGTATAATCGTGAATAGGGTTAGTATATAAAAGAACTGGTTCGGAAGATTTGTCAAAGATAATTTGTAATCTGTTTTTTTTTGCAACTTTTTCAACAGATTCAAATATTATATCTTGGATAGGTTGAATCAGTTCCTTTTTTTTGAGAAAATACAATCCTTCAAAACCAAATACCTTATTTTGGTACTCTCTAATTTTTTTCCATTCTTCATCGAGAGTTTCTCTTTTGTCTTCATACATTTCTTTTGTTAGTAATATTTCTTCAGTTTTTAATTCTATTTCCCTTTTTTCAATATCTATGTACATATCACTAATTTCTTTTTCCCAAGCTTTAGATAAATTCTCTATTTCTCCCATAGCTGATTTGTACTCTTTCATATTTGTTAGAATGAATTCAGAATTTACATAGCCAAATTTTTGAGCAGCTAGTGAATTAGATAAGAAAATAAAAATTATAAATAGAATTTTTGACATTACCTTAGCTGAGTTCCAATTGAAAAATGGAATTGAGGGCCCGACCTATCTGCTTGTCCTGGCAATTTATCAAATCCGTATCCCCAGTCGATTCCAAGTAGCCCAAAAGCAGGCATAAATATTCTCACTCCAATCCCAGCCGACCTCTTTAAATCAAACGGATTGAAATCTCTTTGAGAGTTCCAATTATTACCAGCTTCAAGAAAGGATAATCCATATATAGTTGCGCTAGGGTTAAGTGATATAGGATGTCTTAATTCAAAGACAAATTTATTATATATTGTTCCTCCTCTTATATTTTTTTCAATGTCATATGGTACAAGAGAATTATTTTCATAACCTCTAAGTGCAATTCTTTCAGTACCAAGAAGGAAATTACTGTAAGATCCCGATAAACCATCTCCACCAAGATAAAATCTCTCAAAAGGCCCTATCTTATCTTCCCCTGAAAAGGATCCAATATATCCTAAATGCGCCCTAGATTCAAGAACTAGATCGCCAATAATTTTAGTATAAAATTTTGCATCAAACATCCATTTATGATATTCTGCCCACTTATATTTTTCTTCAGGAGAAGCGGTCTCGTAATTTAGATTATTCCATTTTGAGTAGGGAGGAGTTACAGCAATGTCTAGAGAAAACATTGACCCACCTCTTGGGAACATTGGATTATCGATACTATTTCTTGAAATGTTTGTCTTGAATGCAAAAGTATTCGTTATTCCAGTGTCGAATCCAAGTGATTGACCAAAATTAAATAGATCGTAATTATAGTATACAAGAGAATTTGAAATTACAAAAAAATCATCTGGCCAATTTACTCTTCTACCTAAACCTATTGTGACAGCGTGTATTTTCATAGAACCTATTATTTTACTGTCCTTAGTTGACTGCTGACCATATCCACCATATCCACCATATCCACCATATCCACCATATCCACCGTATCCACCGTATCCACCGTATCCACCATATCCACCACCGATCCACCGTATCCACCACCGTATCCTCCATATCCACCACCGTATCCTCCATATGGGTTGTACCTTCCACTACCATAAAAATCTAACATTCTATTTACAGAATAGCTATAATTAATACTAAAGCTATTTGGTTTCCTTCCACCTAGCCATGGTTCAGAGAAAGTAAATGAATATGTCTGAAATTGCCTTCCATTTGCCTGAACTCTAACAGATAGTTTTTGGCCATCACCAACAGGTAACGGCCTCCACTTACTAAAATCTTTAATATTTTTTACAGAGAAGTTGCTAAAACTTAAACCAACTGTACCAACAAAACCAAAGTAGCCACCCCATCCACCAGAAAGCTCAACTTGATCACTTGGCTTTTCTTTTAGTTCCCAGGTTATATCTACTGTTTCATTTTGTGGGTTTGGTACTGGAAGAGGGTTTATGCTTTCAGGATCAAAATACCCAAGTTGTGAAAGTTCTCTCTGAGTTCTNATTAATTCTGATCTATTATATTTTTGGCCAGGTATTGTCCTAAGCTCTCTTCTTATTACATGGTCACTTGTCCTGTCATTTCCTGTTATAAATATTTTATTTATAGTGGCTTGAGCACCCTCATAAACTCTCATCTCTATATCTACAGAATCACCAATAACACCAACTTCAATGGGCTGTATATTTGAGAATAGATATCCATTATCTTGATATAAGGATGAAACATCTGACCCCTTGGGGTTATATGTTATTTTCTTTTCTAAAGTTTCTGTATCATATATATCTCCTGATGAAATAGCAAGNACTTCATTAAGTACATCTTCACTATATATATAATTTCCTGTCCATTTAATATTTCTGAAATAGTATTTTCTGCCAGGATTGATTTCTAATTTTATATCTACATAATCCCCATCTCTAACTATATTTTCTTTAATGATTTTTATATCTCTATAACCCTTAGACTCATAAAAAGAAATTAAATTTTCTTTATCATTTTTAAATTCTTTTTGAATGAATTTACTCGATTTAAGAAANTTTACTTTTGCATTATTTGTTATAAAGTTTAACGCTTCTTCTTTATTAATACCTTTTTTCTCACCAAATAAGTTAATTGGTTTTAATAATTTAAAAATTTTATTGAAAGCTTCCTTGAAAATAGTAACCCTTACCCTCTCTCCACTTTTTTTAAGTTTACCTTTTAATTTAGCATCAGAAAACTCTTTATTTCCTTCAAATTTTACATTATTTATTTTAACCTTTTTATTTTTTTCAACGGTTATGTCAAGCTTAATGCTGTTAGCCACCACTGAGTCTTCTACCTCTAATATTTTAACTTTTGTATTGAAGAACCCTTTTTTATTATAAAAGTTTTGAATGATATTTTGAGTATTTTTAATTGTTGCGTCGGTAACAATTCTTCCTCTAATTAAATTNAGTTTTTCAGTTAATTCAGATTTTTGTGTCTTTCCTATACCTTTTATNTTAAATGTACTTAGNCTAGGTCTTTCNGTTAAATTTATAACTAAATAAACCTTATCATCTTCAATTTTTTTTATGGAAATTTTAATATCTCCAATTATACCCTGTCTCCATAGCTTTTTTATAGCTCCTGAAATTGCTTCACCAGGTATAGAAATTTCATCTCCAACTTTTATGCCAGCTAATGATTTTAATGCTATCTCATCTAAATACTTTTCACCAATAACATCTATCTCTGCTACTTCATATTTTTTTGGATTAGTATAACTGATTGCTATTTGCTCGTCGTTAGTATTCATATTATATCTAATTTGAGAATATGCATAATGTTGCATAAAAGCAATTAAACAGGTAAATACAACTATCTTTTTCATCAAATTAGATTTTTCCAAATCTTCTATTTCTTTTATTAAACTCGAAAATAGCATTATTTAATTCTTTTTTGTTAAAATCGGGCCATAAAATATCTGTAAAATACAACTCTGTATATGCAGATTGCCATAAATAAAAATTACTAATTCTTTGTTCTCCACTNGTTCTTATCATTAG
Organism: Marinoscillum sp.; assembly: GCA_002692105.1. Classification (GTDB taxonomy): domain Bacteria; phylum Bacteroidota; class Bacteroidia; order Cytophagales; family MED-G16; genus MED-G16. Next base: position 8,766 of record NZKG01000029.1, on the reverse strand, counting down.
TTCAGGGTCAGGAATATTAGATGTTGAAAGGTATTTTTCAAAAATTTTTTCGTTAAAGTTCTTTAAAATATTTTTTTTTGAATCTGATATGATTTTGCCTACTGCGTTATNNATATCCCATCTCCCTGAATAGTTAATTGCTAAAATTAAATTTANTCCGTCATTATTTTCTGTTAAAGANTCTATTTTTTTAATGCTTTTAATNGTCTTCTTAGGTAAGGAGCTGATATCACCNATAGATATAAATTTAATATTTTGTTTTATGAGGTTTTTAGATTCTTCATTAATAACTAAATCTAGCAGAGACATTAATGCATTAACCTCAACTTTTGGTCTCGACCAGTTTTCAGTTGAAAAAGCAAAAAGACTTAAATATTTGATTTTATTTTCAACACAACATTCAATGCATTCTTTTACACTCTTCCTTGCATGGATATGACCTTTGATTCTACTTTTTTTTCTTTGTTCTGCCCACCGTCCGTTTCCATCCATTATCACCGCTATGTGATTTATTTTATTTTTTAAATTTTTGGACATATGTAAATTTAATATATACTATTCATTGGAGCAGAATTTTTTGGACATGGTATCCTATAAAATATATAACTTAAGCTGATTCCAGTAAAATAATAGAAGTCTCTATCGTTCCCACTACCATACTGGTAATTCTTATTAAAATTTTGGATGGAACTATTAGGGAGTGTTAGACCTGTGATATTATCTAAATCACTCGTATTTGCACCACTTGTCAAATCCAAATTATCATTAAATGTTTTTTTAACTTCAAATTCTAAAGCAAGAGAAAACTGTTTATTGATAAGGTATTTGAAGCCTACACCAAAAGGAATATTTATTATTAATTTTTTGTTTTTTCCAACAGGGTTATCTCTATCAAATGTATTTTGAATTAACGTTGAACCAATACCCATAAATAAATAGGGAGTAAAATTTTCTTTATTTATTTCATCAAAATAGTCAAGAAAATTATACTCAAACTTTAAGGATAATTCTGAAAATTTAGATTTAAACCACATGTTTCGATTTGATGATAAGTTGTCGTTAATTCTATCCTTGCTTTTTAAACCACCTCTCTTGTAGGATATCTTAAATGTCTGATGTGAACTTATATTAAATCTATTAAATACTTCAAAGCCTAATGATCCATCAGTGATTGAGTACCCTCTTTTTAAGTCACCAGAATAATTGTTAAGCCCTACGCTAAGTCCTGGCTCCAAAAATTGAGAGTAACAACTCGAAGATATAAAAAAAATAAAAAGAGTAACATTTAATTTCATGACCTTACTAACGTTGAAAAATTAATAATCTTATTAATTTCTTAAATCATATCCCCAGTTTAATTTTTTTCTTAATGTTTCAAAGAAATCAAAATTATCAGGATGAATTAAATTAGCATTAAATTTAGATTTTGTAATTAAGAGGTCTTGATCTTTTTTTAAAGTTTTAGATCTAGAGTCAAGAGAAACCAAATAGTTGTTTCCTTCACTTTCTACTTTTAATTTAATTTTAGAATCGTCAGAGATAATTAAACTTCTTAGGCCTAAATTATGGGGACTTATTGGGGTGATAATTAAATTTTTTGTATCTGGTGTTAGGATTGGTCCGCCACATGATAGAGAATAACCGGTTGATCCAGTAGGTGTAGATATTATTAAACCATCAGACCAATATGTGCATAGAAATTTTTCATTAATATAACAATGTATCCTTATCATAGAAGAAGAATCTTTCTTGACAACAGATATTTCATTAAGTGCAAAGTTTTTTTCTATCTTTTCCCCATTTAAATCTATTGTAACGAGTGACCTCTCCTCTAATGTAAATTTTTCTTCATCAATGTCATCTAGCATTTTTTCAAAAAATGTATATACATCATATGATAAAAAACCTAGCTTACCAATGTTGATTCCTAAAATTTTGGTTTCGTATTTTCCTATTTGTGAGACCGTGTTAAGTAATGTTCCGTCTCCTCCTAGACTAATAATAAAAAGAAAGTCATTTAAATTTTCTTGAGCGTAAGATTTGTATCTCTCATTTTTAAATGTTTTTAATAATTCATCCGAAAAATAAATAATATATTTTTTTCTCTCTAAGCATTGAATTAGACTTTTGAGTCTCTTTCTATTTTCACCTCTAATTTTTATTCCGTTTATTCCTATCCTTTTAGTTTTCATCTAAAAAAGATTTTAAAATTGAATTAAATTTTTTTGGCCTTTCCATCATTGGAGCGTGGCAGCATCTATCTATAAACTTTAGTTTAGACTTAGGAATCATCTTATTAAATTGATGTGCAACTGAGGGAGGTGTTATAGTATCATTTAATCCCCAAATAAGAAAAGTAGGACATTTAATTTTATATAGTTTTTTTGCTAAGTTATTTCTTTGAGCAGATCTTGCAATAGTTATTATATTTAAACATTTTTCATTATTATTTAATGTTTCAAATATATTATCTACATATTTTTTAGTTAATATATCAGGGTTATAGAAGGTGTGATTTACTCTTTCATTTATATAGTTATAATCACCTCTTTTTGGAAATGAACCCCCAAAGGAATTTTCATATAAACCAGAGCTTCCTGTTAAAACTAATCTCTTCACTTTTGCTGGATTTTGAATAGTATAGATCAGCCCAATGTGACCACCTAAAGAATTACCTATCAAAGTAAAATTTTTTAATTTGAATTTCTCTATAAAATTGCTTACCGATTTTGTTAGGCTTTCTAGGTTTGCTTCTTTTACATTTACCTCTGTTAGTGGAATTCTTGGTATTATTACCCTGTACTTCTTTGAAAATGTATCAACAACACTTTTCCAGTTACTTAAAGCACCAAATAAACCATGGAGTAAAATTATAATTTCTCCACTTCCTCTGTCTACATGGGGTTTTATTGTATTCATTTATACATCAATTTTTTTTAAACTATCGCCGTTTTCTACAATTACTTCTAACGAAGGAAAAAAGTCTACAAATACAGAGAGGGTTTTAGGAGCAAAATCCATAAGAAGATAACTTAATGCTGATCCTCTTATTTCTTCTTCCATTATTCTAATATCAAAATATTGAAAAATGTTTATTATAAAACTTATTATTAATGCAGTTTTAATAAAGCCAAATACTGCCCCTGATACATCATCAAAGAAGCCAATGAAAGTCAAATCTATAAGTTTTTTAAATGATTTAGTAATCCAATTGATTATTAAATACGCTATTATAAATGTTGCTATTATAGANATAAACCCTATCAATAAATTATTTGATTCAGGGAAAAACTTAATTAACAAATCTGAAAAAATATTAGAGAAGTTTAATGATAAAATTATGCTTACAAAGAAAGAAAATAANGAGACAAAACTCGTTATAAGACCTTTTTTATATCCTTTATAGGTATAGAAAACTAAAAAGAAACTAAAAATTAAATCGATTAAATTCAACTCAATAATTTTTTTACGTAAACAGAAATTCTAGAATTATCAGCTTTCCCTTCTAGCTCTTTAGATGCAATACCCATTATTTTCCCCATATCTTTCATTGCGGATGCTCCCTCTGCCTTAATTATGCTTTGGATTTTTATTTCAAGGTCATTATCGTTCATTTGTTCTGGGAGGAACTCTTCAATTATTTTTATCTCTTTAGACTCTTTATCAGCTAAATCTATTCTGTTTTGTTTTATATAAAGGTCTCTTGAATCTTTTCTCTGCTTAATTAATCTCATTAACAGCTTTAAAGAATTGATGTTATTTTCGTTACCACTTTTTTCTTCAAGAAGAATAGCTGACTTTATAGCTCTTAAAGCCAAAAGTCTAGACTTTCTTTTATTTAACATTGATTCTTTAATTTGATTATCTATTGTATTTTTGAATTCCATAACTACAAATTTATCAAATACTTACATTAATTATGACTAGATTAAGCGTAAATGTAAATAAAATAGCTACTCTAAGAAATGCTAGAGGAGGAGACAATCCCAACTTAGTTCAAGTAGTCAAAGATTGTGAAAAATATGGTGCTGAAGGCATTACTGTTCATCCNCGAAATGACGAAAGGCATGTTACCATGAAAGATGTTTACGATATTGCGTCTATTGTAAAAACAGATTTTAATATTGAGGGCTATCCTGACAAAAGATTCTTAAAAATTATTAATGATATAGTTCCAGATCAAGTAACCTTAGTTCCAGATCCTCCTGAAGTTCTAACATCTAATATAGGTTGGAGAAAATCAGACTTAGATGTTGATCTAAAAGGAATAATAAATGATATAAAAAAGTTAGGTTCAAAAGTTGTAATTTTTATAGATCCTGATATAGAAATGATAGANTATGCCAAAGAGATAGGATCAGACAGAATAGAGTTATATACGGGAACATACGCAAAAGAATATTTGAAAAATAGAGAGGTTTCAGTTATTGATTATGTAAACNCATCAAATTATGCTAAAGAAATAGGAATTGAAGTTAACGCTGGTCANGATTTAGATTTAAATAATTTAAGATATCTCAAACAATCAATTCCCCATATTTACGAGGTCTCAATTGGCCATGCTCTAGTCTGTGATGCTATTTACTTGGGTTTAGAAAATACCATTAAGTCATATCTAAATTGTTTAAGATGATTGAAAAATTAAATTTTAGACAGTTTGGCTCTGGGAAAGATATAATCATATTACACGGACTATTAGGGTCACTAGATAATTGGATTTCTGTTGCACACAAATTAGCTTCTAATTATAAGGTTACAATTCTTGACCTACCTAACCACGGTAAGTCGTATCACAGTGATTTATTTTCATATAAGGAAATAGCCGATTCATTAAATAACTTTATTAAAGACAAAAATATTTTAAATCCAACAATAATTGGTCATTCTATGGGGGGAAAGGTTGCTCTCCAATATGCAGAACTCTTTCCTGATTCAATATCTAAACTTATAATTGTAGATGTTTTTAATAAGGAATACGACACAGAAAGGTTCAGCCATATATTTAAAGCAATCTCTACAATCTCTTCATCAAAATTTAATTCAAGAAAAGACGCAAATAATCTTATATTAGAAATAATTAAAAGTGAGGGAGAAAGAAATTTTATTTTGAAAAATTTAAAAAGAGAAGGTGATAATTTTTCTTGGCAACCTAACGTTAATTTATTAAATAAATCAATTTATGAAATTTCTTCTAAAATTAATTTAAAATCAAAAATTGATATTAATACATTATTTATAAAAGGTCAGAATTCTAATTACATAACTGACGTGGATATTAATGAATTACCTAACTCATTTTCTGATTTTAATGTTGTGGAAGTGCCTAATTCTGGACACTGGATTCACGCAGAAAACCCTTCAGGGTTCATATCTACAATAAAAAATTTTATTTAATTAATTTGCTCTAGGGTGAGATTTTTTATGTGTTTCTTTAAGCTTCTCAATCGAGTTATGAGTATAAACTTGTGTTGCAGCTAGACTCTCGTGACCTAGTAGATCCTTTATTGCATTTAGGTCAGCTCCTTTATTTAGGATATGTGTAGCAAAAGTATGTCTTAGTAAGTGTGGGTTGTACTTTTCACTATTTATAAGTGAAGACAAACATTTTTTTACCATTCTGTATATCATCATTGGATAAACTTTCTCTCCTTTATTTGTTAGTAATAAAAAATCGCTTTCGTACAGCTTCCTGTTTTCATGATTGAGGTACAGCTTGGTNTTTATAATAATATTATTATTNAANGGGATTATTCTCTCTTTGTCTCTTTTACCCAAAACTTTAATTTCATTTTTTTTTATATTAATATTTTTAATTTTAAGATTAATTAATTCATTTATTCTTATACCGGTTCCATAAAGTAATTCTAAAACTAAATCAGTTCTTACCTCTTCTAGGGAATTATCTATATTAATATTTTTAAATAATTCAACCATATCATTTTCTTTTATAAAAAGAGGTAAAGATTTTTTCGTTTTGAGGCTCTGAACGAGAGAAGCTGGGTTTTTTTGAATTAATTTTCTGTTTACTAAGAATTTAAAGAAAGACTTAACGCTTGCAATTTTTCTATTTATTGACTTATTTGATAATTTTTTAGTTGATAATTCAATTACCCAGGCTCTTATTGTCTTATTATCTATTGATAATATTTCTTTGGAATTCTCATACTTTTCACTGAAGGATAGAAATTGACTTAGATCGTTACCATAACTTTTAATGGTATTTGGACTAACTCTCTTTTCAAATTTGAGGTGATGGATAAATTTATCTTTCATGTTTGCATATGAAAGATAAATAAAATTATAATTCTTTAGATCTTAGTTTTTGGACGTATTCTGCTTTAAGCTTCTCTTCTCTAAGAGTAACGGACTTCTTTGTGTAATAAGCATTACTTCTATATGTTCTGATGACTTGAGCCTTTTCAAATTTCTTCTTAAATCTTTTAAGTGCTCTATTTATATCTTCTTTTTCTTTAATATTTACTTTTACCATTTTAAAAATTTTGTGTCGCAAATATAAGAAATCAATTGAATTATTAAAATTTTTGTTAAAATGAGATAAATAAATAATATAATTTAATTCCAGTCCTTAAGCTTACTGGTTTTTCCTATCCCAGGATTAAAAATATTAGTTGGATCCAGCTTTTTATAAAATTTGGATAAATTAGGTTTTGCATAGTACTCATGTCCAACATTATGTTCAGCAGGATATTCTGCACCTCTTTTATCATAAACCTTTAATAGTTTTTCTTTTAGTTTTTCAGCATCAACATCTTTTTTTAGGATATAGTTCTGATGTAATACATGACAGAATAAGTGTCCGTAATAGAGTTTCATTTCAAACATATCATCAATTTCTTTTGGTAACTTTTCAAACCAATCTTTTTCATTTCTTGGAAAGGCAATATCCATAGACATCATTTCTCCATGTTTTTTTGAGTTAAGCACGTGATACCTTCCTATTGCACTTGCTGAAACGAANCTATGAAGCGAAGCTTTTTTCGCTTCATATTCATTACAAATAAAATAATCTCCTTCATTATCTTTAAAAAATTTTTTGAAATAATTCTCTGCCTCTTCGATTCCATCATCAGACATTTCTATAACCCAATGGTGTTCAAATTGGTCTCTGAATTTTTCCATTCTTTTTGGAAGGTGATTTGGCCAAAAATTACTTAAAAATTGCATTAATCTATCAGAAAAGTTATTAGGTAGAATTTTTAATTTACTTGCAATAATATCAACTGACCTTTTTAACTCGAAAAGTGTAGGAAGGAATTTTGTCCCTAGTTTTTCTATAACAACGAATGTGTCTTTGCTATATTTTTTAGCTGCATCATAACAGTCTCGATGCAAATAATCACCTAAGGTTGGAAGTGTTTTAAATTTTGATAAGATATCTCTCCTTATCTTCCAAAAGATATCGGGATTATTTGAGCCAACATAAAATACTTTATTTTTTTTTGGTATTGGATATGTGTCTAATCTGACAGCAAAAACAGCTATTTTTCCCGCACTTCCTGAGGCACCGTACAAAAGTCTACTATCGGAGTTATATCTTGCAGGGGTGTTTTTATTGATTTGTCTCACAATTTCAGAATACTTATCATCTGAAGCTAATTTGTCTGAAATTTTAATATCTGATTTGTGATAATTTTGATTTTGTAAGTTTTTTAAAATTTCTTCTGGACTCGACCCTAATTCGATTCCAAGTTCATTAATTAATTCCAATCTCCCATTTTTATTGATTTTTGCATATAGCGCTAACTCTGTATATGCTGGACCTCTTTTGACTAGAGAGCCGCCAGAATTATTACATACACCTCCTATGATAGAAGCCCCTATAGAGGTCGATCCAATAATTGAATGGGGTTCTCTTCCATATGGCTTAAGTTTTTTTTCTAAATTATATAAAGTACTTCCTGTCAATCCAACAATTTGCTTGCCTTCATTTATGATATGAATATCATTGATACGCATGGTATTTATTATTAATATTTGACGATCGTAATCATCTCCATATGGAGTTGACCCTCCCGTTAAACCGGTATTGGCAGCTTGCATGATAATTATTATGTTATCTCTAACACAGATTTCTAAAATTCTCCATATTTCGATCAGAGATTTGGGTTTTGCCACTGCAAAAGCTTTGCCTTCACCATACCTCCATCCTTTTGAATAAGGTTGTTTTCTCCACCTAGCTGTTATCAATTGTCTTTTTCCGACAATGCTTTCTATATCTTTGGTAGTTTGTGATATCATCATATTTGTTTATGCGAATATTAAAATTCAATAGTTTCCTCTTCGTTCTCAATTATTAACTCCTTTTTTTCCGACTTTTCTACTCTGCCAATAACTTTAGCTTCTACATTAAATGTTTCACTTATTTCCATTATTGAATTTGCAGATACCTTATCACAATATATTTCCATTCTGTGCCCCATATTAAAAACACTATACATTTCTTTATAACTGCACATTGATTCATTCTTTATTATTTTAAATATATCTGGTATTTCAAATAGATTATCTTTTATAATTCTATTACTTTCCGTAAAATGAAGAACTTTTGTCTGCCCACCTCCTGTACAGTGAATTATTGCAGATATATTTTCCTTATTTTCTTTTAGAACTTTTTTAATAATTGGAGCATATGTTCTTGTTGGTGAAAGAAGTGACTTCCCTATATTTAATTCAGATTCTGTCTCATCAGTTAAGCGTTTACTTCCACAATAAATAAATTCATCTTTTGTCTCTTTACTGTATGTT
>NZKG01000028.1 GCA_002692105.1 Marinoscillum sp. | reverse complement strand
ATAACGCTACCTATACCTGGGGAACCAATTGCAAACTATGTTCCTACGGTTAGGTTTTCAGAGACCAAAAACTCAATGTTGGTATATGTTTCTGGTACTGGTCCAAGAAAAGAAAATGGGGATTATATTACCGGGCGTCTTGGTGAAGACATGACTATTGAGGAGGGTTATAATGCAGCCAGATTAACAGGAATNAACATATTAGCATCTCTNAAAAAAGAAATAGGAGACTTGAANAAAATCAAGAGGTTTGTTAAGGTTATAGGAATGGTTAACTCTACNTCAGATTTTTATCAACAACCAGCTGTTGTTAATGGGTTCTCTGATTTTATTNTTGAGGTTTTTGGTGATAGGGGAAAACACGCACGATCAGCTGTCGGTATGGTTTCTCTTCCAAGTAACATTGCTGTTGAGATAGAGGTTGTTGTTGAGGTTATAAGGTAAGGTTTTCAAAAACACCACAAACACCCTGTCCACCTCCAACACAAGCTGTAACTATACCGTATCTCTGCTTTCTTCTTTTCATCTCATTAATTAAACTGATTGAAAGTTTTGCACCGGTCATACCTAATGGATGACCTAAAGCTATAGCTCCGCCGTTTACATTAACTATTTCTTGGTTTAGGTTAAGGTCTTTTATTACNGCTAGAGCTTGTGCTGAAAAAGCTTCATTTAACTCTATTTGTTCTATNTCGTTTATTTTTAANCCCGCTTTTTTTAATGCTTTTGGTATTGCTTTTGCTGGNCCAATTCCCATTATATTAGGCTCCACTCCCGTAGCAACATACGAAGTGAGCCTTGCTATGGGTTTACTTTTGATTTTTTTCATAAAACTCTCAGAGGCAACAACAACGAAAGCGGCACCGTCTGACATTTGGGAAGAATTACCCGCTGTAACTTGCCCACCAATCTTAAACACAGGGTTAAGTTTAGATAAAGCCTCAAGGGTGGTGTCTAACCTGGGTCCCTCGTCGGTATCAAAGTGGTTTTTTTGTTTTTCTCTTACGTTATTTATTATTTTTGTTTCCTCTATTTCTATTGGGGTTATTTCACCCTTAAACCTCCCTTTTCTAATTGCATCGATAGCTTTTTTGTGAGAATTAAACGAAAAATGATCCGACTCTTCCCTGGTTATTTTATATTTTTTAGCAAGTTTTTCCGCAGTTAANCCCATGTTAAGGTAATAGTCTGGGGATGTTTTAGATAAGTTATAATTCGGTGAGGTTTTGTAACCTAAAAAAGGAACCATACTCATAGACTCCGTCCCTCCAGCAATAATACAATCTGCATACCCAGATTGGATTTTAGAAAAGGCTAGATGAATAGCTTCAAGTCCTGATCCACAGTATCTGTTAACAACGAAACCAGGAACCTCTTTTGGTAATGAAAGTAAAGAAATGTATCTACCCATTTGCATTCCTTGTTCTGCCTCAGGTACAGCGTTCCCAACAATGAGATCTTCAACCATATCTCCTTTCAATCCGGGTGTCGTCTTAACTAACTTTTTTATAACCTGTGATGCTAAGTCATCAGGCCTTGTAAACCTAAAGCATCCTTTTTTTGCTTTTCCTATAGGGCTCCTAAGGCCTGATATGATGTATGCCTCTCTCATCTAGTTTCTCAATACTTTTTTGTGTTTTATAAAATGCTCAACCCTTTCTATTGTTTTNGGTTCAGAACAAACTTCCATATAAACATCTTTCTCCAGGTTNAAAAAATAAGACTCATCAACTTTANTTTGTTCGCTTACCTCTCCNCCACAGAGGAGATAAGAGTACATATCAGAAACATATTTATCGTNGTNGCTTAAAAAGCCAGACTCCTTAAGGTTTTCTGTTTGGGTATAAAGCAAAGCAAGACTTTGTGATCCCCTTGCTGTAANTTTAGTGTTTGTTNNGTTTGAGACAAANCCCTTTTTNTTTAATTGTTTTATTTTATCTTTTGCGTCTAAAANTGTCTTTTTTGGGTTAAACACTAANCCCTCTCTTGAGTCTAAGAGACCGTTTCTTTTTGCTACCNGNGCTGATGATGATATTTTTTTAAANGTAAAGTTTTCATGNAAAAAAGAGAGCCTATTGTTTTCNGGGTCNCCTGGGGCCTTTTCTTGGTCTAATTTTACTAATAGTTCGTTGGNAATCCCACCAANAGGAACCAAGCCAAAGCCTAACTCTACAACACCCAANTAAGACTCGATGTAACATGACCTTTGGTTTGAATGTAGCGCCAANCCAAGGTTTGGTCCTACAACAAAACCAGAAACTAGACATACGGTGGGAATTGAACATGTTTTTATCTTAAAGTTAAGCTCCTGAGTGAGCTTTATTGTTTCCTCTATTTTTTTCTTGTCTTTATTGACAATATCACGGAAGTGTTCTCCTAAAAATGCGCCGAAAGGGGTTTTGTTGTTACTAAGCCTGATGATTAGCCCAGAAAAGTTTTTCTCAGCGTGTTTTATTGCTTTTAATAGTTCTTCTATAGTTTCTTTTGTTGTAATGTTTTCTTTTATCTCAAGAAGGGCTATTTCGTCTTGGACGTCTGATAATTTGGTTTTTTTGGTGTTAATTATCGTCTTTTTACTAACACTATTTAGGTTTATTAACTGAGGTTCGTTNGTGCCAAGCGAAATTTTTTTTGTCTTTAAGTTATAGCAAGTTTTCTTGTTTTCAACAACCTCAAAAAAGGAAGGTTTTTCTTTTTTTATAAGTTCTTTTAACCACCCTCCAATTTCGTAGTTTTCTTTTTTCATCATTCTACAAACTTTTTTTATTCCGAGCTCTTGCCATAAAGCAAAGGGGCCTATGTTCCAACCAAAGCCATACCTTAATGTTTTATCTATTTTATAAATTTCTTTACTTATTTCTGGAATTATTATGGAGCAATAGCTAAATAAATCAAAGAAAACTTTTTTGTAAAACTCACCATGTTTGTTGTTAATCTCTAAAAGTTTATCTGGGGAGAACCCCTCATAAATATTCTTGTTTTTTATACTTTCTGTTTTAAAAAAAGATAATTTATTGGTGTCAATTTCCATAAAAAGCTTTTTTCCGTTTTTGTCTGTTTCCTTTTTGTAAAAACCTTTTTTTGTCTTTTCACCCCAAAATCCCTTTTCGTACATTTTTTGAATCTGTTGAGGAAAAGAGTATGTTTCTTTAGATCGTTTGTGTTTTATGTTTTCAACAAAANCTTTATTTATATTATGTAGTGTGTCTAAACCTATAATATCAATTGTTCGATACGTACCTGATTTAGGTCTTCCTATGATGTTTCCTGTTAGATAGTCTGTCTCTGAAACAGAAAGGTTAAACTTTAACGAATTGTGTACACAGCTCATCAAGGAAAATATACCCACCCTATTTCCTATAAAACCNGGAGTATCTTTACACTTAACAACTTCTTTTCCTAATGTTTTCTCTGAGTATTTAATTAAAAAGTCAACCAAATCTTTTCTGGTNTTTTTATTAGGTATTATTTCTAGAAGCCTTAATTGTCTTGGTGGGTTAAAAAAATGCGTGCCTAGAAACATTTCTTTAAACTTTTTACTCCTACCTTGACATAGTTTATTAATAGAAATCCCAGATGTGTTTGTGCTAACTATTGATTTTTTAGATCTATTTTTTTCAATAATATCAAAAACCTTTCTTTTGATATTTATGTTTTCAGAAACAACCTCTATAATCCAATCGGATTCTTTTATTTTATTTGTGTGATCTTCAATGTTTCCTAAGTTTATATTGTGATCTTGATTTATGTCTAAAAGTGGTTCTGGTCTTGATTTTATTGTTTTGATAAAGTTTTCAGTAACAATTTTATTTCTATTTTTTTTATCACCTGGAATGTCTAATAGATTAACTGATAAACCTACATCAGAAAGGTAACATGCTATTCTAGAACCCATAATACCAGATCCTATAATAACTACTTTTTTTATCTTAAATTTTCTCATATATATAACAAGATTATATAAAAAATATAAGATGTTTATTCATTTGTTAATTTATTAAAAGCAACAATTTTAATTATATATATATTATTTGTTTTATTATTATTTTCATTATTTATTATTAGAATGTTAATATGTTAATATCTTTTATAAACAAATAGTTGACATCTTTTAAACACATAAAACATTGATAATGAAGAACTTATATTATTTTTAAAATAATGTTAAAAAACAGTGTAGATATCTTTATGTTAATTAAATATGCATTACTGAAAACTAATTTACTCTTTTTCCGAATTTAATCTTTCAAACAAAAAATCAACACTTTTATTAACATCAAAAACCAAGTCTTCTATCACCCAGTTTGATCTTATTTCAATTTCTTTTTCAAAATATACAATCTCTTCACTTATATTGTTTGATAATATTGACCTGTAGTCCCACTCATTATTTAAGTTATCGTCATAGATAACTCTTAAATAATATTTTCCTGGCGGGATATTTTTAAATAAGATATTTGAGCCTTGATTAATGTTGTTGTATACTTTTTTTATATCTAAAGAGACAAGCTCAACTTTTAAGCGTTTTCTTTCTAAACTATCCAAAACATAACCATTTAGTTCACCATAAAAATCATCACCTTTGAAAGAAAAGTTTTCAGATATCTTTTTTAATGTATCGTTTTCAATAGAAACAACACTCCCTTTATCTATTCTAAATGTTAAGAGGTTGGTGTTTATTTTATCATAATATGTATCTAATATGCTAGCCAAAGAGTCATTAAGCTCTTTATTTTGATATAAACTTTTGTGATTATCTAAAAATTCAAAAACACTACCCTTATCTATTTTAAACCACCCTTTAAAATTATTTATCTTTTTATATCCGGATTTGTGAAAAACAGAATCAGGAACAAGCATTGTATCTAACAATATTTTATAATCCAACACCTCGGCTTTAGTTGGTTTGTTTAATTGTACAGTGTAGAAAATTGTGTCTTCAAGTTCAAATTTAAGGTCAGTGTTAAAAAGGTGAGTAAAATCTTTTTTAAACCCAATTTCATCCCCAAAAGAAATGTATAAAGAATCTGTGGTTGATTTATTTTGAAAACTTATCGCCTCAATGACAACAAACAGCGAGTCTTTAACATTAAAGTTTTTATAAAAAACAACGTTTTTGTTATCGTTTAAACTATAATCAAGACTCACATCGCTTGTAATATCAACACTAGCTACCTCTTTAGAATACACCAGCTCATAAACATTTCCTCTGTTTCTTTTTCTAAGAAGTTTTAATTCAGATAGATCTTCGTCATAAAGGTTTACCAAGACATTCTTCTTGTTGTTGTTTATAGGAATAGAATTTTGTATGAAACCAAAAGGTTCATTTTTGTAATCAGCTAAAAAGTTTTTGTTTTCATCTTTAAACGCATATAGAGTATATAAGTCAGGTTTAATGTTGTTTATTTTAAATAAACCGTTCTTATCACTAAAAGTAAAATAAGTAGGTTTTTTTGTAAANAAATCAAGCGAATCATTTTCGTTATAAAGNCCAATTAAAGCGTTTTCAACTCTNTTGTTTTCTAANGGNGAGAANACCNTTCCTGAGACNGAAGAAGAGTCAATGTANTTACCNGTTGAAAANACAATTTTTGAGTTTGAAAGGTCATTTCCTTCNGTAACNTCTTTTATNCCACCAGCAAAATTAATTATATAGGTAGTGTTTTNTGTNAANGANGNATCAAAAGANANANANACTTCATTTTTTTTATANTTAACCTCTTNNTTNCCNGTGTAGTAGGGTGATATGATTAAACTTTCACTCAGTTTTGACGCATCAACAGGTTCATTAAAAGCAAAGTAAAAATCCTTTAAATTAGAGTTAACACTATTATTAGCAGGAAACGATTGTATGATAATAGGTGGTATTGTGTCTTTATACCCACCAGTTAGCGGGCTCATTTGAGCACAGCTAAGCGCAAATAAAGCAACAAAACAAGTGAATATGTTTTTCATTTTTTTAATATATAAATAATACTTGACGGATTCCCACTAAAAAAGGACAATATATTAGAGACCAGTCCAACCCAAAGACCTTTAATTTCAGGTAAAAAACTTTTTCTCTTTTTTTCGCTTAATATAGACACATAAAAAGCATCTAAATAAAGAGGTTTCATTCCAATTAATTGAAAACCTGTTTTTTCTGATAAAAACATTACTGATTTTTTATTAAAATGGTATAAATGTCTTGGCACATCATACCCAGCCCACTCTTTTTTATAATAAATGTTATCGTATGAATCGTAGTTTGGTAGAGCAAGCAATAAGCTACCCCCTTTTTGTAATTTTCTTTTTAGTTCCTTTAATATACTGACGGGATCCTTAGTGTGTTCAAGCACATGCCACATGGTTATGCAATCAAAGTTTTTGTTTTTAAAAGTCTCCATTGAATCACTAATGTTAGTGTCATTCGTATCGTTTATGGGTTCATAGCCGTTTGTTTCGTAACCCCTCTTGGACGTATATCTTACAAAACTACCAGAACCGCAGCCATAATCTAGTATTGACTTGGCGTTAATTTGTTTCAGTATTTTTGTCTTACGGTAATTGTTTAAGTTTTGCGCAAAGCTGTATATTTTAGAAAAAAGGGAGGTTTTTTTTTGGTAAGAGTCATAGTTTACACTGTAATACTGATCTAAATCCTTAGGTATGGGTGTTGTTGAAACCGTTTTACAAGAAAGACACAACATTAAGCTGTATTTCGTTGACTTTTTAAGAGGATCACGAACACTAACTTTTTTCGAAAAGTTTATGCCATCACAAATAACACATTTTTTTAAAGTCATTTTTTCATATGCACCATTAATATAGAAACATCAGCTGGAGAAACACCGCTAATCCTTGAAGCTTGTCCAATTGAAAGAGGTTTTAACGCAGTAAGCTTTTCTACAGCCTCAGATGATAACGATTTTATTTTTTTGTAATTGTAATTTTTTGGTATTTTACTATTTTCAAGACGTTTTATTTTTTCAACAGTTTCCATCTCTTTTTGAATATAACTTTCATATTTTGTATTAATTTCAACCTGTTCGGTTTCTAACCTGTTGTTTGAAAATACACTTTTAAGCTCTTTAAAGTCACTCAAATGAATGTTAGGTCTTTTGATTAGATCCTCTACAATTTTTGATTCACTTATTGTAGAAGATTTTCTTCTTTTAAGTAAAGGATTAACCTCTTTGGGCTTGATTTTGATTTTTTTAATTTCTTCTGCAATACTATTTATGGTGTTTTTCTTTTTTAAGACCANATTCATTCTTTTTTTTGACGCAAGCCCTATTTTATAACCAATTTCTGTCAATCTAAGGTCAGCGTTGTCTTGCCTTAACAATATTCTATGTTCTGCACGGGAAGTAAACATTCTATAAGGCTCTTCTGTGCCTTTGTTGATTAAATCATCAATTAAAACACCTATATAAGCTTCTGAGCGCCCAAGAATAAAATCCTTTTTATTGTTAATTTTATTGTGTGCGTTAATTCCAGCGACTAAACCCTGACAGGCCGCTTCCTCATAACCCGTTGTTCCGTTAATTTGTCCTGCGAAATAAAGGTTTTTTATTGGTTTTGTTTCAAGNGTTGGAAAAAGCTGNGTTGGTGGAAAAAAATCATATTCAATTGCATANCCAGGNCGAAACATTTTTACTTTTTCAAAACCAACGATAGACCGAAGAGCTTTTAACTGAACCTCTTCGGGTAAAGATGTTGAAAACCCATTAACATAAACCTCAACCGTATTCCAACCTTCAGGTTCTACAAATATTTGGTGTCTCTCTTTGTCTTTAAACCTAGTTATTTTGTCTTCAATAGAAGGGCAATACCTAGGTCCAATTGATTTAATTCTTCCATTAAACATAGGAGACCTATCAAAACCTTCTTCCAAAAAAGAGTGTGTATCTTTATTTGTATATGTTATGTGACATTCGAGTTGTTTTTTAAGTTTTTTATTGTTTATAAAAGAGAAAAAACCATGATCCTTATCACCCGGCTGACTTTCCATCTTTTTGTAGTTTAATGATCGCCCATCAACTCTAGGTGGTGTCCCCGTTTTCATCCTACCGGATTTAAAACCCAACACCTCTAACTGTTCAGTGATACCCTTTGAAGCTTTTTCACCACTCCTACCCCCCCCAAAATTCTTTTCACCCACATGAATTAACCCATTTAAAAAAGTTCCGTTTGTTAAAACTACAGACTTAGCCCTAATCTCTACACCTAAAGCGGTTTTAATACCTATAACCTTATCTTTTTTNACAAGAAGCTGCGTTACCATTTCTTGCCAAAAATCCACATTTTTGTTTCTTTCTAATAGTAAACGCCACTCTTCCGCAAACCTAACCCTATCACTTTGTGCTCTTGGCGACCACATTGCCGGTCCTTTTGATCTGTTTAACATTCTAAACTGAACCATTGTTTTGTCAGCAACAACACCTGTGTATCCACCCAAAGCATCAATTTCTCTAACAATTTGTCCTTTTGCCACACCCCCTATAGCTGGGTTGCAAGACATTTGCCCTATTGTGTTCATGTTCATTGTGGCAAGNAAAACCCTTGACCCCATATTAGCAGCAGCAGCAGCAGCCTCACAACCAGCGTGNCCNGCACCAACAACTATTATATCATATTTATCAAACATAACTGAAANGTTCCACGTGGAACNTTATAATTCCTTNTACAAAGAAACATATTTATTTTCTAAGACCCTCATCCTTTTTTTCTCTTTTTCTGATTTGTCTTTATANCCTATTAAATGAAGTAGACCNTGTAAAACAACNCTAATAGTTTCTGTTTTAAAAGTATCNCCATATTTCTTTGCNTTTTCNTTTACTCGATCAACACTTATGTATAAGTCTCCTTCGATTTGGTCTTTTTTTTCAGAAAAATCAAACGTTATTATATCCGTCAAGAAGTTGTGTTTNAGGTGTTTTTTGTTAATTTGAAGTAGGTATTCGTCAGAGCAAAAAACACAATTTATAAAGCTTAACTGAGCGTTTTCTTGTTTACAAACTTCTTTAAGTAATAACCTCAGCTTATCCTTTTGGCTTACTTCGAATGTTTTTTTTTCAGAAAAAAAATTTATGAGGTGCATTTTACAGCTTGAACAACATATCAACAACACGACCACCTTCCTTAAATTTTGTTTTGTCAGCAAGGTTCTTAATTAGAAAGATTCCCCTTCCCTTTACCTTGTCAAGGTTTTCTGGACTCGTTGGGTCAGGTAGACTGTCATAATCAAAACCAACCCCCTCATCCTCTATAACAAACCTCACGCTCTTTTTGTTTTTGAGTAACTTGATTTTAACTTTTTTCTCTTTATCTTCTTTGTTTCCGTGCACTATTGCGTTGTTTACAGCTTCTGTAACCGAAACCAATACGTTACCATAGATACTTTCTTTGATTTTTACCTTATCTCCAGCGTTTTCGATAAAGCTTTCAACTATTGAAACGTTTTCTCTTATAGATGGTATTTTAACAATCATTTTATGTTATCGTATAAAAAACAATTAGTTTTATTATAAAATTTAATTAGTCTTATTTATACGTATGTTGTATATAANGGGTTGTTTGGAGTGCTTTNTAAGTGTATTAATTACTAGCTGTTGCTGTTCCAAGCGCCGTTGTGGCGCATCTAAACCCGATTGTAGCAGCTGATGAGTCTTGTTCTAAAAACCTTCGTGTTCCTGGCGAGAGCCACATAGCACCATCAGCCCACGACCCACCTTTATAAACTCTAGATGAGTTACTTACCATGGAGTTAAAGTTTTCGTAATCATAATCCTCCTCTTCATCCAAGAAGTCACTTTTTCTTATTGGGTTCAAATCTTCCATATCCTGAAAGTTAAGTGGTCTGTAGATGTCAAACACCCATTCATTAACATTACCAGCCATGTTATATAAACCAAAGTCATTTGGTGCGTACTCATAAATTGAGGTTGTTACAAAACCAGCATCATTAAGAGCACCAGCTATTCCCGCGTAATCACCCCTTCCTCTTTTAAAGTTAGCCTGGAACTTACCAAGATCTCCTCGCTTAGAGCTCCTTATTGTCCTACCATCCCATGGATATAATCTTCTTTGGGTTTGATTTTCATCTAACCACTGGTCTCCAATTTGTCCATANGCAGCATATTCCCACTCAGCCTCAGTTGGTAGTCTAAACTCAGGAAGGTATATTCCAGACTCAACAGGAGGTATATCACCGTCTATATAATCTTCCCCATAATATTCCATTGCCTTTTGTTTGTTAACAGCCTCTGTTCTCCACCTGCAATAATCAACAGCCTGATCCCAACTCACACCCACAACAGGGTAGTATCTGAAACCAGGATACCTAAGATAATTACTAACATAAGGTGTGTTATAAGCNAGNTCTTTTTCCCAAACAGTCGTATCAGGTAAAGCNCTTTGAAAAAAAGCTTCACTAGAGTCTCTTTCTATATAGTGAAGGTATTCAAGCCAATGAATATTAGCAATTTCTGTTTGATCAAGGTAGAAAGATTGAACNGTNACGGTTCTTTCTACATTATCATGNGTGTAAAAAACATCTTCTTCGTAGGTTCCAAGCACAGCCCNTCCNCCCTGAACAAATACNTGNTTAGGCCCTGGTGTTTGTCCACCAAAATNAGCAACAACAAAACCTTCTTCATCTTCCTCNGCGAAAGCGTCTGAGAAATAATCAAGGTTTGTGGTTGTACTTGTGCTNCCNGGGTTTCTTGCAGANGGNTTAGAGTTTCCAAACGGNAAGATAGAACACCCNTGAATTAAAGTGCTAATTATGAATAAATATAAAAAATAAGATATTCTCATTTTTAAATTTTAAATTTTAGCAAAAATACAAAAAATTAACTTCTTGGCTAACAATAACAATTAAACTAATATTTTATTGTTGTTAATTACTTGTTTTTTTAAGCAAATTAAGTGTTTTTTCTAAATTTAAATAACCCAATACCTTTAATATTATTTGATTGTTTTTTTCAATAATAGAGTACTTGTGATTTTTTTCATCAAAAAGTTTTAGCAACAACCCAAATGTGTTGTTTTTTTCTTTTTCAGATTTTGCTTTGAAAAAAACAAACTTAAGAGCATCCTTTCTGATTGTTATTTTGTCAATATTTAGGTTTGCACCTAATTTTTTAATCCTCATGGACTTTATTAAACCTTTAACCTCTATAGGTAATGGACCAAACCTGTCCTTCAGGTTTCTCTTAATTTCTTTGAATGATCCTTTTTTAGACATTTCTTCAACAAAACCATAAACCCTTAACCTTTCATCCGAGTTTTGAATATAAGTTTTAGGAATAACAGCTTTTTCATAGGGATCTACTAAACAGTTTATTGAGGTTTGTAATTTTTTAATTTCATTTCGTTTAAAGCTTTTATCGTTATGTTCAACATCACTTAGCGCTTCGTCTAAAATTTTATTATAAGTTTCGAAACCCAATTCATTTATAAAACCACTTTGTTCGCCACCAAGTAAGTTCCCTGCACCTCGTATGTCTAGATCTTTTAATGCTATGTTTAACCCATCACCTAATCCAGAGAACTCTTCTAAAACAACAAGTCTCTTTTTCGCATCACTAGTTAAGCTAGATATCTTAGGTGACATAAGGTAGCAAAACGCTTTTTTATTAGATCTTCCAACCCTACCCCTCATCTGGTGAAGATCTGATAAGCCAAACATATGAGCTTGGTTTATTATTATAGTATTTGCGTTTGGGATGTCTAGACCTGACTCTATGATGTTTGTAGAAACCAAGACGTCGTAGTAACCATCAATAAATTTAAGCATTGTCTTTTCAAGTTTGTCTCCTTTTTGTTGACCGTGAGCCACGGCTATTTTCGCGTCAGGAACTAATTTGTTTATTAAACCAGCTATTTCATAAATATTTTCTACTCTATTGTGAACCATAAAAACCTGTCCAAACCTCATAAGTTCATTTTTTATAATATCTCTTACCATGTTTTCATTAAAAGGTGACAACTCGGTGTGTACAGACTGTCTGTTTTTAGGTGCTGTTTTAATGATACTTATGTCTCTTACGCCAATTAGAGAAAAATGTAAAGTCCTAGGTATTGGGGTTGCGGTTAAGGTTAGACAGTCCAGGTTGTTTTTTTTCTTTTTAATTTTTTCTTTTAAAGCAACACCAAATTTTTGCTCTTCATCAATTATTAACAACCCTAAATCCTTAAACTTAAACTTATCATTAAGCGCAGTATGTGTTCCTATTAAAATATCAACATCGCCACTTTGAATTTTTTTTATAACCTCTCCTTTTTCTTTTAAAGTTCTAAACCTAGAAACATAATCAACTTTAACAGGGAAGTTTTTAAGTCTTTTTGTAAATGTTTTATAGTGTTGGAAGGCTAAAATTGTAGTGGGTACAATTATAAGTACCTGCTTATTGGAGCAGACTGCTTTGAAAGCAGCTCTTACAGCGATTTCTGTTTTACCAAAACCAACATCACCACAAACTAACCTATCCATTGGGTAACCACTTTCCATATCTTTTTTAACATCTTCNGTTGTTTNAATTTGGTCAGGAGTATCTTGGTATATAAACGAGGACTCTAACTCAATTTGNAGGTAGGAATCTTTTTCAAANGCAAAACCNTNTATTTCTCTTCGTTTAAGGTATAGTTTTATTAAGTCGTCAGCAATATCTACCAACCTACTTTTTATTTTTTTCTTTTTTNTGTCCCACTCTAAATTACTTAGNCTGTTTAACGTTGGNGTATCAGAGGCCCCAGTGTATTTGGAAATTTTATGAAGCGAGTTTACGTCTGTGTAAACAACATCGTTGTTTTTATATACTAANCTTAAAACCTCTTTTTCTAATCCCTGATGATTAATTTTTTCTAATCCAACAAAACGACCAACCCCATGATCAATATGGACAACATAATCACCAACAGATAACTCTCCGCTTTTTTTAATATGATTTTTTTGTTTTTTTATAATCTTAGACTGGTAAGCGTATCTGAAATACCTGTTAAAAATTTCATGATCAGTAAAAACCACTCTTTTATTTTCATGATCAACAAACCCTTGACTTATTTTTGAGAGGTATGGTTTGTATTTTGCCTGAGAACCAATCGATTCAAAATATTCCGATAGCTTTTGGACTTGTTCCTCTGATTGAAAAGATATTTTAACACTGTAATCACTTTCATTAAAATCATTTATTTCCCTATCAAGTAGTTGAAGGTTTTTATTAAAGTTTTTTGGAGGAGATGAATTAAAAGCAACATGCTTTTTATGCTTTTTGTTTCCTAGGTGTATTAATTTAAAAGACCTAACTTTATCTAAAAAGTTTTTTTTGCTATAGAAAAGCTTTTTAGGCTCTAGGGGTAAAACCGTTTTAGAGTTTTTGCCAATTTTAGAATAAATTTTTGTTGATTCATCAAATTTATCATCAATTATGTTAGCGCATAAACTTAAGTCATCACACCAGACCCACCAATCATCAGAGATAAAATCAAGAAGTGAAACATAGTTTTTGCTATTTTTATCCCTTTGTATATTTGATAAAAGTTTTACCCCCTCTAGGCTTTTAACTGTAAGCTGTGACTCGCTATCAAACTCTTTTATTTTTATTATTAAATCATCATCAGACTCTATTCTTATGGGGTTGTTATTTGTGAATGAGTAAACATCTATAATACTTCCCCTGACAGCATATTCTCCAGGTTCTTTTACAAAATCAACTCTTGTAAAGTTTTGGAAGTTCAAATTATCTATGATAGATTTTTGACTAATCTCTTCGTTTAATTTTATGTTATAAGATAGCTTGTCGCTTGTTTTGTGATCAGGGTATAACTCTACAATACCCTCAGGATAGGTCACCACATATGTTTTTTCGTTTTTTTTTAAGTTTTTAATGTGTTGAATGGTTTCGGTTCTCATAACAACGTTTGCGTTGTTAATTAACTCATCATCGTAAGGTTTTCTATATGAATATGGAAAAAACATAACCTTTTCATGATTCAGGAAATTACTTAAGTTGCTATAATAAAGCATAGCATCTTTTTTGTTAGCACAGATAAAGCAGTTGTTATAGGTGTTGTTATAAGAAATTGCCACAGGTAAGATTACCTTCAAATTACCACACAACCCTCCTAAAGAAATTTCTTTTTCTTCTTCGATTGATCTGTTTAGCTCTATTGTTTTAAGATCATGAGCGTATGTATCTAAAAGTTTACTAGGTAACATTTTATTTTAAACTATTCAAATCAAGAATAGTTTGTAAAAAAGGATATTTTTGTTAGATAAATATACTCAATGAAAGTTTTACTCACAGGATCTTCCAGAGGTATTGGTTTTGAGATAGCAAAAGAGATGCTAGCCTCTGGCCACACCATTATTTTACATTGTAACAAAAATGCAGATAGATTAATTAAACTAAAAGAACAATACAACGATACCTGTCACGTTGCTATTGCAGATCTTTCCAAAATTGATGGTGTTCAAGACTTAATTAACATTACAAAAAAACTTATAAAATTTCCTGATACAATAATTAATAATGCTGGTATTGCAGAGTCATCTCTTATTAATAAAAATCTTGATGAGTGGTCAAAGCTTTTCGATAGAACAATACATGTAAATCTTAGAGCTCCTTCNCTCTTGTGTAAAGAGTTTATAATGTTAAAGAGGGAAAANAAAATTAAATCTAAACTTCGTGTTATTAACATCTCTTCTCGTGCTGCTTTTAGGGGGGAAGAGGAAGATTTTATTTCTTATGCTTGCTCAAAAGGAGGTTTGATATCNCTCACAAAAACCCTTGCAAGGTCTTTTGGGAAAAAAGATAATGTGATTCCTTTTAGTATTGCCCCTGGCTTTGTTAATACGGAGATGGCTAAAAGTTTTATAGAACAGCACGGGGAGGGACTAGCTAGTAAAGGAATTGTTTTAGATAAATTAACTGAACCAAAAGATATAGCTCCTCTTGTAAACTTTATTGTATNAGGAAAAATGGACCACGCGGTTGGATCNACTATCGATATAAACGCAGGCAGTTATCTTAGATAANTAGGAGGCAAAAATTTGGTTTGANTCCTTAAANGTTTTGAACTCAAGAGCGTTTCCACTTGGATCTAAAAAAAACATAGTCCCTTGTTCACCAACCTGACCCTCAAACCTAATATATGGTTCTATTATAAAATCTGTTCCAATACTTTTTAGCTTTTCAGATAAAGTATGCCAATCTTTCCAACGTAAAATTACACCAAAATGCCTTACAGGAACACTTTTTCCGTCGACTTCATTTTTTTTTGTTGGATTAATTTCATCTGGTTTCACATGCGCAGAAAGTTGGTGGCCGAAAAAATTAAAATCAACCCATTTTTTATCCTCCCTTCCTATGTCACAACCCAAAACATTACCGTAAAAGTCTTTAGTATCTTTAATATTTAATACAGGAAAAGCTAAATGAAATGGTGTTTTCATAGAATTAATTTATTTTTAGCAAAACTAATTATTTTATGTCATCCAATAAAGTTTCCTTAGTATTATCAAGTGGCGGTGCAAGGGGGATAGCTCATATAAGTGTGATTGAGTCATTGCTTGATGATGGGTATGAAATTGTTGAGGTTTCAGGTACCTCCATTGGCTCTTTAGTTGCCGCATTTTTCGCGTGTGGAAAATTAGATTTGTTTAAAAACTGGGTACTTAAACTAGATAAAATTAAAACATTTTCTCTTATGGATTTTACAGTATCTCAAAGTGGAATAATAAAAGGTGATAAAGTGTTTTCCTCTTTAAAAAAAATAATACCTGACGAAAAAATAGAAAATTTAGAAATACCGATATCTATAATTGCCACTGATATTTTTAACAATAAGGAGGTTGTTATCAGAAGTGGTAGTATGTATGATGCTATTAGAGCCTCCTGTTCTATACCAGGCCTTGTAAAACCTTACTCACTTAATGGTATTGACCATGTTGATGGTGGAGTTTTAAACCCCCTTCCAATAAATAAGCTAAATCATAAGGAAAACATAATTACAGTTAACTTAAACAGCCCTCCTGCAAAAAACAAGAGCAAAAAAGAAAATAAAACAGCACTTTACTTGAATTATTTTAATTCAGTTAAAAAGTTTTTTTCAAATAATAACAACTCGAAACATTTAGGTATATATGACATAACCTACAGGTCAGTTCATATGATTCAAAATCAACTTTCAGTATACCAAATTGAAAAACACAAAACTTTAAAAAACATTAATATACCTTGTGATGTTTGTCACCCACTAGAGTTCTATAAGGCAGATGAAATTTTAAAATCTGGGACTAAGTTTTATAATGAAACAAAAAATAATTATTGAGTGTTAATTATATTTGAAGAAATTTTATAGATATGGAAATGTTAATTTTAATTATTGTACTATTTGTATCGGCTATACTTAGTGCCGTGTTTATTCCAAATAATAAAGTTAGTGATCACGCTAAAGACTCAGACGTTTAATTTTTTTTTGTTTTTCTAAAATCGATTATTGAGATTGCGCCAACTAGGCTAATAATAATAACAACAATCCAAACAAAAATTTCTACTCCGTCAGTAACTGCAGGGTTTGTGGGGAACATGTTTTTTTTTCGAAAATAAATATTAATTTTTTAAATCTAAAATTTAAAAAGAAATACTTCCCAAGGTAATCTCAATAGTTGATGGTTTTGTTTTTTCTAAAGTTTTTGTGACATAAGAGTATCTAATGCCTAAATCAAAAATTGAAGATTGTCTAAATAAATTTATATCAAATTTTATTTCAACCCCAAAAGACAAAGGGGTCTCCTTTACTTCACCTAGAGAAGAGTTTACTAAACCAACAACATTTCCGGAGTTAATAAAAGAAATTAAACGTATTCTTTGTATATAAAATAATGGGCCCAACCCAAACTCCGGATAAACTAATGGATTTTCATATTCAACACCCCAGCCGCTAAATTCACTAAACAAAAAACTATTTTTATACCCGTAAACAAAATCTATATTTCTTCTAAAACTATAATTTACATGTTTTTGTTTTTCATATCTAAACTTTCCACGAAGGGAATGGTTTTTTGATAAACCTGGGAAAGCTAAATAAATATCTGACCTTAAGTAGCTGCCATTATAGTTACTATTATTTGTTGTCTTTCTCGACTCAAGAATTAGTGTCTGTTCGTAGGGTGTGTACACGTTTCTCTTTGAAGTTTTATGTCTTCTTGAAAAATAAATCAATCCACCATAATAGTTTCTTTTTCTCTCTATACCTAGAGGAAATTCTGCAGATGTACTTGATAAGGATTTGGTGAAATAATTAAAATAATTTGAGTTTGTGTAGTCAGACCTAATTGTTANGTTAGTGTAGTATTTCCCTTTTGTAAATGATAAAGGNANNCGTACACCAATGGTGATGTCTTTTGCTGTAAAGTTAATGTCGGCGTTTTCAACCGTATCTACAGGCAGCCCTTCTGAATTGTTGAGAATCAGATCCTGGTAATAGTAGTCTTTAGACCCACTAATAGAAAAGTCTATAATAGGGTATAGCGCCTGAAGGCTTAAACCAAAAAACCTTTTATGTTTTTTATCTCGAGTATCTATCTTGTAACCCCCATTAAAAATAAGCGTGCCAAACAGATTTCTCGACTCTAACCCTAAGGTCAAGTATTCAACACCTCTTGTGTCAAAACCATAATCAGTGAGACCCCAATTAATGGGTCTCATAAAATGCAGAAAGGGGTTAAGTTTTTTTATTTCATAATTTTTTAATCCCATTTCACTAACCTTATAATCAATTTCTTTAATTGTGGTAACTTCTTTTAATTCATTCATATTTATTTTTTTTGATTGGATATCAAACCCAAATCTTGTCATCTGACTATAAAATAAATTATTCCCATCTTTAGATATAGATGGATAATATCTACCAAAAGTATTACCTGGAAGTATATATGTTTTTTTTGTGTAGATATTGTAGAAGAATACCTCCTCAACACCATCTTTTTGTGAACTATAAATTAACCACTCGCCTTTTAGTGTTGGCCAGCCAATATTCTCTTTTGTGGCCTTAATCTTTGTATACTTTTCCTCCATTAAACTAAAGGTGAACACGGTCTTTATTCCATTTAAAGTTTTTAAGCCCACTAAATTTTTTTCGTTTAAAAATTTTATTTGTGAGAATGTTCCACCCTTTAGATTTATTTTTTTTTCTTCATTGAAATTTTTATCATATAGGCACAATACCTGAGAACCCTTAACCCTATTGTTTAAGGCAATTATTTTTCCTCCGGAAGGGGAGATGTCAAATGATGAGTAGAAGCTTTTTTTACTTTTTGATATCAATTTTTTTTGTTCTACGTCATATATTTTTATTACCGAAAAAGTTCTTTTATCCCACCTAGGGTCTTTGTCAAACTCTATCCAACCTATCGTGTTTTTTGAAGAGGGGATTCTCTCAAAATCATTAACCCTTCCAGGAACTATAAGCTTTTTATTTTCACCACCTTTGTTAATTAAATGAATTTCCTTGTACCCACCCAGACCTTGTCTTATTGTTGCCACTTTTCCATTTTGCAATTCAGTAGGGTACTTAAAGTCATAATATTTTTCTTTTCCTCTGATATTAAATGATACTTTTTCTTCAATAAAACCACTCTCTATAAAACCCTCTATACTTTTAGCATATAATTGTCTATAATTAAGCCCTGTCTCTTTTTTTAATGATCTGTAAAATGGAAAAGGAAGGAAGGCTTGTTTATTTGCTGTATTAACAATTTTGTTAAAAGTCTCTACGCCATACTTGTCTTTTAAATACTTCACCATAAGGTATCCTGACTCATATAGGGATGGTGTTTTATCTTTATAGCTTCCAAGAATTTGTTTGTCGTACTTTAATTTGTTTCTCGAAAGAACATTCATCTTAGATGTTAATGTAAATCTGGGCACACGACCTCTTCCGTATTTACTTTTTCTTGTTTCAAAGTCTACAGCGTCACCCTCCCAATACCAAATGGGCATTGTTGATCTTGATAAAGCACTTGCAAAAGATTGACCAAATAAGTAATGTGCCGTTTTGTTAAATGTTTCATTATATGCTAACTCTCTTTGAACTATGTGGCGGTACTCGTGGTCAACAAGAAGGTCTATCCAGTTATTATTATGTAAGAAGTGTCCAGATTCAGGCCTAGCGTTTGCATAGAATTCACTTCTTCTAGGTGACGAAGTAACAAAGGCATTAGAAACACTATTTTGCCCATGTAATATTATGTTTGTCTTTCGTATTTTATCTTCAGGGTTTTGCTTTATTTTTTTGAGGTTATTTTCGAGGTAGTTTATGGTGTAATTAGCCACAGAATCCATTTCTTTTTCAAAGAAAACATTAAAATTTGGACTTACCATCTTACGCCATTTCACACTGAATGGAGCTGTTTCAGACTTCGAAAATTGAGAAAATATTTGTTTTATTGGTGCAAACAAAAGTATTGATAATGCTAATACTTTATGCATTTTCAGATACACACTCAAATAACTTTAAAATATCTTTTTCTGTATTGTAAACAGATGGAGACACCCTGATTACGTCTCCCCTTAATGATATATATATGTTTTTTTCTCTGATCTTTTTTAAGATTTTTTTAAGATTTTTTTTTGGTTTCAAACCAAATAGGTGCCCTGCTCTGTAATCTTCTTCCTCATACCAAACCTTTGACCTATCTAGCATCTCAAAATATTTAGAGGATATTTTTTTAATATAATTATAGATGTTGTCTACGCCCCACTTATTAATCTGCTTTATTCCTTCGTTTAACATATCAACATTTATAAAATTACTCTGCTGGCCTACGCTATATCTTTTTGCAAACCTTGCGTACTCTTTTTGGTAATTTATTAAGTTTGAAAAATCTTCACTGCCCTTTCTGTTTATCCAACTTTCTTCAATCGGTTTACCGTCATCAAAAAATTCTCCAAAATAAGAAAGCCCTGATCCGTAAGGTCCCATTAACCATTTGTAACCTGCGCAGACCAAAGCATCAGGTTGGACATCATCAACATCAAAAGGCATTGACCCTATTGACTGTGTTCCATCAATAATTAAAAGAGCATTATTCTGTCTTGTCTTTTCTCTAATTTTTTTCATATCGTAGATGGTTCCGTCAGCCCAATGTACAATTCCCATCGAAACAACTTTTGTTTTTTTATCAATTGCTGAAAGTATATCGTCGTTCCATTGCTTCCCTTGTCTCTCAGAAGAGTTTTGCTTTTTTATAAACTTTAATTCTCCATCATATTTTTTTGTTAGATTCATCCAAGGATAAACATTACTTGGAAACTGATCACCAACAACAACAACACTTTCCCCACGCTCCAATTTAATATTATTGGTAACATTAGCTAGACCGTAAGATGCTGCAGGGACATAGGCAATTCTGTCAGGATTTTTACAGTTTATGAGTTGCGCGAATGAACCTTTAATTTCTTCTATGTTTTTAAAAAAATGCTCAGGCATAATTTTGTCTGGTTTTCTTTGAAAGTGTATTCCTTTTATCCCCGCCTTCTCAACTTTTTTGAGCATAGGAGACATATATGCACAGTTTAGATATACTTTTTTTCCTGTTAAATTAAATTTACTTTTTTGACACTTCATTTTACTCGAACCCTGGAGGTATTAGTTTGTGATAATTAGAATTCTTTTGCAATATATCAGCAAAATAAAGAATTTTATACTCTTCGTAATAATTTCCTATCAACGAAATACTCGTTGGCCTTCCTTTTTCATCGAAACCGTTAGGTACCGATATAGATGGGTGACCTGTTAAGTTAGTTATCATAAGTTGATTTTTACCAAAAGACGGAGATAGAATTACATAAAACTCTTTAAAAAGGCTCTCAACTTCTTTAATTAAAACAGACCTAAACCTGTTAGCTTGGATGTATTCAACAGCTGGAATTAGCCTTGATTGCCTTAGTGAGTTTGCTCGAGACCTTTCACCTTGTTCAACCATTGACGAGTCCATATTTTGAAGTATAAAGTCATCAAAGAAAGCACCAGCTTCAGCTCTCAGAATAATATCAAACGAACTAAATGGATAATTACTAGGAAGCTCTAAAGGCGTTAACTCAAACCTTTTCCTGAGTAACTCTAGAGACGTGTTGTTATTAGACTTATATCTTGAGGTGTCGCTGTCGAATAGATTTTTTAAATAACCAACTCTTAAATCTTGATTATTTAAGTCAAACTTAATTTTTTTTCTTACTGTTAGACTGCTTTTTTTAATTTCATTAAAAACTATAGCACAATCGATAGCACTTTTTGCAATAGGACCCACTTTATCCATACTCCAAGAAAGGGTCATAAACCCGTCGGTGCTCACAGCTCCGTAGGTTGGTCTTAATCCCGTAACCCCGCACCGGGTAGATGGGGATATTATAGAACCTAAGGTTTCTGTTCCTATTGTAAAAGGTAACAAAGAGGCTGCTGTAGCTGAAGCTGAGCCTGCAGATGATCCACTAGCACCTTGAGACAAATCCCAGGGGTTTAATGTCTTTCCTCCATACCAAACATCTCCTCGAGCCAAGGATCCAGAAGACAATTTACATAACATCACGGCGCCAGCCTCTTCAAGTTTTTTTATAACCTCCGCCTTATCCTCAAGAAATTGGTTCTTGAAAGGCATACTTCCCCACGTAGTTGGATATCCAGGATATGATGCTAAATCTTTAATTCCGTAAGGTATTCCATGAAGAGGTCCTCTGTATTTTCCTTTTTTAATCTCAATATCAGCTTTATCAGCTTGTAAAAATGCTACAGAGTCAGTAACTGTAACAACCGCATTTACTTTCTTATTATATTTTTTTATTCTATCTAAAAATATTTCAGTTAATTCTCTTGAGGTAATTTCTTTATTTTTTATCAGGTAAGCCAACTCCCTCAAGGAGTAAAACACTAGATCGTTTTTGTTTTTTGGTAATTTTGTTTCTATCAAACTAAAAGCTATATCGTAACTGTATGAGGGTGGTGAATCTAAACTAAAAGATACTGCAGGTTTTACATTATTTTCTAAAACACTTTCTCTTAGTTCTTGGTAACCCCTTTTGTTTCTTTCTAAATAACCCTTTAATGTTTCAATATATTCCTCTTTGAATTTTATGTTAATTAAACTTAGTGCATTTTTAACTCTATCATTTGTAATGTCAGTTTTCTGCTGAATGAGAATAAAGGAAAAAGACAGAACTAAAACACAGATAATTAAAGTATTAATTTTATGCTTCATAAATTATTTTAATCTAATATACATATTAATTTTATTCATTATTATTTATCGCTTGGAAACAAAAAATAAACTTTTTCTTCTTGATGCTATGGCTCTAATCTACAGAGCTCACTTTGCTTTTAGTAAAAACCCAATTGTAAACTCTAAAGGAATGAACACCAGTGCTGTTTATGGTTTTTTAAACACACTCATAGAACTTATTAGGAAAGAAGAGCCTTCTCATTTGGCTGTAGTTTTTGATACTAAAGCACCAACTTTCAGGTCGGTAATTTTTAAAGAATACAAGGCTAACCGTGAAAGACAACCCGAGGACATACAGGTTGCTATTCCTATTATTAAAAAATTACTTAACCTTTTGAGCATTAAAACTTTAGAAAAAGATGGCTTCGAGGCAGATGATGTCATTGGGTCAGTTGCTACCCAATTTGGATCTACTGAAGAGTCTGTAATCTATATGATGACTCCAGATAAGGATTTTGCTCAGCTGGTATCAGATAATATTTTCCTATATAAGCCAGCTTTTATGGGCAGGGGTGTTGATATTTTGGGTGTTGATGAAGTTCTTAAAAAGTTTAAAATAAAGAGAGTTGACCAGGTAGTTGATTTTCTAGGACTCCAAGGTGATAGTGTTGATAATATTCCTGGCGTTCAGGGTGTTGGGCCAAAAACAGCCCAAACGCTTTTAGAAAAATACGATACAGTAGAAGGTATTATAGAAAATAGAGAAGAAATCAAAGGTGCAATAGGGGAAAAGATTAGGGCGAACGTTGATAATGCTAAAATGTCTAAAAGGTTAGCAAAAATAAAAACGGACATAGATCTTTCAATTAGCCTAAATGANCTTAAACCATCAGCACCAAATCACGATGATCTCACTAAAGTTCTTGATGAACTTGAATTTAGAACAATCAAGGAGAGACTGGAAAGGATNGGTCTANTGAAAGTTAACAAAGAAGAGCAACTCACTGTTTTTGATCTCCAAGAAAATTCAAAAAAACAAANAGTTAAGTATGAAATTATTGAAGAGCATAACCTAGATAAATTCATTTCAGATTTGAAAACAAAAAAAATAATTTGTTTTGATACAGAGACATCAAGTTTAGATATTCAATCTGCAGAACTAGCTGGAATAGCTTTTTCATATAAAGANAATGAAGGTTTCTACGTCCCAACACTTTCTAATACNCAAGATATTGTAAACAAGNTATTACCCGTTTTCTCTGANCCAAANATTTTATTGGTTGGTCATAATCTAAAATATGATATACAAATTCTTTCAAAATANGGTGCTTTTTTTCANACAAATGTCTTTGATACCATGTTAGCACATTATATACTAAACCCNGAAGGTAGNCAAAAACTGGATGTTTTATCAGAAAATTATCTAAACCATAGGTGTATACCAATTGAAGACATAATAGGAAAAAGGGGTGNTAACCAAAAAAGTATGCTNGATGTTCCTGTTGAGAAAGTTTATGAGTATGCGTGTGAAGATGCAGATATAACCTTACGTCTAAAAAACATTTTCTCTAAAGAAATTGAAATAAAAGGTTTTAAAAAACTGTATTACAACATAGAGATCCCCCTTCTGTTCGTCTTAGCTAATATCGAACAGAATGGTGTTAAAATTGATAAGCATTTTCTATCAAAGATGTCGGAGTCTCTTACAAGTAAAATTGAAGAGACAGAAAGATTAATATTTGATATTTCTGGTGAGGAATTTAATGTAGGATCACCAAAACAGTTAGGAGCTATTTTATTTGATAAATTAAAAATTCAAGAAAACCCAAAAAAAACAAAATCAGGTCAATACTCCACAGGTGAAGATGTGTTGGCAAAATTATCAAATGTTCATGAAATCGTAGGTTTAATTTTGAATTTTCGAGAGTTTAAAAAGCTACAATCAACTTACGTTGACGCCTTGCCAGAGATGATATCAGAAACGGATGGCTTAATTCACACAGACTACGCTCAGGCCGTTACATCTACAGGACGGTTAAGCTCAAATAAACCAAATCTCCAGAACATTCCAATCAGAACTGAGCTGGGAAGAAAAACGAGGAAAGCTTTTATTTCAAGGTCTGATAATGATTATATATTAGCTGCCGATTACTCACAAATCGAGTTAAGAATTATAGCTGAGTTTAGCAAAGACTCTGAAATGATANAAGCTTTTAAGGACAATAAAGACATTCATAGCTTAACAGCTGCAAAAGTATTTAAGGTTAACTTAGACGAGGTCACCCCTGACATGAGAAGGAGAGCAAAAGAAGTTAATTTTGGTATAATTTACGGGATCTCTCCATTTGGATTATCTCAAAATCTAGATATTTCACGCTCAGAAGCAAAAGAGATTATTGAATCGTATTTTGATGAGTTTAAAAGTATTAAAAAATACATGGACCTATCAATTGAGAAAGCAAAAGAAAATAAATACGTAGAGACAATGTTTGGTAGAAGACGTTTCCTAAGAGATATAGACTCTAGAAATTATACCCTTAGAGGTTTTGCTGAAAGAAATGCAATAAACTCACCTATTCAGGGAACAGCAGCAGATATAATTAAAATGGCAATGATTGATGTCTTAAATTGGATTAATGAGAATAAGTTAGAAAGCAAAATGATTATGCAGGTACACGATGAACTTGTCTTTGATGTTAGATCTAATGAGTTAGACTTATTTAAAAATAATATTAAATCTATTATGGAGAATGTTGTAAAAACAGATGTTCCTTTACTGGTTGATGTTGGTTACGGAAAAAACTGGTTAGAAGCTCATTAGGATGAATTTTAATAAAGAGGATATACTTTTAAGTCACAAAAGAATAGCAAGTTGGATTCATAATACGCCTGTTCTAACATCAGGTAGTATTAACCAGATATCAGGCGCCGATTTATTTTTCAAATGTGAGAACTTTCAAAAAATTGGTGCTTTTAAAATGCGAGGAGCTTTAAATGCTGTTCTTTCTACCTCAAAAGAAAACTCCCAAAAAGGTTTTGTTACACACTCTTCTGGAAATCACGCTCAGGCGGTAGCTCTTTCTTCAAAAATAGCAAATACTAAAGCCTATATTGTTATGCCAAAAGGAGCTCCAAAAATTAAAATAAAGGCAGTTAAAGGATATGGCGCAGAGGTTACATTGTGTGAAAACAATGAGAGGTCTCGTACCGATACATGTGAAAAAATTATAAACAAAACAGGAGCTAATTTTATTCATCCTTATGATAATGACAAGGTGATCTTGGGCCAGTCTACTTGCTCGAAAGAACTCTATGACGAAATAGAAAAATTAGATTATGTCATTCCGCCAGTTGGTGGAGGAGGGCTTGCCTCAGGAACAATATTATCAACTTTTTTTTTCTCGAAATCAACTAAAGTTATTTTAGCTGAGCCTGAAAAAGCTAATGATGCATTTATCTCTTTTAATAGTAAAAAATTAATTCCAGTATCAAAACCAGACACCATTGCCGATGGGTTGAAAACATCTTTATCTGAAAAGACTTTTGATATTATAATGGAGGGGACAGATGAAATTATCACGGTTAGTGAGGAGGAAATAATTAATGCCATGAGAATGATATGGGAAAGGTTAAAGGTTGTTTGCGAACCTT
Source organism: Marinoscillum sp. (assembly GCA_002692105.1). Classification (GTDB taxonomy): domain Bacteria; phylum Bacteroidota; class Bacteroidia; order Cytophagales; family MED-G16; genus MED-G16. The sequence goes on along the minus strand of NZKG01000028.1, from coordinate 5,643 downwards.
CTTGCTCATTACCTTTAGCTGCTGTACTTAAGAATAAAGAAAAGTTTAAGAATAAAAGGGTCGGTCTTATCCTTACCGGAGGAAATGTCGACCTGAATAATCTTCCCTTCTAGTTTCTAAACTTCTCAAAATCTGATTTAATTTCTAACCTAGGAAAGTTATTATCACTTATGTTTACATCAGCAGTTTCCTTATTTGGATCAAGCTTAATGTTTTTTACCACCTTATCTTTAGCAAAAACTTTTGAGACCTCTGTTTCATTAAACCTCCATATCTCTGCAGGAAGTTTTTCTATCTCTATAGACCCATCCTCATAAGTCCACTCAATAATTAGTGGCGTAACTAATCCGCCAATATTTTTAAAAGTAACTTCATAAAAGTTTTTATTTGAGTTTTGAAGTTTAATTTTATCATCATCAACCTCGTTCATAAACTCTCTATATTCATTTTTATTAGTTTCTGAAAAATAAAACTCAGAGGGCTCAAATGGCATTGCATATTTTGGATCGTCAGATTGGTTTTTTCTGCCTTTTATCTCTTTGTTTTCTACTTTGGCTTTATTCTCAAATGGCTTGTCTACATTTTTCATCTTGAACCACTTAACACCCTCAACGGATACATCAACATTATCTGTGGTGTANAACCAACCTCTCCAAAACCAATCTAAATCTATTGCGCTTGCATCTTCCATCGTCCTAAAAAAGTCAGCNGGNTCAGGATGTTTAAAAGCCCACCTCCTAGAGTATTCCTTGAAAGCATAGTCAAATAATTCNGGNCCCATTATTGTTTCCCTTAAGACACTTAGGGCTGAGGCAGGTTTTCCGTATGCGTTGGCACCAAACTCTCTACCCGCTATCTGTTCAGAGTTTGTCATTATTGGCCTAAGCATATCTTTTGGTGACCTCATATAATCCACCATACTCTCTGCTGTACCCCTTCTAAGCGGCATGTCTTTGTAGTATTCTTTTTGAGTTAAAGACTGAATAAAAGTATTTAAACCCTCATCCATCCAGGTCCACTGTCTCTCGTCTGAATTTATTATCATAGGAATAAAGAAATGCCCAACCTCATGAATAATTACACTAATCATTCTCCATTTTGTCGCATCAGAATATGTTCCGTCTTCGTTTGGTCTACCGAAGTTAAAGCAAATCATGGGGTATTCCATTCCAATTGAGGCAGCGTGTACTGAGATAGCAACAGGATATGGGTATTCGATAGTATGTTCAGAGTAGGTTTTCAGAGTATTAGCAACCGCTTTAGTAGACTCTTCTTCCCATAACGGGTTTCCTTCTTTGGAGTAGTATGACATTGCGAGCGGTGTGTAGTTATCAAGTTGTACAGCCATTGCGTCCCATATAAACTTTCTTGATGCAGCAAAAGCAACATCTCTAACCATTTCTGCCTTATATCTCCAGGTTTTAGTTTTATTTTTTATAGGATTATTTTCTTTTTTTATCGCCTCGTCCTGTGTTGTAATTAGGACGGGTTTATCAAATGTCTTTTTTGCTCTCTCATATCTTTCAAGCTCTTTTTTTGTAAGGACTTGTTGTGGATTTTGGAGGTCCCCTGTTGCAGCCACAATAAAATCAGCTGGAACAGTTACGTTTAATTCATAGTCCCCAAAAGCTAATGCAAACTCACCCCTACCAAGAAATTGTTTGTTTTGCCATCCCTCCTTGTCATCATATACAGCCATTCTAGGAAACCACTGTGCTATTGTATAGCTGTAGTTTTTATCCTTCGGGAAGTACTCGTAACCACCTCTGCCTCCAATCTTCATCCTGTCATTTATCTCAAAGGACCATTTAATTTTAAATGTATATGAATCTCCAGTAGACATTGGTTTTTCCAGATCAATTCTCATCATTGTACTAACTACGGAATAGTTAAGGTTTTTATCTTCTAGATCTTTTACATAAGAAATTTCATAACCACCATTATATTTTTCTCCCTTAGAGTTAGTATATGAATTTGTTAGCCTTTGTAGACTTTTTCCACTGTAAGTATTTGACATTTTGGATGGAGTGACTAGAGGTGTATTTGAGTTATTTGCCCTCATGTTTTGATCTAACTGAACCCATAAATATCTTAAAACATCAGGTGAGTTGTTGTAGTATGTTATCTCTTCTTCACCATATAGCATCTGGGTCTCATCATCTATAGTAACATCGATTTTATAGTCTGCCCTTTGTTGCCAGTAATCAATTCCAGGAGCCCCAGAGGCAGTCCTGTAAGTATTTGGGGTTGGAAGCANTGTACCAAGCTGTTCAAATTTTTGTTTCCACTNTCCGTATGACCCTTGAGCAAGTACGTTCTGAGAATAAACCAAAAGTATTAAAATTACAAATCTTATCATTTTACCAAAATTTAGCATTAGAAATTAACATAAAGCTTATACCCATAATTAAAGCAGAAACAAATAGTATCCAATCTTCTCTCTTGGAAAAAACAAACCTTGAGAATAGGAAGCTTAAAAACAAAAATACAAAAACAAGAATTATTTGAGCAATTTCGATTCCTACATTAAAAGCAAATAACTCAAAAACAATATTACCCTTAAATAATAAAGCCTTAAGGTAGTTAGCAAAGCCAAGTCCATGAATAAGCCCAAAAACAAGTCCAATTATATAGTTAGAGCTAACAAATTTTTTCTTCGATTCTTTTCTATTTACAATGTTATTTAGTGCGGTTAGGAATATTGTCAATGGAATTGAAAATTCTATAATTTTCTGATTAAAACTTATTAGTTCAAGAGCCGAAAGAGCTAATGTTACGGAGTGACCAATTGTAAAAGCGGTAACCAAAAATATAATCTTCTTGATCTGGGAAGAGTCGTAGGCAACAACTAGCGCCAATATAAAAAGGGTATGATCAAGCGCCTGAATATCCATTATATGATCAAATCCTATAAAGAACCATGTCTTAAATTCTTCCATTTATTATAAATAGTTATATTGATATTTAAATTTATTAAAAAAATTAGATGAATGCTCTTTTTTCTTTATTTGCTTTATTCTCATTCCATGAATTTTATGTGAGCACATCGTATATGGAGTATAATAACAAAAGGCAATCTATCGAAGTTCAAAAAAAAATATTTTTTGATGACTTTGAGATTGCTTTACGTAAATATACTGGCAANGAATATTTTGATATAGTTAATTCAAATCAAGACACTATTAATTTATATATTGATGAGTACTTAAGTAACAATTTTAGTCTCAGTGTAAATAATAAATCAACTAAACTAAATTACTTAGGTCATGAGTATAAAAATGGTGTTATACATTGTTTTTTTGAGTTTCTGAAAATAAAAAAAATATCTTCTTTAGAAATTCGTGATCTCTGCCTAATATCAAATTTTGAAGAGCAAGAAAATTTGATTTATTTTGAAAAAGATAACAAGCTTTCAACATTAAAAATAAATGTGTCTGAGTTGTCAGCAAAAATCGAGTTTTAATATTACAATATGAGGTTATTTATTTTTCTATTTTTTATTTCGCACCTAAGTGCTCATTCTCAACTTCCAAGTATTGAAAGTTTTACGGAAGGACTTCATAAAAAAAGTGGTTTTATTGATTATTACTGGGATAATGAAAAAGGAAAAGTTTATCTAGATATAAAAGAATTAGAAAAAGAACTACTATATGTNAATTATTTATCTGCTGGTTTNGGNTCTAATGATATTGGTTTAGATAGAGGNCAAATNGGCGGGACAAGAATAATAAAGTTTATTAAAAAAGGGCCTAAGGTNTTAATGGTGCAGCCAAACTATAAGTTTAGAGCAGTATCATATAATTATGAGGAGGTAAAATCAGTAAGTGATGCTTTTGCTAAATCCACAATATGGGGATTTAATACAGTTGCACAATCAAGGGAGAGGTATCTCATTGANGCAACAGAGTTTGTTCTCAGAGATTCGCACATGATTTCATCTAGACTTACTCAGAGAAATCAAGGTTCTTTTAAAGTTGACAATTCAAGTTCATCTTTTGATAATTCCTTATCAAAAAACTTTCCTCTTAACACAGAAATAGAGTCTTTCCTTACTTTTAGAGGAAAAGCAAATGGCTCATGGCTTCTTTCTGTTTCTCCTAATAGAGAATCTTTCTCTGTTAGAACAAGGCATTCTTTTGTGAGTTTACCGGATAATGGTTATACACCAAGAAAATTTGACCCAAGGGCTGGATATGGTGCAATGACATTTTATGATTACGCTAGCCCAATAGAGGACGATCTACATGTTAAATACATTAGAAGGCACAGGTTAATTAAAAAAAACCCTGAAAAAGAGTTAAGTGAACCGATTGAGCCAATAATATATTATTTAGATCGAGGTGTTCCAGAGCCCGTTAAATCCGCATTGCTTGAGGGTGGAGCGTGGTGGAACGAGGCCTTCGAAGCGGCAGGGTTTAAGAATGCTTTCCAAATTAAAGTATTGCCTGAAGGTGCAGATATGTTAGACGTTAGGTATAATGTAATTCAGTGGGTTCATAGATCAACTAGAGGTTGGTCATACGGCTCATCTGTTGTTGACCCAAGAACAGGTGAAATAATTAAAGGACATGTGTCTTTAGGATCATTGAGGGTCAGACAAGACTACCTAATTGCAGAAGGTTTATTACGACCATATGGTAACGAAAATTCAGCTGTAGATTTAATGAAGGAAATGGCGATTAAAAGGTTGAGGCAGTTATCTGCACATGAAATTGGTCATACTCTAGGACTTTCTCATAACTTCGTATCTAGCGCAAGAGACCGTAAATCTGTAATGGATTATCCACACCCATTAATTAAATTTTCAGATAACAAGGTTGATCTTTCTGATGCCTATGATCATGGGATTGGTGATTGGGATAAATTAGCAATCAACTGGGGATACAGACAATTTAATTCTAACGAATCAAGTCAACTTGAAAAAATATTACAAGATGGTTATGAAGAAGATATCTATTTTATTACCGATCAAGATTCGAGACCTCCAGGAAGTGCACACCCAAGAGCTCATTTATGGGACAACGCATACGATGCTTCAGATGAATTAAATAGAATGCTAGAAATTAGGAGATATATTTTAGATAATTTTTCCGATGATGCTATTAAAAATGGAGAGCCAATGTCAAGTATTGAGGAGGTTCTAGTCCCTATGTATTTACTTCATCGATACCAGATTGAGGCTGCTGCAAAAGTTATTGGTGGCTTAGAGTATAATTACGCCTTAAAAGGGGATGGACAATTAGTCACTAAGCTTTTATCTAAAGAACAACAAAATAAAGCCTTGAAGTCATTACTTAATTCTATTCACCCAAAGAATTTATCCCTACCGGAAGATTTAATTAGTCTAATTCCACCAAGAGCTTTTGGCTACCCCAGAACTCGTGAAACATTCAAGTCTAGAACTGGGCTTGCATTTGATTATTTAGCCGCGGCAGAGACTGCAACTAATTTAACTTTGAAAATGTTGTTAAATACAGATAGGGCTTCTAGGTTACTTACACTTAAATCCAGAAACAATAAGACCCAACCGGGTTTGAATCACGTCCTTAACGAGATTATTAACGCGACTATTTTAAAAGACAGAAATTCCAAAAACAATTACCTTGGTTTATCAAACCTAGAAATAGAGATTTCAAAAATGGT
>NZKG01000027.1 GCA_002692105.1 Marinoscillum sp. | reverse complement strand
CAAGGGTTGGGCTGTTCGCCCATTAAAGTGGCACGCGAGCTGGGTTCAGAACGTCGTGAGACAGTTCGGTCCCTATCTGTTGTGATCGTTAGAAGCTTGAGAGNACCTGACTCTAGTACGAGAGGACCGAGTTGGACAAACCTCTAGTGTACCGGTTGTAGTGCCAACTGCACCGCCGGGTAGCTACGTTTGGAAGAGATAAGCACTGAAAGCATCTAAGTGCGAAGCTCCACTCAAGATGAGGCTTCTTTTAAGGGACGTTCGAGACTAGGACGTTGATAGGCTGCAGGTGTAAAGACAGAAATGTCAAAGCTGAGCAGTACTAATTACCCGTAACTTCCTTTACGTGTTGTGTTTTAAGATTAAAATTCTACATTATTCGCATTATGTTACGATATTAAGATTTTATGGTGACTATAGCATTGGGGTCCACCTCTTCCCATTCCGAACAGAGAAGTTAAGCCCTTTAGCGCCGATGGTACTACTGTAACAGGTGGGAGAGTAGGTCGTCGCCAGACTTTTATTTTTAGAAAGCCTCTTTATTAGAGGCTTTTTTTTATATTCATATTTCCAAATGTTAAGTATTCAAAAACAAAACTTATTAATTGCAGAAAAAAACGCTCAAAANCTTTTTAAAGAAATTGANAAAAGAGGATTATTAATACCAGGTAAATATGAGAAGGATCTAAACTCAGAAATTTTTGATTTAGCTTTTGAAATGTATGGTATAAAAAAATATTGGCATAAAAGAATAGTACGGTCAGGGGTAAATACTTTAAAACCTTATAATGAGAANCCTAAAAACTTATTGATAGATAAAGATGATATTTTATTCATTGATTTTGGTCCAATTTTTGATGAATGGGAAGCAGATTTTGGTAGAACTTATGTACTGGGTAATGACAGATATAAAATTCAGCTAAAGGATGACATTGAATCAGGCTGGAATGACTGTAAAAAATTTTTTAAATCTAAGAGTAAAATAACTGGTGCTGAGTTATATGATTATGCATTTCAATCTGCTAAAAAATATGGGTGGGAATTTGGTGGAGAGATTGCCGGACATTTAATTGGTCATTTTCCTCATGAGAAGTTACATAAAGAAGACAAAAGGAATTATGTTCACCCTCAAAATAATATTGATATGTTTGAACCTGATAAAACAGGCAACCCAAGAGATTGGATTTTAGAAATTCACTACGTTGATAGAGATAAGAAAATTGGCGGNTTCTTNGAGCAATTATTAACTGTATAATAACTCTNNGAAAAACNATTAATAAATTTAATTTCCTTTATTAGACTTACCTGTACTTTTNGGTTTATTATCAGCTATACTTTCCCTCATTTCAGTATCTGCCTGAATATTTTGGAATTTATAATAGTCNAGTATCCCTAAATTACCATCTTTAAATGCACCTGCCATAGCTTTAGGNACTTCTGCTTCNGCAAGAATAACTTTCGCTCTAGCCTCTTGTGCTTTTGCAATCATTTCCTGTTCAGCAGCTACGGCCATAGCCCTTCTTTCTTCTGCCTTTGCTTCAGCAACTTTTAAATCTGCCTCAGCCTGATCTGTTTGAAGNATTGCTCCAATATTTTTTCCTATGTCTATATCAGCTATATCAATNGATAGAATTTCGTAAGCGGTNCCAGCATCAAGACCTCTTCCTAAAACNAGTTTAGATATTTTATCCGGATTCTCGAGTACTTCTTTATGGGTTCTAGATGAACCAATTGATGAAACTATTCCCTCACCAACTCTCGCTAATATAGTTTCTTCTCCAGCTCCACCAACAAGCTGAGATATGTTTGCTCTTACAGTCACTCTAGCTTTGGCTATAAGTTGAATGCCATCAGCCGCTACAGCAGCAACATTTGGNGTATTGATAACTTTTGGTGTAACAGACATAGTTACAGCTTCAAAAACATCCCTTCCAGCTAAGTCTATAGCTGTAGCTTGTTTAAANGTTAATTCAATATTTGCTTTTTCTGCAGATATTAATGCAGTAATTACTTGGGGAACATTNCCTCCAGCTAGGTAGTGAGTTTCTAAATCAGGAGCTTGTAAAACCCTTGCNGTTGACTCNATATCATCTTTAATTGCAAGTCCAGCTTTTGTAGCCGTAATTAANGAGTTTACAACAATGGAAGGNGGAACCCTTCTAACTCTCATAAAAACTAATTCAAGTAAACCTGTTTTCACACCAGAGAATTGTGCAGTAATCCANAAGTTTACTGGTACGAAATAAAGGAATACAAAAACTAGTATTGTTATTCCTAAAATAAGAAGAGCTGTNAGTAACATTTATATTATATTTTTTTTACTAAAATNTTATCCTGCAAGATATCAATAATTTTTATTTTTTTGTTCTCATCAATGTAATTTTCTATTGATTTAATNTCGTAAATAAGATCTTTAAATTCTCCCTTTCCNTANGGTTTAAGTACGGATTTAGTTATTCCTTTATCACCAATATTTATTTTATCATATTTATTTTTAATGACTTTATCTGTGTGAACTTTTTGAAGAGATACTTTTTTCCATGTTTTAGACTTTAGTGAGTAAATAATTATAATTAAGACTAAAATAGAAGATCCTAACATAAAATATATGATATGTTCGGGACCAAAGTATTGAAGGAAGAGATAATTTGATGCTACAATACTAATAATTCCAAAAATACCAAAAACTGTTGTCCCAGGTATAAATAAAATTTCAGTTATCAATAATATGACTCCTATAAATATTAGAAATAAAATTACTAGTGCTTCCATAATAACTTAATATGCTTTACCAAATACCACCATTCTCTCTGAATCTTTTCCTGTTACAATACATTTACCTTTAATTTTATCTCCCTCTATTGGTATACACCTTATAGTAGCTTTAGTTTCGTTTTTAATTTTTTCTTCTGTCTCTTTCGATCCGTCCCAATGTGCATATACAAGGCCATTATCTTTTTTGAAAATATTTTTAAATTCTTCATATGAATTGGCTATTCTAGTATTTTCATCTTTATGCCTTTTACCTTTCTCAAATAAATTATTTTGAATCTCCGGTAGAAGGTCTTTAATATGACTGACAACTTCACTTTCTTTGATTACATATTTTTTTAGTTCATCTCTTCTTGCAACCTCAACCGTTCTATTCTCTAAATCTTTTGGTCCTACTACTATTCTAACTGGAACACCCTTCATCTCGTACTCTGAAAACTTCCATCCAGGTTTGTGGTTTTCCCTTGAATCAATTTCTGACCTGATGCTATTTTCTCTAAATTTTTTATCTATTTTTTTTAGGTTTGATAATGTAGTCTTGTATTCGTCATCAGAATTAAAAATAGGAATAAGAATAACTTGAATTGGTGCAAGGTTTGGAGGTAATACTAAACCCTTATCATCTGAGTGAGACATGATTAACGCCCCAACTAATCTAGTTGATACTCCCCATGAAGTGCCCCACACGTACTCATTCTTTCCTTCTTTTGTAGCAAATTTAACATCAAATGCCTTAGCAAAATTCTGTCCAAGAAAATGAGAGGTTCCTGCCTGTAAAGCCTTACCGTCTTGCATGAGCGCCTCAACACAGTAAGTGTCAACTGCCCCCGCAAACTTTTCATTTTCAGACTTAATTCCTCTGAGAACTGGAACTGCCATTGTTTCTTCCAGGAATTTGGTATAAATATCTAAAATCTTAAGTGTTTCTTCCTCAGCTTCATTTTTTGTTTCGTGAGCAGTATGCCCCTCCTGCCAAAGAAATTCAGATGTTCTGAGAAAAAGTCTAGTTCTCATCTCCCATCTAACAACATTAGCCCACTGATTTACTAATAAAGGGAGATCTCTGTAGGATTGGATCCAATTTTTATAGGTATTCCAAATAACTGTCTCAGATGTTGGCCTTATTATTAACTCTTCATCTAACTTTGCATCTGGATCAACAACTACACCGCCAGATTCTTCATCAGATTTTAGTCTATAATGAGTTACCACAGCACATTCTTTTGCAAAACCTTCTACATGATCAGCTTCTTTGCTTAGGTAAGATTTAGGAATAAATAAAGGGAAGTAAGCATTCTGATGTCCTGTTTCCTTGAACATTTCATCAAGTTTCTTTTGCATCTTTTCCCATATCGAGAATCCATATGGTTTTATTACCATACACCCTCTTACTGCAGAATTTTCAGCTAAATCAGCTTTTTTAACTAATTCATTGTACCAAGCTGAAAAATTATCTGTCCTTTGGGGTAACCCTTTACTCATACTTAAAATTTATGCAATTTTAACTTTTATGCTGAATATTGAAACAATAAAATTACCTTTTTTCGTTATAAAATTGTAAATTAGACTATATTAAATTGATTTATATGAGACAATTTCTAATACTTTTCTTTTGTTTTTATCTCTCCATTGATATTTGTTCTCAGGAATTAGATGATATGTATTTCACTGGTTCTGATAGATCTTCTAAAAATAAGTTAAAAAATAAAGTTACTCCTGCTGATATTATTCTTTCAAAATTCAGGGCGGGTAATACTGCAATAAATAATGATGGAACTGTAGATGAGGATATTCTAAATAGATATAAATCTGATAATTCTAATATGACTAATTATTCTCAGTCACAAAATAAAAATGAAAGTTTAAAATTCAATAGAGATAATTTATATGTTAGTACGGACATATCCAATTCACTAACTAATCCGAATTTTTATTCATCATTTATTCCACATTACTACACCTTCAATGACCCACTTAATGTTATTGACCCATATAGCAGTATGTATTATAATATGACATCATATGATATGATGATGTTTCCAAGAAATATTAACGGATTAGGAGGTATTATAGCCAGATCAAATCCAATGTTACTTTTCTCTAATCCATACCTAGTTTCATTTGATCCAAGATTTTCTCCTGCCTTGCTTAATCTTCATCATCCTAGTTTCAGTGGTTTTGGACTCGGTTGTTCAACACTGTATAAGCACGGGACTTGGATGTTTACTAATAATGGAACTGGTGGTGGAGCAGGTCATACCTTAACCAATAGACATATGTATGTTAGTGGGTTTGTATCTAAATCAGAAAAAGTAGGATCAAGGGGTCCAAGATCTGGAAGGTTTTCATCCATGAACGGTGAAAATATTAATAATGCAAATTTTAATTCTAGAAGAGAGAGTGGCATTACTAATCAAAACATATCAGAGGGTCTTAGAGAAGGTAGAGGACAAATATTTGGTAATGTTTCTCAAAACACTCTTTTTAGAGATCAGTCACAAGGTACAGGTAATGTGAGAACTTCATCACGGTCAAATAGGAGCTCATCTTTAAATTCTCAAAATAGAAGGTCTTTTAATAACGCAAGGTCTTCAAGTGAGAAGATTAACAGTATTATGGAATTCTCAAATACTATGAGATCCTCCTATTCAGGATCAACAAGGGGCTACTCTAATTATAGCTCAGAAGATGGCAGAAGATCAGGTTATTCAGCTCCTCCAGTTAGCTTTAATCCTGTCAGAGGAAGAATGTCATCCTCAGCAAGATCTGTTGGATTTGGTGGCACTTCAAATTCTGGTGGCTCAAGTAGTTATAGTAGTGGAGGTAGTGGATCTTCATACAGTTCTGGTGGCAGCTCAGGTGGAGGTGGAGGTGTTGTAAGTGGTGGAAGTAGTGGAGGCTCATCAAGGGGCGGAGGAAGAAATTAATTTATAATTTCTCATTTCGTGTCAAAATATTTTCTATTTTTTTTACTTTTTTTTTACCCTTTTTCTTACTCCTTTTCTCAGTATGGATACCATAGAGATGTATTAAAGTTTAGTCATACTTTTCAAGGAGGTTCTGCAAGAGTTCTAGGTATAGGAGGAGCATCTGTTTCTTTAGGTGGCGATGTGAGTTCTATTTCTCAAAACCCTGCGGGGCTTGGTTTTGTAAATAGGAAATTAATTTCATTAGGCTATGGTATTTTGGGAAATAAATCTAACTCCAGTTACTTCGGACAAACATTATCTGTCGAAAATAATGCTAATGATATTGAGAATATATCACTGGTACTTCCTATAAAAAAGAAGGATAATTATTTATCTAGTGGAATCGTTAAGTGTCCAGAATGTGCTAAATTAAATTTTGGAATTTCTTACTCAAAACTTAAAGATTTCTCTGATAAAAAATTATATAGAGGATATAACGATTATAATTCTATAATTGATTATTTTTTGCAAGACTCTCAGGGAATACCTCTATCAAGATTAGCCAGTGAAACTAAAATGGCTGACATAGCATTACTTCAAGAGGCTTATGATCATTATCTAATTAATCCTGACAACGAATTGCCTGGATCGTATTATTCGTTTGTCGGTGGTTTCCCATTACAAGAAGAGGAGATTAATACTAGTGGAGACATAAATAAATTATCTGTTTCTTTGGGATCTAATATTAGGGATAAAGTTTTTATTGGAATTGGTTTAAATTTTTATTCTGTTAATTATAAGCAGATTAGAAATTTTAGAGAAAGTAGTTTTGAGGTTTTAGATAATACTGATCAGTGGGTCCAAGAAGGAATATTAGATTATTTAAATCTTTTAGATGTTCATAGTATTTCTGGAAATGGAGCATCAATTTCTGCTGGAATTATAATGAAACCTTCAGATAACTTAAATATTGGTATAAATTATGAAAGTAAGGCAGGTATTACTCTTGAAGAAGAATTATATAGTGAATTAGAGTCTAAATATTTTGATTATTATTTTGAGCCCGAAGATACTACCTTAAGAAATGCTATATCTGGTACTGGAAGTAATTTTGCTAATTATAAATATAAATCACCATCAAAAATAACGATAGGATCCTCATATTTTTACAAGAAATTTGGTTTTATTTCTGCCGACATAGATTTGATTGATTATTCTTCGTCGAGGATACAATCCTATGATTTCAATGACTTTATGGAGAATAAAGAAATCGAGAAAATATATAAAGCTATGGCAGTTAATTATAGATTTGGTTTAGAGGGAAGGTATAAAAACTTTTACTTAAGATTAGGTTACAATGTTTTAGGTGATCCTAGCAAAAATCTAAATGATTCAAATTCTAATAATAAAATAAATAGGAAAAGTTTTGGTATAGGGTACCTATCAAAGACATTTACATTAGATATTACTTATATTAATTTAAATAAAAAATCAAGAGTAAGCCCTTATTCTGTATATTCAAATCAGCCAGTAGCAGATTTTGATTCAAAATATAATAGGTTAGTTATTTCTTTAGGAATAAGAATTGATAATTGAAAGTGCCTGCTCCCTTATTTTACTATTTAAGTGATGCTTTGATTTTTTATAAAAACTTAATCTCTCGTTATATATTTCAGAAATTTTTTCTTCCAGATTGTCAGTATTTTTAAGTAATGGTCTTTTATTATTTCTTGAAATCCTTTCTAATAAAATTTTTTTATCTACATCTATAAATAGAGATATACCTGATTTATTAATTAAAGACATATTATCATTAAAATAAGGAGTTCCTCCTCCAGTTGAAAGTATAAAGTTTTCTTCTTTTCTAATTATACCCTTAAGTACTTTTGTTTCTTGCATCCTAAAGTATTCCTCTCCTCTATTTTCAAATATTTCACTAACTTTCATTTTAATGGTCTTCTCAATCTCAATGTCAAGATCAATAAATTCTAATTTAGTATGTGATGAAATGAATTTACCAAGTTTCGATTTTCCAGATGCTGGCATTCCAACAATAAAAAAATTATTCATTATATCTTAACATTTGACTTACGGAGTATATCCTGAGCTTCTGGAAATTTATTGAAGTGCCACTTTCCCTTGACTGTTCCATTTCTCATCAGAAAAAAACCTGGATTTGATCTTATCATGGTCTTAAGTACAGTTGCGTCGCCATAAGTAACATCAATTGAAATATTATTTTTTGTAATAAAATTTTTGAAAGAATTAGGATTACTTGATGTTAAAAATATTGGTTCAACCCAAAAACTGATATTTGAAATTAAAACCTTTAATTTATTAATAAATTCAATTTCATTTTTTCCAGAGAGTCCAATTTTATCAATATCATGTATAATAATAAATAGCTTATTTCCTAAAAAGCTTTCTTTCGTCATATCTTTATCTTCATTCCAAATATTATAATCAGTTATTTTTGGCTCAGCCTCAGGATTAAGTAATTTAAGTTCTTTGAAGGTATAACTATCGTCATTTGGGTAACTATCAAAATCATAGGTGATCCCGTTCTTTTCCATAATATAACTGTATTTTAAGTCCTCGCTTGGTTCCATTAAATTAGGAATATAATTTCCAACTTTGTATGCTCTAAAATCTATGAAGGGAAGAAAATTAATTGCTGAGTAACTTATTATCAAGCAGAATAAAGTTATGAAAATAAGCAATCCATTTCTGAAGTTATTGTCGTCAAACATTTTAATATAAAATAACCCAGTCTGGTCTTTTAACTTTGGTCTTACAAAATAGATTATCAATGAAAATGATAGAAGTATAATATCTTTGTAAAAAGATTCCCAAGGAGTAAGTTTGATAGCATCGCCGAAGCATCCACAGTCTGTTACCTTATTAAAGTAAGCAGAATAAAAAGTTAAAAAAGTAAAAAAGACTATTAATCCCAATGTTATTCGAGAGATAAGCTTCATTTTATAGTTCATTAGTAATGCTACACCTAGTATAATTTCAAGACAACACAAGAAAACAGATATGAATAAAGCGAAAGGAACTAATAACTCAAATAGGGGAGTAAAGTCAGAACTAAATACTTGGAAGTATTCCTCTAACTTAATTTGAGTTCCAACAGGATCATTTATTTTTATCGCACCTGAAAAAATAAATAATGATCCCACAAAATATCTTGATAATGTATAAAGTATTTTCATTTTTTAAATATTAATAGTTTAATTAAGCAAAAGACGGAGTAATTAACAATATCTTGGTAATTAGCTTTTACCCCTTCAGAAATTAGAGTCTTACCCTTGTTACTCTCAATTTGTTTTGTTCTATATAGTTTCATGAGGATTATATCTGTCATAGAGCTGACTCTCATTTCTTTCCATGCTTCATCATAATCGTGATTTTTATTTTCTAACAGGTCCATAATTTCATTTGAGTACTTATCATATAAACTTTCTAGCTCCCTAATATCTATTTCTATATCTTTTCCTTTATACTCTAATTGAATAATTGCTATTATACAATAGTTAATTATTCCTATAAACTCATCCTCAATATTTTCATTTACCTTCATCTTATTTTTTTCTTGAATTGATCTAATCCTTTGTGCTTTAATGAATATTTGATCGGTAAGTGATGTAACTCTTAATATTCTCCAAGCTGATCCGTAATCTTCGGATTTTTTTAAATAGATATCTTTACATATTTCTATTATTTTTTTATAGTTTTCTCTAGTACTTGTCTTCAATTAATTATTATTTTATCAAAAATATGAAATCGAATTTAAATACAAATTAAAATATGATCAAAAGATCAATAAATATTAGAGGCGATTTATTTGAATTTCAAAAGCCGTTAGTAATGGGGATTGTTAATATGACACCTGACTCTTTTTTTGATGGAGGTAATTACAACAATTTTGACCTTGCTAAGATTAGAGTAGATGAAATGGTAAGAGATGGTGCAGATATATTAGATATAGGTGGTTACTCAACACGCCCTGGTGCAGATTTGATTCCGATTGAGGAGGAGTGGGAGAGAATTAAGGATATAATAGAATATACTTCTCTAAAGTATAAAAATATTATAATATCGGTTGACACGTTTCGATCTGGTATTGCAAGGAATGCATTTGACTTAGGAGCTCATATAATTAATGATATTTCTGGAGGAAATTATGATAAGCACATGTTTAAGACAGTTTCTGAACTTAAGATGCCTTATGTTTTAATGCACATAAGAGGTACACCAAAAACAATGATGTCTAAAACAAATTACAAAGATTTATTACCAGATATAATTGATTATTTTAAGAAAAAAATTGATCTGCTTTATGATTTGGGAGCTCTAGATATAGTTATTGACCCAGGGCTCGGTTTTGCTAAGGATTACCAACAAAATTTAGATTTAATAAATAATTTAAACTTATTTCAGATTTTTGATTTACCTGTTCTAGTTGGTATTTCTAGAAAGTCATTTGTCAAAAAAAAATATGGTGAAAATAAAACCTTAGAGGGTACTCTTGAACTAAATGAAATTGCACTAAATAATGGCGCTAATATAATTAGAGTTCATGATGTTAGAGAAAATAAACGGCTAATTAAATAATTTTTAAATCTTCACCAACTTCCTTGAATGCATCGATTGCTTTCTCTAGTTGATCAAGGGTGTGACCTGCAGAAAGTTGAACTCTAATTCTTGCGAGATCTTTTGGAACCACAGGGAAATAAAACCCTATTACATAGACTCCCTTTTCTAAAAGTCTTTCTGACATTTTTTTTGCTAGCTTAGCATCATATAACATTATTGGGACTATAGGGTGATTGCCCTCTACAATATCAAAACCCAACTCCTTCATTTTATTTCTAAAGAACTGGGTATTTTTTTTGAGTTTATTTATTAGTGACTTGTCTTTTTCAATTAGGTCAAAAACTTTTAGAGATGCACCAACTATAGAAGGCGCTAATGTATTTGAAAAAAGATAAGGTCTAGATTTTTGCCTAAGTATCTCAACAACTTCTTTTGTGGAGGATGTGAATCCACCTGATGCTCCACCAAGTGCTTTCCCTAGTGTACCTGTAATTATATCAATTTTCCCAATTACATTTTTAAGTTCATGAACACCTCTTCCTTTCTCTCCAATAAAACCAGTAGAATGGCACTCATCACTCATAACAAGAGCATCATATTTTTTCGCTAAATCAGATATCTTATCTAGTTGAGCAATTGTCCCATCCATAGAAAAAACACCGTCTGTTACAATAATTTTTGTTCTGCATTCTGATGTTTCTTGAAGTTTTTCCTCAAGACTGTTCATATCATTATGAAGATATCTATGTCTTTGGGCCTTACATAGTCTTATGCCGTCAATTATTGAGGCATGATTTAACTGATCAGAAATTATTGCGTCTTCGGGTCCAAAAAGGGGTTCAAAGACTCCACCATTAGCATCAAAAGCAGCAGCATACAAAATAGTGTCTTCCATCCCTAAGAAAGAACTTATTTTATTTTCAAGTTCTTTGTGAATATTTTGAGTTCCACATATAAATCTGACGGAAGACATGCCAAAACCATGTGAATCAATTGCATCTTTTGCAGCTTTAGTAACCTCTGGGTTGGAAGATAAACCTAGGTAGTTATTAGAACATAGATTAATAATTTCTTTTTTTTCAGTTGTTTCAATGAGAGAGCTTTGAGGTGATTTAATAATTCTCTCATTTTTAAAAAGCCCTGATTTTTTGGTATTTTCAATTTCTTTTAAAAGATGATCTTTGAATTTTTTATTCATGTTCAAAAAAGGATTAGATTACAGTNTAAAGATAAGTTAAATATTTATTGAATTATAACCCAAAATGAGTAGAGTTCTTATCGTAGGATCNGAAGGTCAGATTGGTTCACAACTGTCTAAAGAGCTATCAAAANAAATAGATTTTGATAANCTTTTNCTNTCAGATATATNTGATGAATCTAANTCTGATTTAAAATACTNTAGANTTGATGCGCTCTCTTACGATGATTTAAAAAAAAATATACTAGATAATGATATTTCTGAGGTATATCACCTTGCCGCCATTTTATCTGCGAAAGGAGAAAAAGACCCTANGTTAACNTGGNATNTGAATATGAACTCATTATTTAATATACTTAACCTTGCCAAAGAAAAAATTATCAAAAAAGTATTTTGGCCAAGTTCTATTGCTGTATTTGGAGATCATAGTTCTAAAAATAATACTCCTCAATTTACTGATAAAGAACCTATTACGGTCTATGGAATTAGTAAGCTTGCAGGTGAGAATTGGTGTAAATATTATAATGAAAGGNATGGTACTGATNTTAGAAGTATAAGGTTTCCTGGTGTNATTAGTTATAATACTCTACCAGGTGGTGGCACAACTGATTATGCTAATGATATATTTCATTCCNTTAAATCGGGAAAAAATTATAACTGTTACCTTAAAGAGAACACAANCCTTCCNATGATATATATANATGATGCAATTAATGGAATTGTAAAGNTGATGGAGTCACCTAANGANAATCTAAGAATNAAGTCAAGTTATAATATTTCTGGATTTAGTACCTCACCAAAAATGATTGCAGAGGAGTTNAAAAATATAAATAAAGAATTTAAAGTANAATATAAAAGTGATTTCAGACAAATTATAGCTGACTCATGGCCTAATTCAATTAAAGATAAGTATGCTAGAGAAGATTGGGATTGGAAGGAAAATTTTGATTTAAAAAAAACTGTTAAAGAAATGATAAGTAAATTAAATATGAGATGAAAAACTATAAATTTATAAACTTTCAGATAAAGAAAAACTACTATTTAATTGAAATAAATAGACCTAAACAGCTAAATGCAATTAATAAAAATACAATTTCAGAGTTGATGCAATGTTTTACTGAGATCAGATCTTCAACANATGGGTTTTATGGNGTAATTATAACTGGTGTTGGTGAAAAATCATTTGTTGCTGGGGCAGATATTGCAGAGTTTAANGAACTAAATGAAGAATNAGCAAAGAAATTATCAGAGAATGGACACGATCTTTTTAATACTATTGAGAGTATGCCAATTCCTGTAGTTGCTTTAGTAAATGGATACTCTTTAGGTGGAGGATGTGAATTAGCTTTAAGTTGTCATTTAAGGGTTGCAACGGTGAACGCAAAATTTTCTCAACCTGAAATAAACCTCGGCACAATACCAGGTTATGGTGGTACCCAAAGGCTGACTCAGATAATTGGGAAGGGAAGAGCTTTAGAGATGATGCTAACTGCTGAGATGTTAGATGCTAAATCNGCGCTAGAATATGGTCTTGTAAATTATGTTTTAGATGATAAAATGAAGGCTATGGAGAAATCAATTTCTATTTTAAATACAGTGAAGAGGAAGAGTCCTAAAGCTATAGCTAGTGTAATTAAATCTGTAAATAATTTTTATANTAAAGATGTGAATGGATTTGATGAAGAAATTAAAATTTTTTCTAAATTATGTAATTCGGATGATTTTAAGGAGGGGGTTAATGCATTTCATGAAAAAAGATGTCCTTCTTTCAAAGGAAAATAATTTTTGGTATAAGTTTTAATTATTACTTTTACCGAGATGAATCTGANGAAATTTTCTGTTNTANTTCTAACAATATTACTTTCTTCCTGCAAAAAAGATTTTGTTCCNTTNGAATCTTCAAAAATTGAGATAGATGATTTNCTTGTTGACGAAATAGATTATAAATTTTTATCAACCAAGTCGAAGTTCCAATACAAAAATGAAAATCAATTGATTAATGCAACACTNAACACAAGAATAGAAAAAGATAAAAGAATTTGGTTTTCTGTGAGGGTAGCATTAGGAATTGAGGCAGCAAGGGGTTTAGTTACTAAGGATGAAATTANAATAATTGACAGGGTTAATAAGCAGGTCATAAAATCCACACCGGATATTATAGAAAATACNTTTAAAATTAAACTGAATTTTGAGCANCTTGAATCCATTCTTACNGGTAACTTATTATATGATATTTCAGAATCAGATAATTTAGCAAGCGAAGGTAATTACTTTAAAATTATTCAAGAAAAAGGATCAATTCAGTCTCAGAACTTGGTAAACAGNAAGACATCAAAAATAGAGAAGTTAATTCTTTTTGATGAAGTAACTAATTATCTNTTAACTGTAGACTATGAAAANTTTAAACCATTAGGTAAAATACTTTTCCCAGGGAGACACCTATTNACATCAGTAAGTTATTTGGAAGATTCCTCAGTTCCAGTTATCAATAATATCAATTTCAATTACAGAGAGGTCGAGAGNACTAACAAACCACTAAAGTTTCCTTTTAATATTCCTTCTAAATATGTTGTCAAAAACATTTAGTTATTTACTATTATTTATTTTTCTTATAAATGGATTGAGGGGCCAAGAATCTAGAGTAAAATTAGAGAATGANAGAGAGGTAAATATTCAAAAAATAAATGATGCTGAGAAAATNCTTATAGAGACAGAAAAATCAAAAACAGTTTCAATAGGTAGACTAAAAGTTATAAATAGGCAGATCAGTAATAGGCAAAATTTAATANNTTCNCTTCGNTCAGATATTAACTCACAGAATAGAGAAATTATCTCACTTACAAATATTATCTCATCNCTTAATANGGATNTAAAGTTATTAACCAATGAGTATGCTGACATGATATATAATTCTTATAAGTCTAGATCATCTTTAACTCAAATCAGTTATATTTTTTCATCCGAAAATTACAATCAAATGTTTAGACGNATGAATTATTTATTTCAATATTCTTCTTTCAGAAAAAATCAGATAGGTGAGATACAAGAAGTTAAGAATAAATTAAAATTGGAAGAAGAAAATTTAAAAAAAGTTAAGGAAAGNAAAAATTATTTACTCAGAAGTGAATTNTCTGAAAATAATAAATTACAGAATTTAAAAGGTAGACAGAAAAAAATTATATCNGACCTAGGGAGAAGACAAGATAAGATCAGAATGGAAATTGATAAAAGAAAAGAAGCTTTAAGAAAAATAGATATTTTAATTAGAGAAATTATAAGAAAAGAATCTAAAGTTTCTTTATCAGATGATGAAAGTATAGATCTTGAACAGGTTTCNTCAGAATTTGAATCTTTGATAGGAAAACATAATTGGCCAGTATCTTCTGGTTTTATATCTAATAGNTTTGGTGAGCATCCTCATCCTGTAATTAAGAGTGTNAAAGTAAAAAATGATGGAGTAGATATTCAAACTAAAAAATCNTCAAAGGCTTTTNCAATTTTTGAAGGAAAAATTTCTACGATTGCCTTCATACCTGGTATGAATAACGTTGTGATAATTAATCATGGTAATTATTTTACGCTNTATGCAAGGTTAAAAAATTTAAAAATTGAAAAGGACCANGTTATACCTAANGGTCATGTNATTGGTGATTTGGTAACAAATAGTGATGGTATTACTGAACTTCAATTTCAAGTATGGAAAAATAATGTTAAGTTGAATCCAGAAAAGTGGATTATCAAGAAATGATTTTNTTATATTTACATNTTAAATATTGAATTATGAATATAATATTAGGTTTAGGAATGCCTGGAGGGTGGGAATGGATAATCATTGGACTTATTGTTGTTATTTTTTTTGGTGCCAATAAAATTCCAGAAATATTTAAGGGTTTTGGTAAAGGGATAAGAGAGTTTAAAGATGCTTCTAGGGAAATAAAAAAGGAAATTGAGAAGGAATCTGATTCAGGATCTGATAAGAAATAATCTACCCAAATAACCAAGAGAACCAACCAGAAGAATTTCCACTAATTCCTTTTTTCTTAATTATTTCAGCAACATTTTCTGGACTATAACCTATTGAATTAGCCACNTGACCAAGTAAAAAGAACTCGTGATCGTGTACTTCATTNTCAGACTTNATTAGACTAACTAAATCTGTNATAAAATCTTCTTTTTCCTCATCACTCAAGTTTTCTTTAATAGCCTTTCCAAATTCTCCTTGTATATTATTGAAAAAATTATTGGTATTTATTGTCTCAACATCCCCTGACTTATATTTCTCAAGAATTTTACTTGAGTTCATAATATCTTTTTCCTCTTGACCTATACTTCCATCAACTCTTGCTATTTTTGCAAAGCATGATGTAATTGATTTATTTAAAAGTTCTTTACTCATAATGNTTTTGTTTACCTAAAATTAATATTATTATTTAAATATTAAATTATGTTTAGTATAATAAAGTTTCTTCAAAAGATATTATTCTTTTCTTTTCTCNTNTCCTGTGGNAACAGCAANAATAAATCTTTAGAAATGAGTANA
The DNA here is from genome assembly GCA_002692105.1 of Marinoscillum sp. GTDB lineage: Bacteria > Bacteroidota > Bacteroidia > Cytophagales > MED-G16 > MED-G16. Next base: position 41,338 of record NZKG01000027.1, on the reverse strand, counting down.
TCATTTCTTCCAAAAGCTTCTGGNGAAAATAATGAAATGNTAATAGTTATGGACTCAGCAGCTTTCAAGAGAGATGTTGGTAGATCTCTTGTAANTACTTATGGCTCCTTTNTATCAGGTTTGCCACAACCTGAAAAGAAATTTGATCTGAGANATATTAGNCCTAGAAGTTTTAATAGTATACTCAAACATGCTAAAAATATTGTTGTTGNATTTACACTTGATGGGAANGGTATTGATTCTGAAATATTACGNAAGAATTTTAATGATAAATCACTTCAAAGAATGAAAAGTGATACNAGTCTTTATTANTTCACNAGGAGGGATCAATATGCAAAAGGGCAGATAATTCTTTATCTTTTTGGTAAGTCTGAAAAGCTTTTNTTGNGAAAAGTTGAAAAGAATAAAAACTTAATTTTGAAGTACTTTGAAGACGAGGTNAAGAAAAGAGTTANGAATGATNTTTTNAGAAGACAAGAAGATAATATAGTATCAAAAATATATGAAGATCATTCANTNAANATTAAAATTCCTTTTGGTTANGATTTAGCTAAAAACCTNCCAGATTCAAAAGGTAACTTCTTCTGGTTGAGACANCTTGAGCCAGATCATGAAAAAAATATATTTGTTTATTACGAAGACTTCAGTGATTATAATTGGGTTGATTTCANAAGTNTTTTAAGGATNAGAGAAAAAATTTCAAAAAAATTTCTAACTGACTCNGAAAATAAAAAAGTATCTATGACNATNCAGGATGTNTTTCCAATTGANTATAAGGATGTAATNTTTAAAAATTATTCTGCNATNGAGGCAACTGGTTTATGGAAATTAACTGACTTATCTGCAGGTGGNCCTTTCAAAAGTTATNTTTTATATGATCATAAAAAGAAAAGAGCTTATTATATAGAGGGGTATGTTTTTGCNCCTGGGCAAAAAAAAAGAAATTTAATGCAAGAAATAAACTCTATTTTAAACACATTTGAAATATGATATCATTTTTGAGAGGAAATAAGGTTGAGATTGATCCTGCTAAAGTCATAATGGATGTAAATGGAGTTGGATATAAAGTAAATATATCACTTAGAACTTTTTCTAAAATTAAGGNTTTAGATGACTTATATATTTATACACATCTACATGTGAAAGAAGATNCTCATACCCTTTACGGNTTTTATAATAAAATGGAAAGAAAAACATTTTTAGATCTTGTATCAATATCTGGTGTTGGTCCAAGTACAGCTGTTATGATTTTATCATCACTCTCTGCAGATGAGTTAAAATTAGCAATTATTGATTCTGATGTTAANAAAATTAAGTCAGTTAAAGGAATAGGTCAGAAAACGGCTGAGAGAATCATNTTAGAATTAAAAGATAAGATTTCAATTGATGACATAGAAAATGTAAAACTTTCTCAAAATATTNGCAATACTATAAGAGNTGAAGCGTTATCNGCNTTATCTTCTTTGGGTATTTCAAAGAATGTTGTTGAACGCCATATTGACTCTATTATTGATAAAAATAATGATATCAATCTGGAAGATCTTATAAAAGAAGTACTTAAGAGATCTTAGTGGAAAAAAAGTTTTACTTTGAGACTAGCTACATATTTTTGTATAANCTTTCTTATAGCGCTNTTCGTTAATACTTCGTNTTTATTTNNTCAAAATAGTTTAGATACTATAAATAGTNAAATTGATTCTGTTTATTCTCCTTCTAATTTTACAACCTATCAAATTAATGATAGGTACTCTGACCCTTTTTCAAGTCTTTTTTCAAATAATGCATATAATTTAAATACTAGCCTTTTAAGGCTTTCATCTAAGTACGATACATCAAGAGTTTTCTATTTAGAGGAGAAATTAGGNTCCTTGAATTACAGGCCTTCAATTGCAATACCATTTAATAGTTATGACANATTTAATACCAAAAAACAGGTTAAAGAGTATTTCAGNGATAAATCNTTAAGTNTGGANGGTGAGAGTACTTTAAANAGNAGTAGACTAATNCCAAAAATATANATACCTGAATCTTTAGATAGAATTTTTGGAGGAAACTTTATTGATTTACANGTTAATGGNTTTGTTAATCTTGATTTTGGGGGAAGATTNCAAAAAGTTGAAAACCCNTCNATTCCGATAAGACAACAGAGAAATGGAGGNTTTAATTATGATCAGCAAATAAATTTAAATATTAATGGTAANGTTGGTGAAAAATTAAAAATTACTGCAAATTTTGATAATAATAATACATTTGACTTTCAGAATAATTTAAAATTAGANTANACGGGATTTGANGAGGAGATAGTAAGAAAGATTGAGGTTGGNAATGTAAGTATGCCTGTAAAGAANAGTCTTNTGAGGGGAGCTCAGAGTTTATTTGGGTTAAAAACCCAATTCCAATTTGGTAGNTTGAGNATTACTGGTATTTTATCAAGACAACAAGGTAAAGCAGAATCAATTAAAATTGATAATGGATTCCAAGGAAGGGAATTTGAAATTATTGGATCAAATTACGATAGAAACAGACACTACTTCTTAGGTCACTTTTTTAGAGANAATTATGAGAGGTGGTTGTCATCTTTACCACTNGTAACNTCTGGTATAAATGTNAANAGGGTAGAGGTATATATTCTTAACNGAACNAATAATTCNGAGTCTTTAAGAAACTTTGCTGCATTTANGGACCTAGGAGAAGGTAGAGTNATCNTAAAACAGAGTAATTCTCAAATNGGNACAGGTANNGGNGGACCAAATGATAATNGNTCAAATTTATTATTTNCCAATTTAACATCAAATGCTGGATTGAGAGATATTGATCAGGTTGATAACTTATTATCTTCTCAGTTCATTTTNTCTAAATCTTTAGATTACGAGAAGGTAACATCNGCACGTAAACTTGACACTGATGAATATGAGATAAATAAGACCTTGGGTTATATATCNTTACTAAGGAGACTTCAGAATGATGAGGTTCTTGCAGTTTCTTATGAATATACATATAACGGGGAAAGGTTCAAGGTAGGTGAGTTAACAGAAGANTATCAAAATAGAGATGAGAGTGAAGTTATATTTTTAAAACTATTAAGGCCTTCAAATATAAATGTCTCAATTCCNTCATGGGATCTGATGATGAAAAATATTTATAATCTNAACGCAANTAGAATTGAAAGTGAAAATTTTGAGCTTAAAGTCAATTACAGAGACGATGCAGTTGGTTTTAATAATCCAAGCTTAAATGAGGGTATACTTACTAGAGATAAACCTCTTGTTAGACTNTTAGGTTTAGANAGANTAAACTCCAATAATGACCCTCAATATGACGGNAATTTTGATTTTGTNGAAGGTTTTACCATTAACCCTGAGAGGGGAAATATTATTTTTCCAGTNTTAGAACCATTTGGCTCTACCCTTGACTCGTATTTTCAGGAAAGTTCAGAGGTAGATTTATCTGAAAGGTACGTCTACAATGAGTTGTATGAAATGACACAAGACGAAGCTGAAAAAGTATTATCAAAAAATAAATTTTTTATTGTTGGTACNGTCTCATCAGGTTCAGGAAGTGAGATAAATTTACCTGGTCTAGGAATATCTGAAAACTCAGTTGTTGTAACTGCTGGAAACCTTCAATTAGTTGAGGGTACAGACTATACCGTTAATTATAGTTTNGGAACTGTTAGAATTTTAAACCCTTCAATACTGAGTTCGGGGCAAGAAATAAATGTNTCTTTTGAGAAGGCTGATCTTTTTAATTTTCAAACAAAATGGCTATCAGGCGCTAGGGCTGAATATGAGTTTGATGAAAGTATAAATTTGGGTTTTACGGTATTTCATTTAAATGAGAGACCAGGTGGGATAACNAGATTTAGTGTTGGAAATGAACCAGTTAAAAACACTAAATATGGATTTGATTTTAATATTGATAAGGAGAGTGAGTTAATTACGAAGGTAATAAATGCGATTCCTCTATTAGGAACAAGAGAGATGTCAAATATTAATTTTAGTACAGAATTTGCTCAAATAGTACCTGGTACATCAAATATGATTNATGGAGAGGGAATTACATATATAGATGATTTCGAGAGTGCTGTTATCCCTATTACAATTGGAGGCTCGAATTTATCTTGGAAGTTAGGGTCAACACCTCAAACTACAAATGATAAGTTTGATAAAAGTAATTTAACATCAAATAATTTAGGATATTCCTACAATAGAGCTAAGATAGCATGGTANACNATTGATAATATCTTTTATTTGAATGGAGGAACTCAAAAACCTCGTAATATCACATTGGATGATTTAGAAAANAATTATATAAAAGCTATCTCTCCACAAGATATTTTCAGACANCAGGACAGGCAACTTATNAATACAAACCTNCCNGTTTTTGANATAGCATACTTCCCAAGCGAGAGAGGNCAGTACAATTATAANCCTGANCTTACTTCCTCTGGGCTACTTAAGAATCCAGCTTTAAATTTTGGAGCAATTACAAGAAGTATCTCAAATGATACTGATTTTGATCGTACAAATGTTCAGTATATTGAATTCTGGATGATGGATCCTTTTATAGANGGAGAGAATGGAAAAGTTTTAGATGGTATTTTNAATGATAATAACTCGTCAGGAGGTAAACTTATCTTTAATTTAGGAAATGTTTCTGAGGATCTAATGAAAGATAATGTTCATGCTTTCGAGAATGGTCTCTCTTCAGATTATTCTGATTCGGGCATAAAATATAATGAGTGGGGGAGAGTAACTTCAAAACAATATTTAACAAAATTTTTTGAAAATAATACTGAATCTAGAGAGAACCAAGATGTCGGTTTAGATGGTTTAAAAAANGCGGGAGAAGTAAATTATTTTNAACAAAATTTTATTGATAAGTTATCTCTNAATTCAGAAGCCTCGGAAAAATTAATTTCTGATGTTTCAGCAGATAACTTTAAGTACTACCTAGGAGAAGACCTTGATGCATCNGATAAGAAAATTCTGGAGAGGTATAAAAATTTTAATGGAATGGAGGGNAANACACCCCTTAACTCAAATACTAACTTTTCATCNCAAGGATCTCCATTTCCAGAAAATGAGGATTTAAATGAGGATAATACTCTCTCTGATCTCGAGAGTTATTATGAGTATGAGATTGACTTGAGGCCAGGTTCAATGAATATTGGCTTAAATAATATTGTNGATAAGATAACTGATCAGTCTGGAAATGCTACATGGTATCAGTTTAGGATACCAATAAGAAACCCTGATAGAGTACATGGTAATATTTCAGATTTTAAGACTATAAGATTTATAAGAACATACCTTACTGACTGGGAAGATCCTGTAGTTCTAAGGTTTGCNAAATTTCAGATGGTTGGTAGTCAATGGAGAAAGTATGATAGTAATCTTTACCAATCTGGTTTAAATGAAGTTACTGAGATCACAGATTCTGATATGCAAATATCTGTNGTGAGTATAGAGGAAAACAGTATAGGTTCAGATACTAAATCACCATATGTAGTTCCTCCAGGAATACCNAGAGATATTGATAATACAACTATTGTCCAAAGGAGAACGAATGAGCAGTCACTCCAATTGTGTGTAGATGACTTATATGATGGAGATGCGAAGGCTGTCTTTAAAGAATCAAATTTCGATTTGATTAATTACGGGAGAATTAAAATGTTTATTCATGCAGAACCAGTTGATGGCGATATAATTTCTGACGACGAAATTAATGCTTTTCTAAGGTTTGGTAGTGATTACGAAAATAATTACTACGAGATAGAGTTGCCATTAAAGATTACAAGACCATCACTTCTTAACCAGAATGGATCAAATCTAGCAAGAGCAATTTGGCCTGAAGAGAATGAGATTAATGTATTTATTGAGGAGTTATTAGCTCTTAAATCAGAGAGAAACAGGGAAGTATCAGATATTTCAATTCCATACGCTAGGCCCTCGAGGAATGGTAAATATATATTTAGAATTGTTGGAAGGCCTTCTCTAAGTTCTGTATTAAATTTTATGATAGGAGTTAAAAATCCTATAAGTGAGGATAGGTCGTCAAAGTCTGCATGTTTATGGTTTAATGAGTTACGGTTAACGGATTTTGATAAGACAAAGGGTTGGGCCGCTAATGCAAGTTTAAATATGAAGTTATCAGATTTGGGAACAGTTTCGACATCAGCAAGATATACATCAGTAGGATTTGGTTCAATTCAGCAGAGAATATCCGAGAGATCAAGAGAGGAGACGATGCAGTATGATGCATCTGCAAATTTAAATTTAGATAAATTTTTACCTTCTAAGTCGGGTGTTAAATTACCTTTATATATCTCAACATCTAAGACAGTAGTTACGCCTAAATATGATCCACTAGATAAAGATATACCATTAAGCGCCTCAATAAACTCATTCGATACAAGGAAAGAGAAGGAAGACTATAAGAAGTTAACTGAGGAGAGGATGGAGTCAAAATCTATTAGCCTGGCAAACGTCAGGAAGGAAAGAACAAATTCAGAGTCAAGAGTTGATTTCTGGGATATTGAAAACTTTTCAACAAGTTTCTCATATAGTGAGAGAAAAAGTTCAAATGTTACAACACAGACTCTTGAAACCAAAGAACACAGAGGTAATATTTCCTACAACTTCTCGCCTAAGATAATTTCTATTCAGCCATTTAAAAATGTTAAGTTTTTTGATTCTAAGATTTTAAAGTTGATTAAAGATATCAACTTTAATCCCATACCTTCAAGTGTAAATATAAGAGGGGATATGAATAGGTCTTTTAATAAGACTCAGTATCGAAATTCAGATTTAACTACTTCTGGAGTTGATCCAATTTTTGAGAAATATTTTTCTCTCAATAAATCCTATGGTCTACAGTGGAATATTTTTAGTAGTATGAATATTGATTTTAATGTTATAGATAACTCAGTAGTAGATGAGCCAGAGGGTGAGTTAGATACTCAAGAAAAGCTTGATAGCATGTACTATAACTTAAAGAAGTTAGGTAGAACAAAAAACTTTAATCAATCAACATCTATAAATTATAAACTCCCTATAGATAAAATTCCTTTATTTGACTGGGTAAGTTCTACAGCTAAATATTCATCTAGATATATTTGGTCCGCTGGTTCCTATCAGCAATCAGATACCCTTGGTAATATTGTTGAAAATGGAAGAGAATACGCACTATCAACAAAACTTGATGTGAATAAATTATATGATAAAATCCCAATATTTAAAAATTATACAAAAAAATTTAAAGAAAAAGATTCTACAGGGACAGTCTTTCAGTCAAGGGTTTTCGATGGTATAATGAAGATGGTAATGTCTTTAAAATCAATTAATTTAACATATAACGTTACCGAGAGAACGGCTATGTCAGGTATAATTGATTCACCAGGCATATTCGGTATGAATAATATTTCTGGATCTCCTGGATGGGATTTTATTTTTGGTTCTCAAGATGCCGGAGTAAGAAAAAGAGCCGCAAGAAATGGGTGGTTGGTTAAGAATGATTTTCTAAACACCCCATTTCTCCAAAGTCGTAATCATAATTTTCAATTTAGAAGTAGCCTAGAGCCAGTTAATGGGTTTAGGATCCAGTTAGATGCTAAAAGATTGGTTTCAGAAAATTTTCAAGAAATATTCCGTTACAATTCTTCAGATGAATCATACGTTTCACTCACACCAAGCAGAGGTGGTAATTTTTCTTTATCATTCTTAGCAATAAAAACTGCTTTTGTCACTGATGATAATTCAAAAAACTCTTCTACCTTTCAGAAATTTGTGGAAAACAGGAATATCATAAGGTCAAGGTTAAATGACTTAAACGGTTCTGGAGAGTATGGACTTAATTCTCAAGATGTTTTAATTCCAGCTTTTATCTCTGCCTACTCAGATTCTGATCCATCTAATTTTTCTCTTAAGCCATTTCCTAAAATTCCAATACCAAACTGGAGAATTGATTTTTCCGGATTGAGTAAAATAAAGTCACTCAGTGAAATCTTCACTACAATAACTTTGACTCATTCATACCAAAGTACCTACTCCGTTGGAGAGTTTTCTAATTCTCTCTTATATCAGAATAATCTTGACTTTACAAATTCATTAATGAATTACCCACTAGCATCGGAGCAGACTGAAAATGGATTAATTCCATTTTATATTATTAACCAGGTAAGAATTGTTGAGAGATTTGCTCCACTTATAGGCTTAAATTTGAGGACTAAGAATAACTTAAATGCAAGAATTGATTTTAAAAAAGATAGAAATATTATGCTAAATCTATCAAATTCACAAGTAAATGAAATGAGAAACTCAGATTTTACTATTGATTTTGGATATACAAAGGATGAGTTAAGACTTCCTTTTAAATATCAGGGAAATACAATAATCCTAGATAATGAGATTGAATTCAGATTAAACTTCACGATTAGAAATACCAAGACAATACAGAGGAAGATAGATGACGAAAGTGTAGTGACAAATGGTAATTATAATTTTCAGTTGAGACCTAATATAAATTATACTGTTAATGACAGAATGAATCTCGTTATTTATTATGATAGGGTAATAAATAAACCAACTGTATCAAATTCTTTCCCAAGATATTCAACAAGTTTTGGCGCAAGATTAAGATTAAGTTTGAATCAGTAATACCTTTACTTTTATATAAAAATTTCATTTACTATATTCGTTCAATGGATCAAAAAGAATTGAAATATACAAAAGATCATGAGTGGATTAGAGTAGATGGTGAACACGCCTACATTGGCATTACTGACTTTGCTCAAGGTGAGTTAGGAGACATAGTATATGTTGAGATCGAGACCTTGGAAGAGTCAGTTGATATGGGAAATGTTTTTGGAACTATAGAGGCTGTTAAAACAGTCTCAGATTTATTTATGCCAGTCAATGGAGTTATTATTGAAGTTAACGAAAAACTTGAGTCTGAGCCAGAACTTGTAAATAATGACCCTTATGGCGAGGGGTGGATGGTTAAAATTAAACTTAATGATCCTGCTCAAGTCAACGATCTTCTTGATCTCGCCGCATATGAAAAAATTACCGGTTAGTTTTTTTTTATATCTATCTTTTAATTTCATCTGGTTTTTTTTGATAATATACTTAATGATATATTATCAACCTGAAAGTTCTACTTACTCTAGATTTAGTCATCTTGATAAATTAATTCATTTTAGCCTATTTTTTATTCAGTCTTTGTTAACATCAAAAACCATACACCTGTATAAGGGTAATTTTAGCTTTAATATTTTCATTATAATATTATTAATTTTAACAGTATTTGGTGTTTTTACAGAGATTCAACAGTTATATGTACCCTTTAGAAATTTTGATTATTATGATTTGCTTTTAAATATTCTTGGTGTACTATCTGGTGTTTTTTGTGTTAAAATTTTTAATAAATAGATATCATTTACTTATATTAGATTTATGGAATTAAAGAAAAACCCTGAAGCTGATTTAGAGAGAAGGAGTGGTCTTTTTCTCAATATCGGACTTTGTGTTAGCCTACTATTAGTTATAACTGCTTTTGAGTGGAGATTTTATGATAGGGGNGCGGGTATGGATTTAGGTNCAATAGATGATGATTTCGAAGATNTAATGGAAATTCCTCCAACNGAGCAACCACCACCACCACCACCAGTTATNCAACAACCTGAAATTATNGAGGTCCCTGATGAAGAAGAAATTGAAGAGGAGATAGAGATAGAGATTGATGTGGAAATCACNGAAGAAACNGTAATAGAAGAAATTGTTTTTGAGGAAGCTCCTGAAGANGAAGAAGTTGATGANATTTTTACCATTGTAGAAGATCANCCCACGCCACCGGGCGGGATGAGTGCNTTNTATAANTATGTTGCTACTACATTAAGATATCCTGCTCAGGCAAGAAGGATGGGGATTGAGGGTAAAGTTTTTGTNCAGTTTGTTGTTGGGAAGGATGGTACCCTNACTGATGTNCAGGCTATCAAAGGAATTGGTGCNGGGTGTGATGAGGAAGCTGTNAGAGTTATTTCAAAGGCAAAGAAGTGGTCGCCAGGAAAACAGNGAGGAAGACCTGTTAGGGTTAGGATGATTCTTCCTATAACCTTCAAATTAGGGTANCCTTCNNNATGAAGATTNANANCNTNNTATTTATTTTNTCTATNNTATCNATNTCAGTATCTGGTCAGAAAGTTTTTAATAATGCNGGNGGAGACAGNCTATTTTCNAATNCNGCAAATTGGGTNGGNGGTTCNGTNCCTNTATCAACNGATAAAATTAAGATNCAGACNGTCAANGGNGTNNTAATTCTTGATAATGATTATACTGTNAAACAAGTNATNGCNGCNAGGAAAGGNGTNNTNATNAANAGTAGTAGAACATTNAATNTNGGNNTAACNGCNTCNGGTAATGCNAANTATATNTTNAATAGTTCTGANTTATCNNTNANTAACCANNATGACCCNGANATATCNGTAAATGTTGGAGATAANTTAGTNTTTGATGCNACNAGTANNACNCTANCNACACATCCATTTGCNATNGTATCNGAANTNTCNAGNTCTGGNNCTTATGANGNNANNAAATTAGTNNCTGGNGTNANAAATAATGGNACNAAAGGGGATACNATNNCATGGGACTTAANNGGNGTTGNTNCTGGAACATATTANTACATNTGTACNNTNCANAAAAATATGNTAGGTNAAATTACNGTTTCNNCNCAAAAATCTCTTACNATAACTGGTAATGGNAATGTCGGTCAACCAGTTCAGGCTAATGGAGATGACTCATCTGTTGANTTTCAGCTNCCTGTAATAATAAACACTACTGATACTCAAGGGAAATCGTTTGCTACAAACGGTGCGCGAGCAAAAATCTTTTTTAATTCATCCCTAACAAATAATACTGCTACATTAACTCTATCTAATCCTAATTCTAAAGCAAATACCGAACACCAAATAAATGGTAAGTATACCTCCAATAAGTGGTTTAATATAAACGCTAATACTAATGTTACTTTTGGAGATAATTCAGATTTTTCTGAACATGCAAGTGCTTTGAGATTTACAGGAAATGCTGGAAATGGAAAACTTACTATCAGCTCAGCAAAAAATAAATTCAAATCATCTGGAACCAAAATTATAGTCAATACTGGGGGTACTATAACACTAAATTCAGAGGATATTTTAAAGAGTACGCTTCAGATAGATTCAGACAAAGCTTTAAATTTAAATATAAATGCTAATCAGTCAAATGCTGGATTAATTACAATGACAGATTCTGCAAGAATTAATCTAAGTATTGACCCAAGTGTTANTTCAATTGCATTTGCTGATAATTCATCATCAGGTTGGGGTAATGGTAAAATTATCATAACAGGTTTTATTGATGATGTTTTAAGTTTTGGTAATAGTACATCCGGCTTAACTTCATCACAACTTTCTCAAATAGATGTTGGTGNAACTGTTTTAGAAATTAGTTCTTCAGGTAAAATTAGATCAGAAACTCCACCTGATGTCTCTGTGTCTACATTTACAAATGGTGGTGGAGATAAGCTTTGGTCAAATATTCTAAACTGGAACAATGGAATTCCTAACGTCCCTACAGCAAAGGTAACGTTGAATGACTCTCTAATTCTTGATAAGGATGTATCTGTTGCTCAAATTAAGTTGGCAAATATTGACAAAGATGTTGCAGTAACATCTTCAAATAATTCATTACTTACTCTTACTGGATCAGGAGTGACTCAGCCAGTACAAAATAATGCGCCAGATAGGTCTTTGACATTTGATATTAAAGTAGATCTAAAATCTAATGATTTAGAAACAATTCAAATTAATGGTGGTGGTACAGCAAGTATCAACTTTGGATCAAACTCAGAACTATCTCTTGCCAGCACAACAAAGTTTGTGGGTAAACTTAATAGGTCTTTCTCATTTAACGGTACGTTAATTGGAGCGGGTGCTTTTCAAGTTGGTGACGATACAAATATAACTTTTGGAACTAATTCAGATAATCTAGGCTACACTGGAGAATTCAAATACTTGGGAGCAAATGCTTTGATTACCGCGAATACAGCGGATGAGGGAACATTTGTTTCAAATGGAGTATTTATTAGTCCAGGTACAGCATCCAATTCAAAATTAATTTTGAATGGAGTCAATATATTCAAAGGTGATATCAATATCTCAGATAAAGACTTTACAATATTATTCAACGCAAACCAAGGTAGCGTTGGGGAGTTGACAATGGGGTCAGGTAATCTTAACCTAAGCCTTGACGCCTCTGTGTCTGAAGTTGCTTTTACTGATAATTCCTCATCAAATTGGGGTAATGGAAAGCTTGTTATAAGTGGTTTCAAGGATAATGTCATCGGCTTCGGTTCAAGCGCTAATGGAATAACTACTGATCAATTAAATAAAATTGATATAGGTGGAACTGAAGTTGTAATCAATAGTTCTGGTAAGATAGCAGGTAAAGTTATTTCTCAGTCAACCTTNACTAACGNTGGAGGAGATATGCTCTGGTCAAATGTTAACAACTGGAGTAATGGCATACCAAATGTTNCTTCNGCTAAAGTAATCCTTAACGATTCATTAATTCTAGATAAAAATGTTGAGATAGCTCAGATTAAATTACCTGGAGGAGGTTTTGGTAGTTCTCATATTTCTAGTGTTGGTGACTCTACACTAACTCTAAACGGTTCCGGTGTTAATGCAGTTATTCAAAATAATGGATCAAATATTGATTTGAGATTCGAATTGGATGTTAAAATAAGATCTAACGACTCTATTGAAGGGATTCAGGTAAATGCAGGTGGATCTTCAAGAGTAATTTTCAGGAATGGTTCCTCACTGGACTCTGATAGATTAATTAGTATATCTGCTGGAGGAGATAAATACGTTATGATAAATGATACACTATCCTCAAGTGGTCTTTTTGGTGGAGGGATAATTATCATGCCTGGCTCAAAATTAGTTTTTGGAGAGAATGCTTCAAATAAGGATTATATGACATACTTTACTCTTCTTGGTAATGCTGAATTGATTTCAAGAATACCAGAAGAAGACTTTTTTGTGAATAGTGATTTCTATATTAAAAGTTTAGACATAAACAATAAAGCATTACCAAATGTTGTTACTGTTGAGAATGGATATACTATGCGTGGAGGTTTTAAAGTTGACAGTGTTGATCTAATACTTAACCTTAAAGCAAGTCAGCATATGGAATATATTGAACTTACATCAGGTAATTTAATATTGAATTTTGACTCAGCCGCAGAGTTTCCTCAGGTAACATTCCCACACGATGGTCTTTACAGCACAAATAATAGTAATAGATTTATCATAAATGGATTTAAAGAAAAAGTATTCAAATTCGGATCAGATTCAACTGGACTTTCAACTGAAAAATTAGCCCTAATCTTGGCTGATAGTTCTTCTGTAGGAATAGATGAGAATGGCTACTTATATATTATTCAAGATTCTGATGGAGATGGAGTTGTTGACTCCGAGGACATTTGTCCTAACACACCTGATGGTGAGATAGTAGACTCTGGAGGATGTTCTATATCTCAGAAAGATTCTGATGGAGATGGTGTAAATGACAACCTAGATGCATGTCCAAATACTCCTTTGGGTATTGTAGTTGACTCCTCAGGTTGTGAAATTCCATTATCAATTGAATCAATTAAACACATAAATAAAATTTATCCGATCCCAGCTGATAATAAATTAACTATAGAACTTAAGGAGAATATAAAAGTAGATGATATTTATCTGGTTAGTATGGATGGTAGTCTCCATAAAAGTTTGCCTTTTGTTAAGAGTAGAAAAAAAGTAGATGTGAATGTTTCAGGCATAGACACAGGTCTCTACATCTTAAGTATTATCACAGAAAAAGATATTTTAAAAGTCAAAGTTATTATAGAAAGATAATCTATAATTTAATCCTTCTTTACTATAACTACATCGTCAAGAAAGAAACCAGGAAGTATTGGATCTTTTTGGGGTTTGTAAAATACCACTTTTGCTTTTGTGATACCTTCTGGAACTGTGAACTCTATCTTATTCTCTGTCCAGGTATCTGTCATAGGGACTTCGAATTCAAGAAATTTTTCTCCTTCTCCTTCTTCATTCTTTATAACGGCATCAAATGAATTTGTAGGTTTTGTTTTCCAGCGATGGAAAAAAGAGTACTCGTATGTCTCTCCTCCTTCAACGTTAATTATTTGAAATATGGAGCCGTCGTGAGGTTCTATCCTTGCAAGAAAATTACCTGTATTAGGTTGTTGTACGGATGATGTGATAACAGCATTCTTGAAACCACCCCAAGGGCTAACTAATCCAGTCTCAAATGTTCCATTCTGGATTAAGTTTCCTGGAACTTCTCCGACCTCTTCAATTACAGGGTCTTTACCTGTTCCAGCTTGCATATTGGGTTTATAATTTGCGTAATATTCTCCAAGTTCTGTCAGTGTCTCATCGTCGTTGTATAACCTAGAGGAATAAAGCCTTGGAAAGTTTGGTGAACTTTCAGTTCCATTAAACCATGCAAATCTTAAAACATACTTCCTATTATATAGTTCAGGGAGTAGCGTTCTCATTGTACCGAGGATTTGAATTGGGCTATACCTGTTGTTATCTATTGTAGTTGCCTGGTTATCTACAACTGCCATCTCGGTAATCCAAATAGGTTTATTATATTTTTCATATACCTCATCAACTTTTTGTAAAAAAAGTTGGGGATTATTATTTAAGTAAAGATGAATACANATAAAATCTACTCTTAANCCATTTTCATTNGCTTTCATCATAAACTCNTCTAGCCAGCCATTNCCTAATCCNGCAGGTGCGGGACTTCCNAAAGGAACNCCTATCTCCTCAAGTTTTGGCCAGAGAGAAATAACCTCATCTACAGATATATCAGATTGCGTCTCTAAGTCTGGTTCATTAAATCCTAAAACATTTTTTATAATTCCTGCGTCAGCAAGACTTTTTAAATTTTGAATGACTTGATCATTTATACTATTTTTTCCCCAGATCATTGGAACAAATTCAACACTNTCTGGCATCCCTTCATTTATTTCTTTATTCCATGCGTAATGCCAAAAAGGTTTTAATCTAGCNACTCTTGAAGACCATGTTGGAACCTTNTAGCCCATTCCAATACCTTTTTTATCTAAAACCTCCTCNGNTAAAATAATAGTTGANGCATTTCTAGCCCTCTCTATTCTAGTCATATCAATTTGATCTTCAATACAACCAAGAAATGANNTAATTAGAAATACGTAAATGATACTTTGTAATATTCTTTTCATATTAATATCCTGGATTTTCAATTAGTTTGGGGTTATCAGCAAGTCTACTAAGACCTAATGCATAGTAATAGTTCCTTGGGGGATGGAGCCTAACCCCACCAAGATCTCCTTCTGCCATTTCAATTGTATACTTTTTTGTATTTGTATTATATCTATAATGGAGTCTGTGTCTTTGTTTATTATCTAGCTCTTGTACTGCAATTCTCCATCTCCTCAAGTCCCAGAAGTTATGCTCTTCAAATGCAAGTTCACATCTTCTCTCCTGTCTAATTTTATCTTCATCCAATTGACTTAAAGATAGAGATGGCATTCCAGCTCTTTCTCTCAAATTATTCATATTAGCTAACATATCTCCATTAGGATCTCCAAGGTAGTATGCTGCCTCAACATAATTTAAAATTATTTCACCTAGTCTAAAGATAATAAAGTCGGTACTTGATCTAGTGGCATCAGGTGTTTCAGGATTTGTCCTCTTTCTAATTAATAAACCCGTAGCCATACTTCCAATATGCTTTGAAGGTCCAGTCTTTGGCCAGCCAGCCATTGTTCCAGACGTGCTTCTGTGGAAATGAACTGTACCTCCCTTAAATAATGAACCAGGATAAAATATAGAGGCCCTCATTCTAGGATCTCTCATCTCAAAGAACCAATTTGGATCTATTTCAGTGGCATCATCATATATAGATCTATCAAGCATCCCACTTGACCCATCAGTGAAGTCAAATTGCTCTAGAGTTTCAAGGTAAACAGTATAATTTGAGCTCCAGTTAAAACCAAATCCTGATGGCTGAGCTAATGCATCCCACTGATGACTTTTACCTTCATCATAATCATATTTTTCAGCGAATATTACTTCTGGGTTATTTGACTCATCAATAAAAAGATCACCAAAGTTTTTTACTGGGTCGGAACTCTTTCTATATAAAGAGAAAATACCAGATCTGATTATTTCTCTTGAGGCACTCAATGACTGCTCATAGTAATAGTTAGCGTCAGAGTTATTAATACCAAGTAGTCCATCTAATTGCTCAGTACCAAAATTAGCTACGCTTGCAGCGTAAAGCATAGATCTGCTTTTTAGTGATAAAGCAGCCCATTTTGAAATTCTTCCATCTTGTTCGGGATATACTGGTAGGTGATTGACTATGTCGTTCATCTCTGATAATATAAAATCATAAATCTCTCTCTCAGAATTTCTAGGTCTGAAAAGCTCATCTTCAGTACCTTGGACGGGTATAACGTCAATTACTAATGGGACACCACCAAATCTTTTGGCCATTTCAAAGTATGCATGAGCCCTTATGAACCTAGCTTCAGATACTCTTGAGTTAATAAAATTCTCTGATAATCTCTCAGATTCAGGTAGCTTAGTTATGAGTTGATTACATTCTCTTATAAGTCTGTAATTATAATAATCTAAAACTTTACCTGTTAGTCCATTTTCATTATAGTCTACATCAATAACTTGAGTATAAGGTATTTGCCAAGATACTCCGTAGTTTCTTGACTCGCCTCCATAAGATGAAATTAGCCCCATATTTAAATTGCCATTTCCACTGCTTATGTGAAATCTAGCTCTGTCGTACAAGTCGAATAAGAATGCATCAGCCAGAACGGGATCATCAAATACTAATTCATCGGAAATTATATCCGTCCTTGTTAGATCAAATGGATCTGTACAACTTATTTGAAATAATAGAAAGAAGATTATATATATTTTATTTCTTATCATCTTAAAATATCATTTTTAGTCCAACTGTGAATGATCTTGTTATAGGATATCTTCTTGTTGTCTGAGTATTTGGATCAAACTCAGGATCAAACGAGTTTCTATAAATCCCTAGATTAGTTAATGTAAAAAGATTCTCTGTCGAAAAATAAATTTGAGTATTATCTAGACCGATTTTAGAAATTATTTTTTTAGGTATATTATATGATAAGTTTATATTTTTTAATCTCAAGTACCTTACGTCTCTAAGCCAAAAATCTGAAATCCGTGCGTTATTTGTACTAGCTGTAAAACTTGAGGCAGGAAGAATTGCATCGGGATTTATATTTATCGATGGGTCATCTGGATGTGGTTGCCATGCATATTTATAGTGGTATGATAGTGGAATTGATCCGTTGCTGAACATTGTTGCCGCTGGACCATTAATATAAATACTGAATTTAGAAGCACCTTGAAGTAGAAGTGATAGTTTTAAGTTCTTGTAGGATGCACTAAGATTAATTCCATAATTTATTTCTGGCATATTACTAGCGAAACCTATTACTTCTTGGTCCCTAAAGTTTATAGTATCATTTCCATCTAAGTCTTTATACTTAATGTCTCCTGGATTTAAAAGTAAATTACCATTTCCATCTTGAATAGTTGGGTGGTTATTAATTTCATCTTGGCTCATAAAAATACCATCAGAAATATATCCAAATCTTCTGTTTACCCACTGGCCCTCCCTTCCAAAGATCCTTTTGTAATCAGAGTCTGTAAAATCTTCAATGTCTCTCCTAACAACAAACTTCTCTTTGCCAATAGCAAAGTTAGGAGCTATATCTATTTTAAACTCTCCAATTTTCTGTTGGTATACTGCCGACACTTCTATGCCCCTGTCATCACTTATATTGATATTAGTTAGTGGCAAATCATATCCTCCCTCATTCGCAACAGACTGCTGATCATTGCTTAAAATATTTTCTCTTTTCCTGTAAAAAATATCCGTTTCAACCTGTAGTTGACCTTTAAAAAAAGTAGCTTCTAGACCTAAATTATACATCGTCATTTTCTCCCAGGTAAGAAAAGGATTCACTTCGCCAAGAGTTCTGATTGTAGTTTCAGAAATATTGTCACCAAACAAATAAGTTGAATTTGTCTCATAACCAGTGAGGTAGTCAAAACCACTGATTCCATTTGCTGTATCATCTCCAAGCTGAGAGAATGAAGACCTAACCTTAAGGGTAGTATTCTGGTTTGAATTGAAGAAAGGTTCTTCAGATATTATCCAACCAAATGAAATACTTGGAAAATATCCCCATCTTGTTTCTGGAGCAAATAGAACATTACCGTCTGCCCTAAATGTAGTCTCTAGTAGATACCTGTCTTTGAACCTGTAATTAATTCTAGCTACTGCGCTTTTCCTTCCAATATCAGGCCCAGAAGAGCCATCATTAGTTTGCTCGTTCTCTGAACCTATAAATAATTCTGGTATGGAAGTTGTAAATAAATTTTTTCTTGTTGCTGAAAACATACTGAACTTTCTAGTGGTTTGTTCAGCTAACATCAAAACTTTTAGGTTATGATTACCGACCTCTTTTATATACTCTGCAGAGATTAAGGGATATACCATAGTACGTCTAAATTGAGAATCAGAGATAGATGAAACTCCATTTCCTATACCTTCTAATATTAACTCATTTGTTTCAAGGTTTTGTCTGTACACATTATAGGGTTTCCTAAATGTCTTTTCTGATCTATCAAGTAACGTTAGATTCATATCAGCCCTAAGCGTAAGACCTGTAATACCTGGAACTTTATATTTAAAGCCAATCTTTCCTCTAAAAGTATTATCAAACCTATCATAGGTGCCAAAAACATTTCTATCTGATCTGGCAAGAGGGTTTCTGTTTCCTGTTGTCGAACCGGAGTAAGATACAGATGATATGGACGGGTCAGGTATTACCATGTCATCAGATAACCTAGTTGGGAATATTGGTTGAGCTGTAGCAAGATCGATCCATATATTAGATAAAGCAGTTTTTGCAGGTCTCTCTCTAATATCTTGTCTGTAAGATAGATCTACAGAAAAATTTATTCTTTCATTTACTTTTATATCAATATTTGATCTAGCATTATATCTTTTATAATCGAAGTCTCTAGACTTAAAAAAACTTTCTTGGTCTATATACCCAAATGAAGTAAAGTATTTTACATTGTCATTTCCTCCAGAAACACTTATGTTATGCTGATGCATAGGCGCATTATTTTTAATTAATTCATCAACCCAATCTCCACCCTCATAACCCTGGGTTTTGCTATAATAATTTTCGATATCATCTTCGGAGAAGGTTGCATTTGGGTCATTGAAATCATTTAAATTAGCTTCTCTAACCAATTCAACGTACTGGGAAGCTGAAACGTGGTCGAGGAATGCTGTAGCTGATTGAAGTGTTAAATTACTTGAATATGATATTTTTGGTTTACCACTTTCACCTCTCTTGGTTGTTACTAATACAACACCATTCCCAGCTCTGGCACCATAAACAGCAGCAGATGCGTCTTTTAGTACGCTTATACTTGCAATATCATTCTGATCAATTCTTGAGAAATCCATCTGTACACCATCAACAAGGATTAGAGGAGCCTCACTGAAACTACGAATTCTTATCTGTGTGTTTTCTCCACCCGGCAACCCCGAATTTTGTCTTGTCATAACTCCAGGTACCCTTCCCGCTAATAGGTTAGAAGAGTTAGCAACTGGTGCTAATGTAAGTTCCTGATCTTTTAATGTTGCCACGCTTCCTGTTAGATTAATCTTTTGTTCAGAACCATAACCAACTACTACTACTTCTTTTAAAGTTTCAATATCTGGATCTAGATTTATTGAAAATGATAGATTGCCTATTACTGGAATATCTTGTTTTATATACCCTGAGAAAGATACAGTTATTGTATCATTCTCATTAACATCAAGCATAAAACTACCATTTATATCGCTTACTGTACCTTTAGTTGTTCCCTTAATTATAATTGTTGCACCAGGTAGTCCATCATTATTTTCATCAGATACTTTTCCATTTATATTTTTTTCCTGTGCAAAAAGATTACAATGTATTAGTGTTATAAGAAATATTATGGAAAGTCTCATGGACTCTATATTAGCTTAAATTTTAATAATGAGTAAAAATATGGCTTAAATTTTAAATTTAGCTATTTTTTGTAATATTTGATTATAAAATATTGAATGATTCCTCTTTTATTTTTTCAAGATTAGCTTTCATTTTTATAGTTAAATTCTGTATTTCAAAGTCATTACATTTAGCACCTAAAGTATTAATCTCTCTACCTAGTTCTTGAGATATAAAATTTAATTTTTTACCGAGTACTCCTTTTTCATTAATAGTTTCATTAAATAGAGATATATGCTTTGTTAATCTAACGACTTCTTCGTTGATATCTATTTTATCTAGAAAGTAGAATAACTCTTGTTCTAAACGTCCTTCATCAATTGCAATAGATTTTATTTTTTTTATCTGTGACTCTAGTTTATCTCTTTTCTTATCAACTCTTTTTTTCTCAATTTTTTTAATTTTTTTAAGAGACTTTGATATTTCATTAATGTTTTTAAGTAAGTCTTTTNTTATAGATTTNCCTTCNTCAGATCTAGATTGAATNCACTTTTCAAGAACATTTTTTGTAATTTGAATAATTGTTTTTTTTGGAATTTTCTTATCAGATATATTTTGTTTTTTATCGNAAAATAAAAATGTATTATTCAGAATAGCCTCTTTACTNATTTTCTCATTTNTAACNATACCACTAATTTCTTTATATAGTTTGATGAATTCTTTTTTNTTAATNTTCCTTTCTTGCTTTTTTTTAATAGAGATGTTACAGGTAACTTCAACTTTTCCTCTTATCATTTTCTTCTTTACTAGATTTCTGATTTCTTTTTCNANCATAATCGAATCTAAATTGGATTTAAAAATAAAATCAAAAAATTTTGAGTTTATAGTCTTNATCTCAATCTCAAGAATTAA
Source organism: Marinoscillum sp. (assembly GCA_002692105.1). Taxonomy (GTDB): domain Bacteria; phylum Bacteroidota; class Bacteroidia; order Cytophagales; family MED-G16; genus MED-G16. The sequence goes on along the minus strand of NZKG01000027.1, from coordinate 20,260 downwards.
ATCTTTACTTTGATGTGAAANTAAACCATAACCTGTCATCGAATGCATATCCTAAATTTAAAAACTATATCCAAGGGATAGGTGGAATTTTGTTTGACCTAACTTATAATCTTCGATAGGTTTCGCAATATCTAATTTTATAAAATAGTCCATTATATAGGACCTTAANCCAAAGCCGTAACTAGCAAGCCATGGATTTTTTGAGTTTTCAATCTCAGCTTGAAAAACAGAACCAGGCTCTCTAATAAACCAAGTATTCACATCATTNTTTTTACTAAAAGGAGAATTAATATTCCATGAGGAACCNAAATCAAAAAATCCAATAAGTTGTAAATTATTCAAGAATTTACTTGTAATACTCTTTCCTATAACGGTTTTAATTAANGGAATTTTAATTTCAGAATTTATCACTAATGCTTTANAACCATCAAANTTTTTTAAATTATACCCTCTTAAATTAAGGTACTTACTGTACAAGAAGTTAGTGTTATTCCCNCCATTACTTATTANAAGAGGATCATTTATTCCTTTATCTTCTTTGCTGTTTANTAATGAATTCTGNATGCCTCCAACTAAATACTTGAAAGGGTTATTACCGAAAGAATTTCCGTAATAGATTCGAGAAGATAGTATTATATTATTAACTATTTTTTGGTGATGAACAAAATCAACTGAAAAATCCTTGAAGTTTTTATCTTCACTTGACTTGCTCNGATAGTTACCAAATGATACCTTCATTTTAGAGCCTATCTCGAGATTCATTCCAANCTTTTTGGTGTTGTCATANAGAAGNTTTANAAANTATCCAGAGTAATTAGTTCTTTCATAGTANGTAAAAGGTGGAGGTGAAGAATTTAGAACTCTATANTCAAGATCATAGAATTTATTNATTGACATAAAAGGTGATAATTCAAATCTTAAGAACCTATTTATAGGATATGACAGATTCAGTNTAAATTCGTTNTTAGAGTACTTGTGATAGATGTAATTTTGATTATCTTCTGGGTAAACAATATTTCTATTGAAAGAAANTTTAAAATCTATTCGATGTTTTAAATAAGAGTATTCGGTAAAAATATCTGAACTTTTGAGACTTGATACTGGAAGAAATGCTCTTGCATATAAATTATGATTTTCAAAAAGCTCAATAAAATCTGTCTCAATTTGTGTACCAAAACCCTCAAGAGGGTCAATAAGGACGAAAGTATTAAAATTATTTTTTAGAAATGAATATNTATATTCATAAGGGAGTTTATTTGTCTTATNCTGGTTGAATCTTTGAAGATTNTTTTGCACTGAATTATTTTTANTNTCTTCTTCAAATGAGAAGTCATTCGTGTCAGAAAAATCTTTATTACTATTAATATACTCAANCTCTATCTTCTCTTCTNTTTTCTTTTTGTTTTGCTGTAATTGTATAAAATCAACNCTTTTTGTTTGAGGTCCAAAGGATGATTTATCTATCTCTAGTTTATCANNNATATNTAGTTGGGTATTTCCATTTANAAGNGAGCTGTAGTATAATGATTTAGATTCTAATATTAAATNGTAGTCATTAATNTTTGTATTGAAATTGGTAATNTGTTTATGTGTNTTTCCAATTTCATGGCTGTATAGGTTATAGATACCTTTTCTATCACTTAGGTATAGAATTTTGTTTTTTGATATGGTGCTTGCNTTTAAATTATTACTTTGTGAATTTGTTATTTTCTTAATAATATTTTGGGTAGANTCTAGNTTNAATACAAAAAGNTTATANTACTCGTTATCAATTTCATCAATTTNATCATCTANATTATTACTTNTCCTATTTGAACTAAAAATTATTGAAGTTGAATTTGGAAAAAACTCAGGATATATATCATCATACATATCATCAGTTATTTTTTTTAGACTATTTGAAGAGGCGCTGAGAAGGTAGATGTCTCTCTGATTTCCCACACTTCCACTTATNGCAATTAGTGATTTGTTTGTATTGTAAGAGAATCCGTTAATTTTATTAAATTTTGATACGTCCTTGTAANTCTTCCTTTTGCTTAAAACATTATAATTNACAATTGTATTTTTGCCATTTATATCTTTCANGTANGATATAGTATGATCATCTATCCATCTTAAAAAATATGATTTACTAGAGTTTCTAGCNTTAAAACTTTCAATCTTTTTGAANTTTTCTTTANTAGTATTGTATGATACTATATGCTTCTGATTATTATTTTTAGTAGTGAATAGGATATAATTCCCATTTTCATTTGATTGAACTTCTNCAATATTTTCATACCTATNATTAATTTTAATATTTTTNTCAGTGGATATTTCNAAATTTTTAAANCTATTATTAANTGAATTAGAATAGTAANCTGACCAGTCTATTATAAACTCTTCAAAACTTATTCCTAAAGCGCTTGATATTGCTCTTTCTGGATTTCTAATTATTTTAGATAAATTTAAAATGTTTGAGATATTAGACTTNCCATATTTTATAGATATGTAATTCCACATACTCTGTCCAATAAATTCAGATTGATTANTATTTATGTATTTAATTGTTTTTTTATCTGATTGTAAAAAATAATCTCTTAATATGTTATCCATTTTAGNNCCCCAGCCATATGCTAGATATCTTGCNGCACCNTCTGAAAACCATTGAGGAATTGTTGTAAATGATGCTTTACCAAATCTTTTAGAGAACGACNTGTTTCCCTGCATTAGATCAGAAATTAATACNTTTGATATTTCAAAATTTAAATCCTTTTTGAACTCAGATATATTATTTTTGAAAGCAACTTTAAATTGTATTTTATTATTAAAGTTAGAATTAGTATTTAAAAATTCACCTTTCTCATTTATTCCTATGTTTGATTGATTGAGATCAATTAGAGAATTATAAATAAAAATCTTTGTTTTTTTAAATGGCTGATGGCCAACATCAGAAGATAGCTCAGTAAATTTTTTTTCTATGTGGCCCAAAGCAATATTTGCAATTGACTCACTACCATCGTTAAAGTAAAGTTCAAAATTATTAGAATAGATTACTTTCCATTTAAAACTTTTGTATTGAATTCCGTTTTTACCTATTTCATTATAAAAACTACTCTGTCCAGAAGCTGAAGTTGAGTAAGCTAAAAAAAATATTATTATTAATAATCTCATGTTTAAGTTACGATCTGTATCTATCTATGTTTATTTCCTTATCTAAATTTTTATTTTCATTAATATAGTTAAATAATTTTTCTGAACAGTATGGAGCCTGACTAACTCCTTTTGAGCCCATAGCGTTCATTATAAATAATCTTTTGATTTTGTTATGCTCTCCAACAANTGGTCTTCTATCTTTTGATGTNGCNCTTATACCAAACCTCGAATTAATTAATTTAATATCATCTTTAATTAAATTTTTGGTCTTATTNANTAATTCGTNTGGCCCNTCATCCTCTGNGCTATGGTAATATGTTGANCCAATATGGTAAATATTTTTTTTAATNGGTAAGACGTTAATCCCTTTATTGATAATGTTATTATTTTCTATTNTTGAACTAATNATAATACTATTTCCAGATACCGCATTTAATTTGATTTCGTTAAATAAATTTAATTTTTTCTCTGAAATTCCTGTACACATGATTATATATTTAAACTCTTCATTTTTATATGAAAAGTTATTCTCATTAATTTTTAGTTTATTTTCATCAAAAACCTCACTCNTATAACGCCCTAAATTATTAAAATATTTTTTAGACGATAATAAAAATTTTTTAACATNAAGATGTCCACTGTTATTGGTTAGTATNCCATCATCATTTATAAATTCACAGAATTTNAAATATTTACTTGACGATAATCTTATATTCCAATCATTGATATCANTATCACTCTTAAATGGTCTATAAATATTTTTTTCAAATAATAGTTTCTTATTTAGTTTATTTTCNACTTTTTTATAAAAATATTTTAATTCAGAGAAGAGCTTATCGACATTCCANGTAACATTAAATTTTCTACCAGTAATTGGATTATAAATTCCTANTGAAGCTTTTGAAGCAGAATATTTATTTTCTCTATCTATTATTCTAAATGATTGTTTTCCAAAATATGTTCTCCATGCAAAACAAGTACCACTTATTCCTTGACCCACAATCAAATAGTCTATTTTATTATTCAATTTTTTTATATCAGTTTAATATTTCAAATTTGCATATAATTATCAATATGATACAGATAAAGTCATTTACTTTTAATGATTTCCAAGAGAATACATACATAATCTANAATGATAAAGATTGTATAGTTGTAGATCCNGGCAACTACCAAGACACTGAGAATGATGATATTAAAAGTTTTATTAATGANCATAATTTAAAATTAAATTATGTTCTACTTACTCANTGTCACATTGATCATATTCTAGGCCTAAAGTTTCTTTANGATAATTANAAGATGGATGTNTATATNCCTGANGGTGAGNTAGATATGTATAAATCTAGTGAAAATATTGCAATTATGTATGGCCTAAATTTATATAGNCATTTACATTCTGTCCAGCCAATTAAATCAAATTCTAAACTAAGTTTTAGTAATNCTAATATTGAAATAATAAATGTTCCNGGCCACTCNCCAGACCATCTAGCATACTTTTTCAGTGATAATAAGATTTGTTTTAGTGGTGATGTTTTATTTAAAAACTCTATTGGTAGGACTGATCTTCCAGGTGGTGATTATGATACTTTACTAAATAGCATTAAAAATAATTTATTTTCANTGGGAGACGATACATTAATATATCCAGGCCANGGGCCTTANACTTTCATTTCTGAAGAAAAAAATCATAATCCTTTTTTAAATTGAAAGCATTAATACCAAACTTTTTTACATCCCTTAACTTATGTACTGGTTTAGTATGTTTATTTTTAATGTTATCGGATAAATATNATACAGTTTATTATNTATTNTTTATATGTTTNATTTCAGATTATTTGGACGGTTTTTTTGCGAAAAAATTAAATACAACGTCAGATTTTGGAAGAGAGNTAGACTCTTTGGCTGATTTAGTATCTTTTGGTGTAGTTCCTTCTTTTCTCATATTTACATGGCTNAATCAATTTGAATTTTTAAATAATCTTAAATACTTTTCANTTCTAATTGTATTNTTTTCAGCTTANAGACTTGCTAAATTTAATAGCGAAGAAAGCCANNNAGAAGATTTTAGNGGTTTTCCTACTCCTGCAAATNCATTGTTATTNTTCTCATTGTATTATTCAAGCTTCTTTCCTTTNGATTTTCTGACTCAGTTNTCTATGGTATTTATTATCATTTTATCTTCTCTTTTAATGATTTCTGAATTTAGATTTTTTTCTTTNAAGTTTTCAAATTNCTCTTTTAAAGATAANCTTGAAAAATTCTTAATTATTTTTATATCTGTCGTTTTGATTNTNATCAAAGGNTTTGACTCTATATATATNATAATTACAATATATATCTTGATNTCCCTAATTTCNAAATTTTTCAAAAGNCCANATAAACATAATATTCGGGATTAATTTTAGTTNATAGTACANCNTAGATGAAAAAAATTATACTATTATCATTATTTCTTTTAAATACNTTTTTATTGAAATCTAATAATTCAATACTNAGAGATGGTAATTGGTTAAAGATTGGAATTACAGAATCGGGAGTTTATAAGATAGATTTAGAATTTTTTAAAATACATAATTTAGATGCTNCAAATATAGATCCTAGTAAGATTCAAATTTTTGGATCTGGCTATAACGGCCCTCTTCCACAATTAAATTCAAAATCAAATTTATTTCAACCTGTNGAAATTCAATCNTCATTTNTCGGTGACGANGATAATAATTTAGATAATGGTGAATACCTTTTTTTTTATCTTCAGTCNTCAAATAGTTTTTTTTACGATTCAATNAATAATATAATGTCCTCTAATAAAAATATTTATTCAGATACTGCNTATTATTTACTGACTTATAANTCACAAGAAAATAAAAGNATTAATAATAATTATAATGCAACTAATTACGATAGTATNTCCTCCCANGGAAACCATTTTTATCATTATGAGAATGATAGATACAGTATAATCCAATCCGGAAGAGAATGGTTTGGTAAGATCTTTTCGAGTGGTGATTCTCAAAANATAAATTTGTTTGAGATAAAAGATAACTCTCAAATTGATCTTGAGATATCTTTAGTTTCAAGATCAACTGTTGAATCAAGCTTTGACCTNTTCTTCAATGATAAAAATATATCTTCAGTTGAAATGGGATTAATAAAAGAAAAAATTTATGGTGAAAAATTCAAAAGGGTAGTCGAAAATNAATCNTTTAATGCAAATNNTAATAATAATAATAATATNTTAACATTAAGTTATCAAGGTTTNGGTTCTGCTATTTCATATTTAGATTATATAAAACTAAATACTGNAATCCCTCTGATCTACGATAANGAACAAATAAAATTTTATGTTAAACCAGGTTATGAAAGTAAAAAAATTCGTTATAATATTTCTTCATCACAGGATATAAAGGTTTTAGATGTTACTGACCCTTATAGTATTTATGAACACGAAGTAACCAAGCTTGATGAATCTGATTATTATTTTTTATCTAATAATGAAAGGTATCAAAATAAGATAATTTTTCAACCTAACTTATTAAAATACCCTGATTTTTATAATATAATTAGTAATTCTAATATTTTAGATCATAATAATCCAGATCTATTAATTATTACATCAAAAGACTTTCTGACGCAAGCAATGAGAATTAAGTATTTAAGGGAAAGTAAAGACCGAATAAATGTTAAGGTAGAAATAGTTGACGATATATATAATCAATTTTCCTCTGGTAATTTAGATGTATCTTCTTTAAGAAATTATATAAAATACGTATACAACTCAAGTTCATACAATCTTAAATACGTACTACTTTTTGGAGATTGTTCCTATGACTATAAGAATAGGGTACCCAACAACACAAATTTTGTACCAATATACCAATCATATAATTCCTCAAATAATATATATAGCTTTTCATCCGATGACTATTATGGATTTTTAGATTCGGATGAAGGAATATGGATTGAATCAATTTCAGGTGATCATGATATGGAAGTTAGTATTGGTAGAATTCCAAGCAAAGATAAAAAGGAGGCTAAAGATTATGTAGATAAATTAATAAGGTACTCTGATAATAAAAATTTATTAGGGGACTGGAAAAGAAATATTTATTTAGTTGCAGATGATGGTGATGGTAATGTTCATCAAAATGATGCTGAGAATCATTTTGATTATCTCAATGAATATGCAGGAGAATATGATATCAAAAAAATATATTTAGATAATTACGAACAGAAACTAAAAGATGGGGTTATTATATCCGATGAAGCAAAACAAGAATTAGATAATGCTATAGAAAACGGATCGTTAATATTAAACTATATTGGGCACGGTAATGAATTTTTATGGACGGAGGAAAAAATATTAGATGAAAATTCAATTTTTAATTGGAACAATAGGTTGAAACTGCCTCTTATTATAACAGCAACATGTGAGTTTGGTAAATTCGATGATCCTCTTATTACTTCTGGTGGTGAAATGTTATTAAATAAGGAAAATGGAGGGGCCATAGCTCTATTAACAACAACTAGACCTGTCTTCTCACAAACAAATTTTAGATTGAACAATCAATTTTACAAAAATGTTTTCAGAAAAGAGAATGGCAAGTATCTAAGAGTTGGAGATATCTTTAAGTTTACAAAAAATAATAGCCTAAGTGGCTCTATCAATAGAAATTTTTCACTTCTTGGTGATCCATCTTTAATGCTTATTTACCCTAGCTATAGTATCGAAATTGATAATTTAGATACACTTTCTGCAGCAAGTGAAGTTAGGATAATTGGTAGGGTAGTAGACGATGAAGGTAATATAAATGAATCATTTGATGGAAATCTATACGTTAACATTTTTGATAAATTAAATACAAATCTAACCTTAGGTGATGAGAGCCAGCCATTTTCGTATAGGGAATGGGATCGAATGATTTTCAAGGGATTATCATCTATCAAAAATGGTCAATTTGATTTTAAATTTATGGTATCAAAAAATATTGAATATGATTACGGAGATGGAAAAATTTCCATGTTTGCAGTTGATTCAGTTAGTGGAAATGAAGCTTCATCCTACTCAAATTTCATAGTAGGAGGTACATATGAAGATTACCAATCTGATGACTTCAAACCAAACCTCTCTGTTCATATTGATGATTATAGTTTTATTTCTGGAGATAGAGTATCTCGTAATCCCTTATTAATTGTAGATATTTTTGATGAGAGTGGAATAAATATAATTGATAGAAATCAATTTGTTGTTCCACATGCAATTCTTGATGATACTATTCAGATTCCTCTCTTAAATTACTTTTCTCAGGATAAAGATTCATATAAAAAAGGTAATATTATCTATCCTCTAGATGATATTTCGTTAGGTAAACATAAAATTGAAATAAAAGTATCAGATAATTACAATAATATCTCAACAAAGGAAGTTGTATTCATTATTGATAGTAGAAATAAAACCACAATTTCAAATTTAATGAATTATCCAAATCCTTTTTCAGATGTAACAACATTTAAATTTAGTAACCGGGATAATGGAGATGCTCTCGATCTTAGTTTATACATCTATGATATAAGGGGTAACCTTGTACACTCAACTTTTGAAAGTTATGAAATTTCACCTAAGGTTATAGATGGCTTGAAATGGGATGGAAAAGATTTAAATGGATATACTTTGTCTCAAGGAATCTATATTTATAAATTACAAGTTCATAATACTTCAGAAAATAAGACTGAAGTAGTTCACAGTAAAATACTGAAATTAAAATGATTCGTTTTTTATTAATTCTTCTTATGTTATCTTCAGATGGTCTTTCTCAAGTCTCAATGCTTAGTGGTCAAGACACAGCAAGAAGACCAATAATAACTGCGGTACCATTTCTTATGATTTCTCCTGATTCTAGAGGTTCAGCTATGGGCGAAACTGGTGTTGCAACTGATCCAGATGTAAATTCAATACATTGGAATAATGCAAAGTTGGCATTTATAGATAAGAAATATGGATTTGGACTATCTTATGTACCATGGCTTGGAAAGATTGTTGATGATATGTCCATTTCTTATTTAACAGGTTTCTATAAGATTGACAAAGTACAGACTGTTGGGGTATCTATGAAATATTTCGATTTGGGAGAGATTCAGCTGACTGATAACCAAGGAATGTCTATGGGTGTTGAAAACCCAAAAGAATTAAGTACGGCATTTACATATTCTAGAAAGTTAACAAATGATTTATCCTTAGGAGGAACTGCCCGCTATATATGGTCAAATTTGTCAGGAAGTATATCAAATTATTCAGACGCTAAGGCTGGCACAAGTTTTTCCGTTGATCTTGGTTTATATTATAATAAAGAAATTAATATTTCGGGTAGGACTTCAGAGCTGTCATTTGGAGGTCATATATCAAATATAGGAGGAAAAATTACCTATGGAAGTTCTAAGAATTTAGATTTTATTCCCACGAATATGAGGTTTGGTACTTCTATAAAAACATTTATTGATCAATTTAACTCTATTACGATAGCCATTGATTTTAATAAATTAATGGTTCCTTCTCCTCCGCAATATGAGCTTGACAATAACGGTAATTTTATCATAAATCCTAATACTAATTTACCAACAATTTTAAAGGGTAAGGATCCAAACAGGTCAGTTCTTAGTGGTATTTTTTCATCTTTCTCAGATGCTCCTGACGGATTTTCTGAAGAGTTAAAAGAGATAACGATATCATCGGGTCTTGAGTACTGGTACAGAGATGTCTTTGCACTTAGGGGTGGATATTTTTTCGAAAATGTGGATAAAGGTGGTAGAAAATTTTTAACCCTTGGTGCTGGTTTAAAATATAATAATTTAGGTCTAGATTTTTCTTACCTTTCAACAATTGAAAATGATCACCCACTAGCTGAGACTATGCGATTTTCCATTTCTTTTATATTTGATAAAGAAGAAAATTTTGACGATTTATCTAATCAGTAATAGTTAAGCCTAACTTATTAATTCCTGACAGGCTTTTATCTCTCATTGAATGTTTAACCAATAGTTTATAATCTTCGTTTTGAATCACATTATCTACTGATAAAAAAGTAGAGTCTATTATAAAACTTTTGAATATTCCTGAACCAAGAGGATAACCATATTTTTTTTCAAAAAGTTGAAATTCTATCATTTGAGAATCTATAACATTTCTTTTTGAGTCAATTAATGAGTAGGACGTATATAAATTTTGATATGGATAATTCTTATCATATGAAATGCTAATCTCGAATTTAAGTTTTTTGGAAGTTAAGCTATTAAAATCAAAAACAATTGATGAGTCTTGAAGCCACTTCTGATTATCAAAAGAATAATAATTACTATATCTAGGACTATTGCAACTCAAAAAAAATGATATAAAAAACAATATAACAAGAGAGCTTTTAATTTTCATTTATATCAAATCTTTACCAATATCTTTTCTAAAATATTTATCAGTCCACAGAATTTCATCTACTTTTCTATACGAGTTTTCTATCGCTTCGCTTAGACTCGATCCAAATCCGGTACAAGCAAGAACTCGACCACCGTCTGAAATTATATCTTCTCCTTCAAACTTTGTCCCTGCATGAAATACCAATGAGTTTTTATCATCATATATATTTGATATTTTTTTTCCTTTATTATAATTTTCAGGGTAACCATTTGAAGCTAAAATAACAGTTGTTGAGTATCCCTTGTTAAATTTAGTAGATACTTTACCTAGATCACCATCCAAACACATTAAAATTATTTCAGCTAAATCATTTTTTAATCTGGGAATCACAGCTTGAGTTTCAGGGTCTCCCATCCTCACATTATATTCTATGACATAAGGCTCTCCGTTAACATTCATCAGGCCGGCAAAAACGAAACCTTTATAATTAATTTTTTCAGAACTTATTCCATTGATGGTTCTTTCAACTATATTTTTTTTAACTTTTTTCATAAATTCCTCATCAACAAAATCTACCGGAGAGACAGCACCCATTCCACCAGTATTAGGTCCTTTATCACCATCCCCAATTCTCTTATAATCTTTTGCCTCAGGGAGTAAGACATAACCTTTGCCATCTGTTATAAAGAATATTGAAACTTCTATGCCATCAAGGAACTCCTCTATTAAAACACTTCTACTCGCTTCACCGAACTTTTTATTAATTAACATTTCGTTTAGTTCTCTTTTTGCTTCTTTAATATTATCAAGAATTATTACACCTTTTCCAGCTGCTAAACCATCTGCTTTAAGTACATATGGTGGAGATATCTCTTCTAAAAAACTAAAGCCTTCTTCAATATTTTCCGAATTAAATGTCTTGGAATTTGCACATGGTATTTTATTTCTGAACATAAAATCTTTAGAAAAGTCTTTACTACCTTCTAGCTGAGCTCCTTCTTTACTTGGACCAAATATCTTTACATTTTTCAATTCGCTTTGAGATTCAAAAAAATCAACAATACCATTTACTAGAGGTTCTTCAGGTCCAACAACAACAAGTCCTATATTTTTTTCTATTACGAGATCTTTGACCTTTTCAAAATCATTTGGATTTAAATTTACATTTTCACCTAATTTGGTGGTTCCAGCATTTCCTGGAAGGATAAAAAGTTGATCACAGTGTCTGCTTTGCTTAATTTTCCAAGATAAGGTGTGCTCTCTACCTCCAGACCCAATTATTAAAATATTCATATCCAAAAATATCATTTAATTATCATTAATTTTATCCAAAAATATAATTAATGAAAAAAGTTTCTATAAGCGGGTATTTTGATCCTATCCATGTTGGACATTTAGAGTATATAGAACTCTCAAAAAAATTAGGAGATTATTTAATTGTAATAATTAATAATAATAATCAATGTACAATTAAAAAAGGAAAGCCATTTATGGATGAGAAAGATAGAATGAAAATTGTTTCATCTATTAAGTGGGTAGACGAGGTTTACCTCTCAATTGATCAAGATAAAACAGTATGTAAAAGTTTAGAGGAATTAAAACCGGATATTTTTACTAATGGAGGGGATAGGCATAATAAGGAGATTCCAGAAGCAGTAGTATGTAGAAAGTATGGTATTGAATTATTAGATGGAATGGGGAAAAAAATACGAAGTAGTTCAGACCTTACCGGTTTAAAATCAATCTAAATTCTCTGCCTAATTAGTTCATATAAAATTATTGAAGAGCTAGAAGATACATTTAAAGATTCTATCTTTCCTCTCATAGGAATTTTAGCCTTAACATCACTTATTTCTATCAAGTTTTGAGAAATACCATTTTTTTCTGACCCAAGTATTATGCATACTGGGGTGTTGAAATCTACAGAGTAAATGTTTTCATCGCTTTTTTCTGTACATGCAATTACTTTTAGCCCACTTTCTTTTAGCTTATTGATGACGCTCTTCAGATTTTTTTCTTTACATATTGAAACATAATTTAAAGCACCAGCAGATGCTTTTACAGCTTCACTAGTAATTAGAGCTGATTCTTTCTCTGGAATGACAATTGCATCGACACCTGTAGCTTCAGCCACTCTTGTTATAGCACCAAAGTTTCTAGTGTCTGTGATTCTATCTAAAACTAATATGATTGGATCTTTTCCTGACTCATAAGACCTATGAACTATCTCACTTAGAGGCTGATAGTCAATGGGGGAGATGTAGCATATAACTCCCTGGTGATTTTTTCTTATTATCCTATTTAGTTTTTCTTTGGGAACAAGTGATAGGTTTACATTTTTATTATTTATTGATTTTTTAATTTCATCAAAAACTTCTTTCGATAAATTTTTTTGGATAAATATTTTTTCAATAGTCTTTCCTGATCTTATGGCTTCTAGCACAGGTCTTTTGCCAAAAATTATGTCTTGGTTCTTCATATCTTTTTAAGAATAATACTATACGAAGTAAATTAAATTTTTTTAAAGACTTCTTTTTTACTATCATCTATTTTCTAATAACGTAATAAATATTTAAGTTCTAATTTTTATTCATTTCATCATAATGATTATAAAGAAATCATTTCATATTAATTTTGCATCATGTCTTTATTCACTACAGAGATAACTTCTGATAAAATTGCTTCTGATAATCCTCTTCATCATAGGCTACTGAGTGCTTACGTATTTTCACAGAAATACATTAAAGGTGATGTCTTGGAACTTGGTTGTGGTGAGGGTAGGGGTATTGATATAATTTTAAGGAAAAGTAAATCTTTCACTGCTATTGATAAAATTAAGGATATTATAGAAAAATTATCTTCGAAATATAAAGATAACGTATTTATATCTTCAAATTTCCCTCCGTTAAGTGATATTGAAGATAATTCTTTCGATACTATTATTTCTTTCCAGGTGATTGAACACATTCAAGATGACAACCAATATATATCTGAAATCGATAGGATATTAAGACCTGGAGGAGTCGCTTTAATTACTACTCCAAATATAAAAATGACTCTGACTAGAAATCCCTGGCACGTTAGAGAGTACACTTCAGAAGAATTAAATAATTTATGTAGAAAATATTTTTCTCAAGTTGATGTTCTTGGAATTTCTGGAAATACTAAGGTTATTGAATACTATAATCAAAACCTTGAATCTGTGAAAAAATTTAAGAGATTAGATATTTTTAATTTAGAAAAGAACCTGCCAAATTTCATTTATAAAATTCCCTACGAATTTCTAAACAGGATAAATAGAAATAATCTTCAAAGTAATGATAATGAGTTGGTTTCAGCTATAACTTATAAAGACTATGAACTGGTCAAAGACGATCCAAATAATCTAGACTTATTTGTTCTCTTAAAAAAAAAATAAAATGAATAAATACTTCCTCTTTTCATTAATACTTATATTTTTTTCGAGTTGCATCTCTCAGAAAAAATTAAGTTATCAAAAGAAAGTAAGTAAAGTTATTGGCGAGGCTAGGACATATATAGGAACCCCTTACGAGTGGGGTGGTAATGATAAAAGAGGCATAGACTGCTCTGGATTACTTGTCAGGTCATTTGAATCTATAGGATTGAAAATACCGAGGACAACATCCCAACAAATTGATATTGGAAAGAAAGTATCTCTAAAAAAGTCAAAGGAGGGAGACCTTGTTTTCTTCGCCTTTGGAAAAAGTAGGAGAAAAGTTACTCATGTTGGTATCTTATCAAAAGTTAACAATCATAAAAATATCAAATTTATTCACGCATCATCATCAAGGGGTGTCATTGAGACGCAGCTCATAAAAGATTACTACACGAGAAGAATTAGGCAAGTAAAAAGAATATTTTAGTATAATAATTTATATTATTGTCAAACAATTAATAATCAAAATATATGAAAATTTTATTAACCACTTTATTGTTATCTATGTCTCTGGTTGTATATGCTCAAGATAAAGACGAAAAAGATAAAAAAGAGAAGAAAGAAAAGACTATCGAAGACTTGACAAAGTCTAGTAGAATGATAGATGGTCTCTTTCCAATTTACCAAGATACTATTACTGGTGAGTTGAAAATGATTATTTCACATGATCAACTTGATAAAGACTTTATATACTTCTCTCAAATTGCAGACGGTGTTACAGAAGCAGGGAGTTTTAGGGGTTCTTATGGTGCTGATGTGGTATTTAACATTAAGAAATATTTTAATAAAATTGAATTTGTTGCTCCTAACACAAATTTCTATTTTGATAAAGATAACCCACTTTCAAGATCGAAAGATGCTAATATGAGTCATGCAATAATCTCTAGTAATAAAATTATAAAAGAAGATATTGAAGATAAGAGAATACTAATTAACGTCAATGATTTATTTCTATCAGAGACTCTTAGGAGAGTGAAGCCTCCACGTTACCCTGGATCGTCATCAACCAGATTTACTCTTGGAAGTTTTGATAAAGGTAAATCGAAGGTAAAAGAGATTAATAATTATCCTAGAAATACTAACCTTAAGACCGAATACGTGTATAAAAATCCAGGAGTTTTAAATTCTGGCTCAGAAGCTGTTACAGATGGTCGCTATGTCTCCATAGAGGTATTTCATTCAATGATGGCAATGCCTGAAGATGGTTATGAGATCAGATACGATGACCCTAGGGTAGGATACTTCTTAACACCAGTTAATGACATGACTGAAACAGGAACTACAAACTATAGAGATATGGTAAATAGGTGGCGGTTAATTAAAAAGAATCCTGAATTAGAAATTTCGGAACCGGTAACCCCCATTACGTGGTGGATTGAAAATTCAACACCTCTTGAGTGGAGGGAGACAATTGAGGAGGGAGTTCTAGAATGGAATGAAGCATTTGAAAAAGCAGGTTTTAAAAATGCATTAGTTGTAAAGACTCAGCCAGATGATGCTGAATGGGACGCTGGAGATATAAGATATAACGTTTTAAGGTGGACCTCATCCCCAAACCCACCTTTTGGTGGATATGGGCCAAGTATGACAAATCCAAGAACAGGTGAAATTATTGGAGCTGATATTATGCTTGAGTTTGTTCATTTTACAAATAGAGTTTTCTATAATAAACTTGTTGGTGATGCAAAAACATATATGAGTCTTGAAGAAGATAATGAAATTCACAATCATGAAGGTCATGATGCATTCTATTGCTCAATGGGTCACCTGATGCATGAGAATTTACTTTTTGGTAAAGCCCTTCTCGAAATTGATGGAGCCTCGGATTATGATTTAGATAGAATTGAAAAAGAGGGATTAAAATCTTTAATTATGCATGAAGTTGGACATACTTTAGGTCTTAATCATAACATGAAAGCAAGTCAGATTTATTCTCCATCAGAGTTATATGATGCAGAATTTATTGAAGGAAAAGCATTAACGGGATCTGTAATGGATTACGCAGGAATAAACCTTACTCCCGATAGGTCTATGCAGGGTCAATTTTATGATATGGCTTTGGGTCCTTATGATGTATGGGCTGTTCAATATGGTTACACTCCATTCAATAGCAATGCAGAAATGAATGACCTCTTGTCAAGATCAACTGAACCAGAGTTAA
This sequence comes from Marinoscillum sp., assembly GCA_002692105.1. Lineage (GTDB taxonomy): Bacteria > Bacteroidota > Bacteroidia > Cytophagales > MED-G16 > MED-G16. The sequence goes on along the minus strand of NZKG01000027.1, from coordinate 4,102 downwards.
TATTTGGAAATGATGCAGATGACATGAGATCTCCTGGAAAGGCTATTGATCCTAGAGTTATGACAGGTGACTTGTCTAACGACCAGATATCTTACTCAATTGACAGGTTTAATATTGTCAATGATATGATGAAAAAAATAAAATCAAAATTTAATAACGAAGGCGATACCTATGAGGACTTGAGGAGAGCATATTATACGCTAAATAGTCAAGCTGCAAGAGCTGGTGATGTTGTATCTCGTTTTATTGGAGGTGTGTATGTTGATAGATCTACTATTGGTCAGCCGGGGGGTACGAAACCTTACACGCCTGTTTCTGAAAAAGATCAAAGAAGGGCAATGCAAACTTTGAACACCTATATCTTTTCTCCAAATGCATTTGATCATCCAAATGAAGTTTATAATTATCTTGCAAGACAGAGAAGAGGTTTTGATTTCTTTTCGGGGCCTGAAGACCCTAAGATTCATGATCAGGTATTAAGTTATCAGTCTAGGGTATTGGCTCATATATTACATCCTAATACTTTACAAAGAATTATTGATTCAGAATTGTATGGTAATACCTATACCTTATCAGAATTTATGACAGACCTAAATGAATCAATATTTATGACAGACCTTAAAACAGATGTAAATACATTTAGACAAAATTTGCAGGCTGTGTACGTCACAAGATTAATCGAAATGGTAAGTGGCAAATCATCTGATAGATTTAAGATTCCTGCTAAGTCTATGGCAATATACAACTTGGAGAAAATACACAAGATGATGCAAAAGCCTAAGGGTAACACATCATCTATTGCACACAGAAATCATATAAAGTTATTGATTCAGAGTGCTTTGAATTAAATTTTAAATAAATAAATAATAATAATTATGAAAAATATCTTACTAGTATTAGTTTTCTTAGTATCATGTACAAATAACAATCAAGTTGCAGATTGTGAGACTCCTTCAAATGGATTTATTGACGGAATGGATGGGGAAGTTAAAATAGGTAGCGCTTCAGCATTAGATGTCTTCAATGAGATGGATAAGGCATGGGCTGAATTAGATTATGATAAAATCAAAACATTTGTTGCCGAGGATGCGGTTATGAATTTTGCTGATGGTGGTAAAGTCACAGGACCAGATGAGTTTGTAGAATACATCAAGAATTGGGTTGTTCAAGTCGAAGAAGAAGATGGGAATGAGTATTCGTGGAATACTGATTATGCTTTTTCTCTGGCAGTCACAACAGGAGAGGGAGATTATGTAAATGCTCAGTTCACATCTACACATACTAATCCGGACTCTGAGTTAGAGGCAGAAGTATATTACGAGTATTACCATATAGTTGACGGTAAAGTTCAGGGTTGGAATCAATTTAAGAGAGACGTCCTTAAATAATTTTTAGGGGCCATAGCTCAGCTGGCTAGAGTGCTTGACTGGCAGTCAAGAGGTCGAGGGTTCGACTCCCTCTGGCTCCACTATTTCTTGTAAATAAAAAGATTAGTGGTTTAAATACTTTAATATGAAATCATATATTTCAAAATTCTTTTTTTCGTTTGCATTAATACTAGTTTTTATTACTTCCATATCAGTCGCACAAATAATTTCTACTGATAGACCTGACCAAACTGAAGGGACACATGTACTTTTGAAGAATAAATTTCAAATTGAGTCAGGATATTTAATAACTGATTCTGATAATTATTTGAATACACTTTTAAGGTATGGAGTATTAAATAAAATTGAGTTAAGAATAAACTCCAATATGATAACTGGACTAGTTAATAATGAGAAAAGAACAGCTTTTGGTAACCTAGAGTTAGGATTGAAATTCAATATTTTTAATGGTATTAATTCATCAACTAAAGTCTCATTTCTATCTCATTTATCTTTACCAAATAAAAGGGAATTTTCAAACAAAGACCCCATATCTTTGAATAGAATTTTAATTTCCCATGACCTGAAAGAATCTTTTCAGATTGGGTATAACTTAGGATATAATATAGGGTTTAATAACCAAATAAATAATTTTATTTACACAATGGTATTTTCTAAAAGCATTCAGAAATTAGGGATATTTATTGAAGTTTTTGGTGAAGAAAGTTCAGGGGTATCAAAATCTTACTGGGATGCAGGAGTTATTTATTCTTTGACAGATAACTTGCAAGCTGATTTATCTTTTTCAAGAGGTATTAACAACAAATCAAATTATATCAATATTGGTATATCTATTAATATATAGAAGAAATCTTTTAAAATTTGAAGTATTTAGTTAAACTCTTATGGTGTACTTCTCTCGTATGCGAATCCACCCTTATTCCCTGATGACCATGATGTAAATTTTACACTTAGATATGTGTTATGATCTTGAAGGTATAGAACTAAGTTTTTCCCCACAACGTCTTTTGGTGATCCAACAGTCGCCCTGAAGTCATCGAATGATAACTGATCAATTTGCTGCAGAGTTCCTATAGCCCATTTTGTTCCTAGTGGACTTTTATCTTTGTCATACATAGTTTCTTTTGCTATGTTATAAATTTGACCACCAGAATTTCCTCTTGTTATCCATACTAGATCAGTTATTCTATCTTGATTTAACGCAGAGGTTGGGTCTGCTCCATCTGCTTTTTCGAAAGTTATTTCGCCTCCGTTCCAAATAGTATATTCTGGTTCGGGATTTACATTATTAGGTTCATCTTCTCCACAAGAAATTGCGATAAATAAAATGGTTGTTACTATTAAAATTTTATTGATTTTTTCCATAGATTATTTTTTATAAACCTAAGTGAATTTCAAATACAATCCAACTAATTTTAAAATCCTTTTTATTAATAAAATTGATCATTTTCTTTTCTAATTTCCATCTGATATTTCTTACATTTGTTCACTTATTGTGAACTTATAAAAATTACGTAAATGAAAAATTTTGGAAGCGGAAAATGTCCAGTTATGCACGGTGGTAGTACCACTCAAGAGACGTCAGTTACCAAGTGGTGGCCAAAATCTCTTAACCTTGATATGTTACATCAACATGATAAAAAAACCGATCCTCTAGGTAGTAACTTCAGCTATAAGGAAGAGTTAAAAAATTTAGATTTTTCTGCTCTTGAGAAGGATATGCATACACTTATGACAACACCCCAAGACTGGTGGCCTGCTGACTGGGGTCATTACGGTGGATTGATGATAAGAATGGCATGGCACGCTGCTGGATCATATAGAATTTCTGACGGAAGGGGAGGCGCCGGTACTGGAAATTTAAGATTTGCACCACTAAACTCGTGGCCTGATAACACAAACCTTGACAAGGCGAGAAGACTTTTGTGGCCAATTAAAAGGAAGTATGGTAACTCAATAAGTTGGGCAGATCTATTCATTCTTGCTGGAAATATTGCCTATGAGAGTATGGGACTTAAGATGTTTGGCTTTTCTTACGGGAGGGAAGATATATGGCACCCAGAAAAAGATATATACTGGGGATCAGAAAAAGAATTTTTGGCTCCTAGTGAGGAAAGATACGCTGACCTGAAAGATACTTCTACAATGGAAAACCCTCTCGCAGCAACACACATGGGATTAATTTATGTCAACCCTGAGGGTGTTAATGGTAATCCTGATCCTCAGGTAACTGCATTGCACATTAGAGAAACATTTGCAAGGATGGCGATGAATGACGAGGAGACAGTAGCCCTTACAGCTGGGGGGCACACAGTAGGAAAGGCACACGGAAATGGTGACGCTGGTGCCCTTGGTGTTGAGCCAGAAGGTGCTACAGTTGAAGAGCAGGGGTTTGGTTGGAAAAATCCTGCTGGAAATGCTAATGCTAATGAGACTGTTACCAGTGGTATTGAGGGTGCGTGGACAACTAATCCTACTCAGTGGGATGACGGATATTTTGAGATGTTATTCAATCACGATTGGGAATTAAAAAAGAGTCCTGCAGGAGCTTGGCAATGGGAACCAGTAAATATAGCTGATAAAGACAAGCCGATAGATTCATCTAATCCTTCTCATAAGAATAATCCTATCATGACTGACGCAGATATGGCAATGAAAATGGATCCTATATATAAAGAGATTTCGCTCAAGTTTAAAGAAGATCACGACTACTT
>NZKG01000026.1 GCA_002692105.1 Marinoscillum sp. | reverse complement strand
AATTTCTTCCATAGTGAAATTGTTTTCAATTTCTTCTGTTGTTACAAAATCAAAATTATATAAAGCTAAAATTATAATGAATATAGAAGTTAAAATGACAATGGGCCTTTCAATTTTATGATATAAGATATCATCTTCTATTGATTTTTCAATTTTACTATTTATCCTAGTAAATAAATAAGGTTTTGGTTTAGCTTCTTTTATTCCTTCTAAACTGTTAAGTATTTTATTTAATTTATTTTTCATAATATTTCATTTATATGAAAGTTGAGAGTAAAATCAAATGATTTATTTTTCCATACTTCTCCTTGAACCTGTGATATGTTTGTTAAACCTCTTACTGATTTGACTTCAATAGTTATTCCTTTATAAACTTTATATCCAAATCCATATACAAAACTAGTTTCTTTATTTCTAAAATCATTTTCTGTAAATGTGAACGAATATGGTCTCGATGTTGTGTCTAAATTAAGATTTGTTGTTGAAGCCTTAATTTTAGTTTTTACATTTAAAATATTACTTATTTGTGGGCCAATGAAGAAATTAAAGTTATTCATTCTAAAGTTTATCAGAATTGGAATTTGTAAATAATCTAATTTATTAATAAAAGAAGTTCTATTTGCATCTTCAACAATCACACCTTGAGCTGAATAATTAATACCACTCCTCAATCCTAGATATGATTTTATTCTCTTATCATAGTCTTCAGGAAATAAACTAAATGATAATTCTAAGTTCACACCAAAATTATATCCAGTATAAGTATTTACATCGTAGGGAAGGCCACCAATTGTATTGTAACTGACACCAATAGCATTAGCCATTGATTCTGAGATAAGTGTCTGCTCAGATAATACCGTACCGGCTTTCAAACTATATTTAAATTCTTGTGAATAACTATTCTGTGATAGTGTTAAAAATAAAACTATAAAAACTGTTTTTAATTTCATGCTATTAATATAGAAGTCAAAAGTAATTATTTCTTGTCATTGAGTTTTTTTGTTAAGATAATTTTTAAGTTCTTTTTAGCTCTAAAAATCAATGATTCTATTGATGATGTAGACTTTTTCATGATTTTTGAAATTTTTTTATAATTTAATCCCCTTATATTTTTGAGTATATACGCAGTCTTTTGATCATTGTTAAGTTTCTCAATAGCATGAAATAATATTTTAGATTCTTCTTTTCTTTCTAAGATTATACCAGGATGTTCAAATTGAGGTAAATCAATTACTGAGCCATCATCTCTAAAAATATTAACTAAGAATGAAAACCTTTTTTTTCTTTTTTTATATCTAATATACTCTAAAGATTTTGAGATTGTTATTCTATAAATCCAAGTTGATAAGCTTGATTTTTCTTTAAAATTGTTAATTGACTTAAATATTTGTACGAAAACTTCTTGACATAAATCATCGGCATCTTCTATATTTTGAATAATTGAGATTGAAGTATTATAAACAAGACCTTTATATTTTTCTACAAAATATTTAAAAGCTTCCTCGTCTTTCGATTTTAATTTTTTTATTAGATCTTTCTCTTCCAAAGTATTTCTTACGGAATGTGTAAATTATATTAATTTAAAATAATGAATACTGTATAGTTATATGTTAGAAGTCAAAAGACCAACTTTATTGCTAAATAAAGATATTTCAGTTAGAAATCTTAAACATATTAAGAAGAAAGCTGATTTACAAAATGTTTCTTTAAGGCCTCATTTTAAAACCCATCAGTCAACTCATGTTGGTAAATGGTACAAAGAAGAGGGAATAGAAAAAATTACTGTATCATCTGTGACTATGGCAAAATATTTTAGTCAAGATTGGAATAATATTATGATAGCTTTTCCAATAAATATTTTAGAAATAGAAACATTGAATTCCATTACTAATAGATGTAAGATTAGTCTCTTAGTTGATAATTTTTCTGTATTAGATTATTTAGATAAAAACTTATTAAAAAGAGTTAATATTTATATCAAAATTGATGTAGGATATAAGAGGGCAGGTATAGTATATGATAAGTTTTCTGATATAGACGTAATAATAAATTTTTGTTCTAAATCTAAATATTTATCTTTTAAAGGTTTTGTGTCTCATTTTGGAAACACATATAATTCCAATGGAAAAAAAGAGATAATAAATACCTATAAAAAATCTATAGAAAAATTAAAAGTTCTCAATGACATTTACCCTAATTATGAAATTTCTGTAGGAGACACTCCATCTAGTAGTCTAGTTGATAATTTTCCTGAATTTATTTCAGAATTAAGACCTGGTAATTTTATTTTCTATGATCTTTTTCAATATTCTATAGGTTCTTGTAATATCAATGATATTGCAGTTAGAATGGTATGTCCCATTGTATCAGTTTACAGGGATAGAGGAGAAGTATTAATTTATGGTGGATCTGTACATTTTTCGAAGGATTTTATAAAAAATAAAAAAAAATAAATGTTTTGGTTATGCTTACATATATGATCATATATGGAAAGAAAAAAAAAGAGTTGGATATATCAAATCTTTATCTCAAGAACATGGAATTATTTCAGTTGATAGTGTTGAGAAGTATAGTATTGGTGATTTATTAGTAATCATTCCTATTCACTCCTGTCTTACAGTAGATAAGATGGGTTCTTTTTTTATAAATGAAAAAAAAGTCTTAATAATGTGATATTAATCTAGACCGTGAGTAAGTCTTTTAAGAGGTTTAATTATAAAAATTACTAATAACCCAAAAAGAGAGCAAAAGATAAAAATTCCCAAAAATATTTGATATTCACCTGCAGTCTGAGCCCACTTACCTAGTTCTGCTGCTAGTTTATTTCCAAAACCTGTACAAGCAAAATATGTTCCCATTAATAAAGATGCATATTTAATTGGAGCAAGTTTTGTTATAAGTGCCATTACTGTGGGAGATGTACATAACTCCCCAAGGGTATGTAGTAAATAAGCAATAACAAGATAATACATTGCACTAGATCCATTTTTTTCAAACTCTAATGCTGCTAAACTCATAACATAAAACCCAAAAGCCATGATAATAACTCCTACAGCCATTTGGAATAGAAGTGCTGATTCTCTGCCAAGTGATTTCCACCACGCCCAAAATTTACCCACTATTACTGCAAACAGAACAATAAAACCAGCATTTAAAGACTGGAACCATGTAGCTGGAACTTCAAAATTGATGCTTTCAATCATTCTGTTAGTTTTTTCAAAAGCATAAATATTCATTAAACCTCCAGCTTGTTCGAACGCTCCCCAGAAAACAATAACAATTAGAAATGATAAAAGAAGTACCTTGACTCTATCTTTCTCAATATTAGTGAGTGGTTTATCCATAACTTCCTTATCTGGATTATCTTTTTTCCCAATGAAATCACCAATTCCTACTAGGTATTTTTGGCCCCACATAAAAACAAGCTGACCTAAAAGCATTCCTATACCAGCCAAGCCAAACCCATAGTGCCAGCCCCATTCTTCTCCAATGCCACCAATTATTAAAGCTGATAGAAATGCACCTATATTTATCCCCATGTAAAATATTTTGAATCCTATATCTTTTTTTTCCTCATCATTTATATATAACCCTCCAACCATAGTAGATATATTAGGTTTTAATCCTCCGACACCTAATACAATAAACCCAAGGCCTATATAGAACGCAGTTATATTATCTATAGCAAGAATACTATGTCCTAGAACAAGTAAACCTCCTCCAATCATAACAGTTTTCTTTTGCCCTAATAGATTATCTGCAATCCATCCTCCTGGTATCCCGGCAACATAAACAAGCATTGTATACCAGCCGTAGAGATATATAGCATCTTCATTTGACCAGCCGTATCCAGGATTTTTACCAGATGTCTCAGAAATGAGAAATAAAACGAGAAGTGCTCTCATTCCATAGTATGAAAACCTTTCCCAAAGCTCCGTAAAGAATAGCACATATAATCCGTAAGGATGTCCAAATATTGTTTTTTGATTTTCCATAATATTATTATCAATTTAAAAAAAATAATCTTTGAAACTTAATATTCTAATTTTTAAATTTTAAATTTCAATCTGAATGGATTATTTCAATGATTTTTTATCAAGGGTTTTAAATATTATATCTGAATTCCTTTTTATTTTTAATAGAACTCTATTTAAAATTGGTGATTCTGAGGTAAGTATTGGTACTATAGTAATATTCTTTGCTAGTTTTTACCTTCTTGTAGTTGTATCAAAAAATGTAAGACTTCTTCTTTTAAATAAAATATTAGCAAGATCTAAACTAAAGAAATCTTTTAGGGAATCTATAGCCAATGGTGTCAGGATAACTATGATGTTAATTGGTACTATTATCATTATTCAAGCTGTTGGTATTGACTTAAGTGCGTTAAGTCTTCTTGCTGGTGCTCTAGGTGTTGGTATTGGTTTTGGGTTTCAAAAAGTAACTGACAATTTAATAAGTGGTCTTACTATTCTGGTTGAGGAACCAATTAAAGTTGGTGATAGGGTGGAAGTAGGAGAGGTGAGTGGTGACATAGTAAATATATCTCTGAGGGCAACGACTATTGTTACAAACGATAATATTTCTATAATCGTACCAAACTCTGAGTTTATTTCTAGTCAAGTAATTAACTGGAGTCATAATAATAGGATAGTAAGATTTAGATTACCTGTTGGGGTAAGTTATGAGGAAGACCCTGAGATTATTAAAAAACTTTTATTGGAGGTTGCTGATGAAAATCCAAACGTTCAGAAAGAACCAAAACCTAAAGTATTCTTTGAAAAATTTGGTGATAGCTCTCTTGATTTTAAACTAGGAATCTGGACATCTTCTCACACAGATAAACCAGAGTTTATTAGAAGTGAGATAAACTATGCTATATTTCAAAAGTTTAGAGAAAATAATATCAAAATACCGTTTCCCCAAAGAGATGTGCATATTAAATCAAAATCAGAATGAAAAAGATATATGCAATATTATCTATAAATTCAATCCAGTAATTATCACAATATAAATATTAAAGTATCTAATTAAAAAGACTACTTGATTGCTGAGATTCCTGTAACTTTCTTACCGATAATTAGAGTATGAATTTCATCTGTACCTTGATAAGTAACAAGAGCTTCAAGGTTATTAATATGTCTCATGATTGGATATTCGCCTGTTATACCCATACCTCCAAGGACTGAACGAGATTTTTTTGCAACTTCACATGCCATCTTCACATTAACTTTTTTAGCTAGAGAAATTTGTTCAAATGACGCCTCACCTTTATCCATAAGTAATCCTAATCTCCAAGTTAAAACTTGTGATTTTGTTATTTCGGTTAGCATGTCAACTAATTTTTTTTGAACAAGTTGATAGGAATTAATAGTATTACCAAATTGTTTTCTTTCGCTAGAATACTTCAGTGCAACATCATAACATTCCATAGCAATTCCTAACGTACCCCATGCAACACCAAATCTTCCGATATTTAGTCTATTAAATAAATCTTTGATATCATCGGTCTCTACCAACAAATTCTCTTTCGGAACCTTCATGTTTTGAAAAATCAACTCTCCAGTTTCAGATGCTCTAAATGACCATTTTTTTTCAATCTTTGCTGTTGAAAAGCCTTCAGTATTTCTTTCAACAATAAACCCTCCGAATGTATTAGAAGGACCCTTGGCCCAGACTAATGCAAGGTTACATATTGGTGCATGTCCTATCCACATTTTAGATCCATTAATTAAATAATAATCTTCTTTTTCTTCATAATGACTCTTCATAGATGAAGGGTCGGATCCGTGATTTGGTTCAGACATTCCAAAACTTCCTATGATCTCTCCACTTGAAAGTTTAGGTAAGTAATTTAATTTTTGTTTTTCTGACCCGAGTGAATATATCGAGTTCATTACTAGTGACTGAACAGAACTTAAGACTCTTATAGATGAATCACCCCTTTCTAGTTCCTGCATCATTAGTCCGTATGATGTGTAATCTATTTCAGCACCACCATATTTAGAAGGAAGAAATCCTCCAAAACCTCCAATTTCAGCTAATTTTACAATTAAGTGATCAGGGAAGTTTCCTGATAGAGCACATTCCTCTATAATAGGAGATACATTCTCTTTTACCCATTCTCTGACAGCATTCCTAACTAGTAACTGTTCCTCATTAAATAACGTATCAATACTGTAAAAATCAGGTGATCTAAAATTATCTTTTTTTATTTTTTATTATGCATTTACACATTAATATTGCAAAAATAAATATCAAATAAAATTGATTATTTTTCTGCCTCTAAATAAAATTAGTTAAAAAATGTCACAAAATAGTATTGCAATAATTTATGGGTCTGACACCGGAGCAACTGAAAACGTAGCCAAGAGCTTACATGAAAAAATAGGTGAGGATAAAGTTGATTTATTAGAAGTAAATTCTATTTCTCCTGACGATTTTAGAAAATATAAAACTATTTTAATAGGAGTCCCTACATGGTACATAGGTGAACTTCAAAGTGACTGGGATTATTTTTTTCCAGAATTTAAAAAAATTGACTTTACTGGAATTAATACTACTTACTTCGGCTTAGGTGATCAACTTGGTTACCCTGATAGTTTTGTTGATGGTATAGGAATTTTAGCTGAGGTAGTTCTAAAGAATGGTGGAAAGGTATTTGGTAGTTGGTCAACTGAAGGATATGACTTTGATGAATCATTGGGAGTAAATCCTGATGGAGACTTTTATGGTCTTGTTATTGATGATGATAATCAACACGAGATGACTGACGAGAGAGTAGATAAGTGGTTATCCCAGATTAAATCAAATCTAAATTAATTATATAAATCAAAACCTGTGGGTATAGGTAATTTTACTTGCACCCATCATATACGTAGTTTTGTATTTCCCATCATCATCAACCCAATTGTGGTTATAAACAAAGTAGATATCAGATCCTGGAGTGATTGTATATTTAAATCTATTATTCATGCCAATATTTTTACTGATGTCGTCATATTGGATATTTGATGAGAATGAGATGAAGGGAGAAAAATCAAAGTCACCTAAAAAACGAATTAAGTTAGTCTTGAAATTTCCTTCTCTTAAATTCACTTTGGAATGGATGTAGCCCAAGTTTAAATTAATACCTGGGTAGGGTCTAAATGTCAAATTGTTCTGATATTCTGTTCTGTTACCAGACCAAAAACCCTCTGCTTTAAGTTCGATCTCATAGACAATTTTTCTGTAGTTTGCTGTCTCTAATTCAATTTGATGTAACCAGTTGGTGTAGTTTCCTATTGGGACAATTATTGAGTTATCACCTAGAATATTAAAATTATATTCAAGTCTTTCAAAGTTTCTTATTATTTGATATGAAATTTCATCACCACTCTCAAATCGAATTGATAATGGTGTTAATCTAATATTTTGGGTTAGTTTTTTCCATTGTAAACTCATTAGATTCTCAAAGCTTACCTCCCACTGAAGTTCTCTAATTAGAGAGCTATTTTCTAAAATAGGAGAAAACCTAATCCTAGGCTCTACTCTTCTGAATGAGTTTCTTCTAGAGAACCCTACAGCTGGATCGTATGATATTCCAAATTCTCTATAGGATAAACTCCCTGACCAGGGTTCATTTGGGAAATTAAATCGAAGTCCTCTTGCGGATCTGTCCCAGATGTTGTTACTGATTTCATCTGGAGAGGTAGGGTTATGAATAATTGCAAATGCTTGAAATTGGAGATTTTTATTTTTTAGGAAGGTTGATGTATTTAAACTTAAATCTATCCCAAGAGTATTCCTATTTTGCAGGGGAGGAAAGAGCTCTTTTCCTTTATTGGTGTGTCTTCTAGTGTAAAGAACACCAATACTGCTTTCTTTTAGGAAATTTTGTTTAAGTCTAAGCACAGAGAAATCTTCTGAGTTACCAAAATCTGTTTCTCTTGTTTTTACCTGTTTAGCTGCAACTTCAATATTACCAATTTTACCAATGATTCTTCCTCCAAATAAAATCGGAACGGGATTTCCTGATTGGAGTCCAATTGTTCTAGAAAAATATGGGTACACTCCGCTACTAGATGCAAATCTTAAGATGTTTGCACCCTCTAGAAAAAAATCTCTTTTCTCAGGGAATCGAATGGGAAATCTTGTCAAATTAATCTGTCTCTCATCAACTTCAGTTTCAGCAAAATCCGTATTTAAAGTAAGAGAAGCTTTCAGTCCCGAGGTTATATTATAGTTTATATCTAATCCACCATCAATATTTGCGTCTTTAGTATAACCTTCTCCAGAATCATTTTCGATTTTAGAGCCCTCTACCTTCCCGTATCCAACAACTTCAAGACCTAGCCCCTGTGATATGTTATTTAGTCCCGTAACAATTCCTGCGTCTTGTGGCCTGTATAGGCCTTGGTTCCTTTTATGTCCTGACCATAATATTTCCTCGTTTTTTCTTCTTACCGTCCTCTGGAAATTAATTCCCCAAGTACTGATTTTTGGATCAAAATTTAAGGTGTGAAAGGGTATTCTAATCTCTGCAGACCAACCAAAATCACCGATATGCGTCCATGGCCTCCAAATCCCATCCCAATCTTTATTTAGAGTTCTTCCTTGGCCTATTGTCAATAACCCATCTCCCATTAGACCTCTAGGATTTATCTCAAAGAAATAAGCATTTCTTCCATCAAGGTAGGTGTCTAGTATCCACATAAACCTATCGTCAGTATTGAGGGGAGCATCTTTCCTCATCTTATATGCTTTTATTCTATTAGGCTCAGAATCATATAATAATGCTCCAATGTATAGGTATTTCTCATCGAAGGCTATTTTAATTATTGTATTTTCAGTAGGTTCACCACCCTCAATGGGTTCCTGCATCAAGAAATCATCAATACCAGATATATCATTCCAAAAAAGTTCGTCTAATTTTCCGTCAAGATTTATCTCTTCTGAATTGATTTTGACTGCCTCTAAAGTCTTTTTATTAATTTCTTTAGATTGACTATGTAGATTTATTGAGAAAATCATGAGAAAGAAAACACTCAAAAATCTTTTCATAGTTTATTTTTTCAAAATCATGTTAATAACTAGATGCTAAACTAATAAAAACCTTTTTCTTATTACTGCATATGCTTTCAACAATTAATTAAATTATGTGAGAGAGAAAAGTATAAAAAAAACCCTAAAAATAAGTTAGGGTTTTTATGTGGGCCCACCAGGACTTGAACCTGGGACCTACCGGTTATGAGCCGGGCGCTCTAACCAACTGAGCTATGGGCCCCTTATGAATAATAGATAAAATCTAAAAATTCAAAAGTTGACAAAAATAATTAGTTTTAGTTAATGATTATTATTTACTGAAAACTATTTGAAAATATATATATGATTCATGAAAATTATAAAATGTTATTATTTGATCTTGGGGGTGTTATAATTGATATAGATCCTTCAAGGACTGAGAATGAATTTAGAAAGATATCAAACAAAAGTGATTCAAAATTTAAAGGTTTAGACTACAGAAACGAAAAATATTCATCTGAATTAATAACTATATTTTTTAAATATGAGCAAGGTTTTTTAACTGATTCTGAATTTAGAGATGGAATAAGAAAGATTGGAGGGATAGATAGGAATGATGAAGAGATAGATGAAATTTGGAACCTTGTAATACAAAAAATAAATAATTCAGTTCTTGAATTAATAATAAAACTTAAAAAAAAATATTCAATCATGGTTCTAAGCAACACCAATAATATTCATAGAGTTTATTTTGATTTCCTTACAGAAAAAATATTTAAAAATAATTTTTCAGCATTATTTGATAAGGTGTTTTATTCTTATGAGATGGGTTGTAGGAAACCAGATAAAATTATATATGATAAAGTAGTAGATTTCTCAGGATTTAGAGCGAATGATATTATGTTTTTTGATGATATGAAGGAAAATATTAAGGCTGCAGAGAACAATGGAATGAATTCTTATCATGTTAAAAACAAAAAAGAATTTAAAGATTATTTATCTACTTTATTATAATTTTCTTTTTATAAATAATGGAATCTTTACTAAATAATATAATATATATGCCTTCAGGATATGTAGTTAAGTTTAGCTGATTAGATTTTTTAAATCTATCTATAATTCTACCATACAAATCAATAATTAATCCTTCATCTATACTCTCACTAAAAAAGATTATTCCATTTGAGGGGTTTGGATAAATTAATACATCTCTATAGATTCTTTTTTCGTTTACTTGAGTTATGATATAGTCTGTCTTCCCAAAAATTGGCCTAATAATCAAGCTCCCTTTAATAACTTGATTTTTATTCCATTGACCATCAACCTTAAAAAAAATTTTATCCGATGAGTTATTATTTTTATCTAATCCAACAGGTAAAAAATTATTTTCATTCTGCTTGAAACCTATGTAAAATGTATCTTCTACAATAACAGGATTATTTAATTTATATACATTAAATTTTTTATTGTCAAATGAAATAAATTCAGGTTGATTCAGTATTTTTTCTTCTTTATAACTATTGTATGCAACCAGATTTATGTTCCCATTATATTGATTATTTGTATTAGGAAATAGAATTGATATATGAGTCAGTGTATCCTTCTTTAGAGTTTTATATTCAAGAATTAATTCAGAGTTTTTCTGATTAAGTCCCGCTGCATACTCTCCTGATCCGTCGTCGTATGAGTAGTAATTTGAAAAATCAACTTTATAATACGATGTGTCATTATTAAGGTAATTGATATTATTCAAAGATGAATCTCCAGAGGTAATGAAAAATTTTAGATTTATATTAATTGAGTCAAGATCAGAATTGTAATCTGATATATTAATTTTTTTATTTTTAATTACTCTTGACTCAAAACCATTAAGAATAGGACTGAGAGGTTTGTCTTTCTCAATAAATTCAGATATTGAAAGTTCATCAGATGAAACTAAGTAAGAATAATTTATTGGTTGAATGTTTTTATCTAAATTTTTTACTTTAATTACTAAAGAATCAGTGATTTCATCTGATAAACTGAAATGTTTTATTGGTATTGAAAAGTAATCTTTAAATATTTTTTTTGGAGTGAATGATAAGGTTCTGTCTAAAAATGTTGAATCATTTTCATTTCTGTTAGAATCAATGTAAATATAATCCAGTACCCAACTATCAAAGGGACCCTCAGAGTTACCAATATTTGAAAATTTGAATTGAAAATTTTCATGCATAAACTGAGTGGTAATTTTTAAGATTTCAAAAATAAAATCATTTCCTATGAAGTTTTCTGCTCCACCTGTTTTATACCATACCAGTTCCCACTCATTTTGTTTATTCATAAATTCAAGTTTTATTGAGTCTTGATAATCTGGATACTCTCCATTAATATTAAAGTTCCAATAAAAACTCATGAATACTGTCTGATTACTATCATAATTCTTCATGTTAATAATATCAGATATAAGTACATCAGCTTGACCATATCCATTTGGATGATTGTAAGAATTCCCATTTGAATTTAACCCGTCAAATTCAACTATATTTAAACTTGGAGCATTGTTATTGCTGTAGTCCTTTAGAGATATATTTTCAAAAAAACTCCACTTTCCATTATCAATTATATTAACTGAGAAATCATCAAAAAATGGTAATCGGATAGAGTCTGTAGATTGATGAGATGAATATTGTTCGTTTGACTTAATAGATATTAGTTCTTGACCAAATAATGATTTGCTAATCAGAATTAAAATTATAATTTTATTGATCTTGCTCATTTGTAGAGTCTTCGACTATCCATAGGTTTACCTTTCTTCCTATTTTAACCCTAACATCTTTTTCTGGAAATTGTTTGAAAATCCTACCAGGGTTTATTTTAGTTTTTTCATAAATTTCATTTCCTAAGTCATCTTGAACTTTATTATAAACAAAACCACTATCCTGGTAATTAATTAGACCAACTCTTAAACCAGATCCTATAATAGTAAATTTAGCTTCATCAAAATCTAATCCAATTAAATCTGGAGCATTAAAAATTTGATTTCCTAGACCATCACCTACATCTAAATCAATGATAGAACCTTTTTGTATAAGCTCATCTACTGAAAGTGAATCTCCATCTTTATATATTTTAATAACAGCATTCATCGCTAAGTCTGGTACATATCTAATTTGTCCAAGTTTTAGATCATAACTCTTTAATATTAACTGTGCATTTTTTACAGATCCATTGATGATATTAGGCATTTTTATTTTTGGAGGAACCTTTGAATTAATTGTTAGATATATTTTTCTATTCTCTTTTACCTTACTATCTGCTGCAGGATTTTGTTGAAGTACAGTATATGGTAAATAGTCCGACGAGTAAGATGAGTCTTCTAAAATCTCATATCTTAAGTCTCTATCTCTTAGGAAAGATTCTAAATTATCTAATTCCATCCCAACTAGATTTGGTACAGTTATGTTATCTCCATGGTTTGTTTTAAATGGGAAATAAATATAGAAAATGAAAGCTAAAATAAAGGTAATTACACCTGTCATTAACAATATATTTCTAACAACATAGGTAAATTTTTCCATTCAAATTAATTTAATACACTTTCAAATAATTCTTTTAAATCAATACCTGCTGCTTTAGCTTGCTGCGGTAAAATACTTTCGGCAGTTAGTCCTGGATTTGTATTTACCTCTAAAAAATAAAATTTATTATTTTTTAAAATAAAATCGGATCTAGTAAACCCTTTCAATCTTAGTTTTTTATAAATTTTGACAGCTATTTTTTTAACTTCTTCAATGTACCCTCGATCAATCTCTGCTGGAGTTATCTCATCAGACTGACCATTATACTTTGCGTCAAAATCAAAAAAATCATTGTGAGAAACAATTTCAGTTGGTGGTAGGGCAGTGATAGAATTTTTATACCAAATAACACCAACTGATATCTCTCTGCCTGTTATTTCCTCTTCAATTAAAGCATCGCTATTTTCTTTATAACATTTTTTAAGGCTTTTTATTATATCTTTTTCTTTAGTTACTCTTGATATACCAAAACTTGACCCACCTTCATTTGGTTTTATAAAAAATGGAAGTTGAATTTTATTAGTAATTGATGATAAGTCTTTTATATCTCCTATTTTAAATACCATGGACTTAGGGGTAATAATTCCTAACTTCTCTACCTCTTCTTTACATATTGATTTATTAAAGGTTAATCTAGATTGTTTAGCATTAGATGACGTCTGATTAATATTTAAACCCTCTAGAAATGATTGTATCTCACCATTTTCTCCTGGCTCTCCATGAATAGTATTGAATACTTTATCAATTTTAATCCTCTTATCTTTTAAGATTATATCAAAATTTTCCCTATCAATAGGATGTTTTCTACTTTTATCATCTAGATGATACCAGCTATTTTTATCAATTATTACCTTATAAAATTGATTTTTGCTATTAGTACTTAGAGAGTTATAGACAACATTTCCACTTTTTATGGATATATCATACTCTGATGAATAACCACCCATTAAGATTGCAATATTTTGTCTCACTAATGAACTATGAAGATTATATGTGAGTTGTTAAAAATCAATTAATAACTCCGTTAACTGCATTAATTCCATTAATTTCAGGAACTTGTTTTTTTATAGTTTCTTCAACTCCAGCCTTAAGTGTCATAGGTGACATTGGACAAGTTTCACATGAACCAAGTAATTCTAAATTCACAATATTTTTGTTATCAATTGATATAACCCTTATATCTCCTCCGTCAGCAACAAGATAAGGTCTTATCTCATCTATAGCTAGTTCTACTTTCTCTATTAAGCTCTTATCAGACATTCTGTAAAATTAATATTATTTATTTTTTAATCTCATGATTTTTTCATCAATATTTTTTGAAAGTTCTTTAAACACTTTAGATATATAGTTATCTTTCAGTGAAACAGGATATCCATTATCGCAACTTTGAGAAATACTATTGTCAATAGGAACTTCACCTAAAAAGTCAATCGAGTGTTTTATTGAAATTTCTTTTCCTCCTCCTTTTCCAAAAAGATAGTGTTTATTATCATTTTCTTTGAAGTAAGACATATTCTCAATTAACCCTATAATTGGAATATTAGTATTTTCATTTCTAAACATAGATATAGCTTTCTCTGCATCTATAGTTGAAACTTTTTGTGGGGTTGAGACTATTATTGTTCCTGTTATCTCAAACGACTGTGAGAGGGTAATATGAATATCACTAGTTCCTGGAGGAAGATCTACAATTAAATAGTCAAGGCTTTTCCATTCTACATCTGTAAACAACTGTTTTAGGGCTGAGCTTGCCATCGGTCCTCTCCAAATTATTGCTTTTTCTTTAGGTATAATATTTCCCATTGAGATTAGTTTTATACCGTATTGTTCTATAGGAATTATTATGTTTTTATCGTTTATATTTTTGTAATTTGGTTGTTCATTTTCAGTATTAAACATTGTTGGGATTGAAGGTCCAAAAATATCAGCATCTACAAGTCCAACCTTATATCCAAGTTTTGCAAGAGAGACTGAAATATTAGAAGATATAGTTGACTTACCAACCCCACCTTTTCCAGAAGATATCGCAATTATGTTTTTGATATTTTTAATTTTTATTTTTTCGTCTTTTTTAATTTCATTATTACTTATGGAATCAGATCTTTTTTTATCAATGACAAATTCAAATTCATAATTAGATTTTGGGTCTTTATTTTCAAAATGAAATAAACAATTTCTCTTTATTATCTCTTTATATTTCATCTCAGATGAATTTAATCCAATAGTAATTATGGTTAACTCCTTATCATATTTAATATTATCTATACATTTTGAGCTTATTAAATCTTCACTGCTATTTGGAAGTTTTATTTCTGATAAAATATCAATTACCTTGTCTTTAGAATCTTTCATTGACTTCAAGTTATTTATATTTAATTAAAAATCTAAAAAAATAATAAATTCATCATATTTGTAATATATGATTAACGAAAATACCATTCAAGAGATTAAAGAAAGACTCGATATTGTTGAGGTTATTGGTGATTTTGTTTCATTAAAAAAATCTGGTTCAAGTTATAAAGCTTTAAGCCCCTTCACATCGGAAAAAACTCCATCTTTTTTTGTGTCTCCATCTAAACAAATATTTAAATGTTTTAGTACGGGAAAGGGCGGTGATGCAATTGAGTTCTTAAAGGAAGTTGAAAGTATGTCATATGTTGAATCTCTGAAATATTTGGCAGAAAAATATGGAGTTGAGATTGAAGATTCAGATGATTACTCTCCTCAGAATACAGAAAAAGAAAGTTTACTGATAATTCTTTCTAGGGCTAATGAGTTTTTTATGAATAATTTAAAAACTGAGAGTGGACAGAACTTTGCTATGACATACCTAGACCATAGAGGAGTTAACACTGATATGATTAAGAAATTTAATATTGGTTATAGCATTGAAGATTGGGATTCATTACTTAAACACTTAATCAAAAATGGATTTGATGAAGCTTTAATTGAAAAGGCAGGCTTAATAATAGTAAAGGACAATAAAAAGTATGACAGGTTTAGAAATAGGCTAATGTTTCCAATTCATAATATAACTGGTAAGGTTATTGCTTTTGGTGCAAGACAGATAAAAGAAGAGAAGAAACAACCCAAATATATTAATTCTCCAGAGACCTTATTATATATTAAAAGTGATATTCTTTATGGGTTATATCAGTCCAAAAATGAGATAAGGAAAGAGGATAAATGTTATTTAGTTGAAGGATATACCGACGTTATATCATTGTACCAGATTGGAATTAATAATGTTGTCTCATCCTCAGGGACTTCATTAACAAATGGACAAATAAAACTTTTATCTAGATACACTAAAAATATAACAATACTATATGATGGTGATGAGGCTGGTTTGAACGCTTCATTGAGGGGAATGGATTTAATATTAGAGAATGATTTAAATGTTAAAATTGTCTCTTTACCAAAAGATGAAGACCCTGATAGTTTATCAAAAAAAATGAATGAATTAGAATTTAAAAATTATTTAAATACTAATGAGACGGACTTAATAAATTATAAAGTCAAATTATTGAACGAAAATTATAAAGACGATCCAATTAAGAAATCAGATATGATATTTGATATTGTAAAATCTATTTCAAAAATACCTAACTCTATAAAAAGATCTGTTTTTATAAAAGAAACAAGTAATTCTTTAAATATTAATGAAAACTCATTAATTACTGAGATGAATAAATTATTAATCAATAAGAATACTTCGAAATTACAAGACTTGTCCAAACCACAAAAACCAAAAAGTGATAAAATAAAAATAAATAATGTAATAAATCATCATGAGAGGGAATGCGTAAGGATGTTAGTTAATTATGGAACAAAAGATTTTGAGGTTATGGGTCTTGATAGAAAATCTTTTATTGAATATTTCTTAAGAGAAATCGAAGATGTAGACTTTACAAATGAGAGTTATATTGAGATAATTAAAACTTTTAAGGAAGAGTTTAGTAGAGATAATATTATTGATATAAATTATTTTTTTTCTGAAGAGTATGACTCAATAAAAAATGAGGTTATTGACCTATCTACTTCAAAATATGAGATTAGTAATAAGTGGAAAGATAAATTTAATATTCATGTTTCTGAAGAGTCAGACTCTTTGAAAAAAACTACGTACAATAATATATTAAGACTTAAGTTTAGATTAGTAAAGAAAATGATAAATGATAATCTTAAAAATTTAAATAATGAATCCGAAAATATAAATGAGGAAGAAATTATGAAAATCCATAATAAATTAAAATCTACTGAAATGGAGATAGCAAAACAATTAGGTAACGTGACATCAATATGAAAGAATTAAATACTATACCTGAGGCAATTGAATCTATAAAAAAAGGTGAGGTTGTAATAATTGTCGATGATGAGTCAAGGGAGAATGAAGGTGATTTTGTTTGTGCTTCATCTAAAGTAACTCCGGAGGTTATAAATTTTATGTCTAAAGAGGGAAGAGGACTTATCTGTTGTTCTTTAGATTCAGATAGGTGTGAAGAACTTGATTTAGATTTGATGGTTGGAAAAAATACTGATAAATTTGGGACTTCTTTCACAGTATCTGTCGACCTAAAAGGAGATGGTGTTTCAACTGGCATATCTGCTTCTGACAGGTCAAAGACTGTTAAGGCACTAGTTGATAAAAAAATTAATTCAGATCAATTCTCTAAACCAGGTCATATATTCCCTTTAAAATCTATGAAGGGAGGAGTTTTAAGAAGAGCAGGTCATACAGAAGCCTCAGTTGATCTACCAAGATTAGCTGGTCTTTATCCATCCGGAGTAATTTGTGAGATTTTAAATGATGACGGTACAATGGCAAGATTAAATAATTTATTTGATGTAGCAGAGAAACATAATATGGTAATTATATCCATTAAAGATCTTATAAATTATAGGCTGAAATCTGAGTCCCTCATAGAAAAGAAAGTATCTATAAATTTACCTACTAAGTTTGGTTCGTTTGATTTAATAGCATATGAACAACTAAACTCAAAAGATACTCATATAGCCCTAAAAAAAGGGAACTGGGGTGATGATGACGAAGTTTTGGTAAGAGTACATTCATCATGTGTTACTGGTGACATATTAGGTTCACTTAGGTGTGATTGTGGATCCCAATTAAAAATGGCCATGAATCAAATAAATGAGAATGGAAAGGGGTTACTTCTTTATATGAATCAAGAGGGAAGAGGCATTGGTTTAATTAATAAATTGAAGGCTTACGAACTTCAGGAAAAAGGTTTTGATACTGTAGAAGCAAATCATAAGTTAGGCTTTAAGATGGATCATAGAGACTATGGAGTTGGTGCCCAAATATTAAAAGATTTAAAAATTAAAAAAATTAATCTTCTTACTAATAATCCAAAAAAAAGAATTGGTTTGGAGGGGTATGGAATTAAGATTGTGAAAAACACAAAAATTGAAGTAACACCAAATTCACATAATCTTAAATATCTTGAAACTAAAAGAGATAAAATGGGTCATGATATTTTAAAGAAATAAATTTTAATGAATAAAATTATTTTTTTTCTTTTAATTTCATTTAAAATCTGTGCACAACAATTTCCAAGTGATTTGTGGCATCCTGGTCTTCTGGTGACAAATGAAGGAGATACAATAAAAGGCGATTTAAATTATGATTTTGAAAATCAGTCTATTCAATTAGATGATGGCAAAACATTAAAGGCTTATAATGTTAATAATTTATATTTTTTTGAAATATATGATGAGACAATTCGAGATTATAGACAATTCTATTCACTAATGTATGAAGTTGGTTATAACTATAGTGTCCCTGTACTATTTGAAATTGTGATTGAAGGTAAATTAAGTCTTTTGTTAAGGGAGAGAATTGTTGCTGAATCTATCTCCAATAATTATTTTCCTTCTTATTATAGTTACAGCATGATGCCTAGATTTAATAATAACTATAGTTATGTAAATAAAATTAAATATGATTATTTTTTTCTTCAGAATAGTGGAAAAATTATCAAATTTAATGGTAAGAAAAGAGACCTTTTTAATGTAATGTCTGACAAAAATGAACCTATGAAAACTTATTTTAATAAGAATAGAATTAATCTTAAAAAAATGAGTGATCTTGCAAAAGTTATAAATTATTATAACAAAATATAATTATGAATAAACCATTAATTCTTGTAACTAATGACGACGGAATTGATTCAAGAGGCATAGGGCATCTTGTACATATTATGAATCAATTTGGTGAGGTAGTTATTGTTGCTCCAGATAGTCCACAGTCTGGAATGGGTCATGCTATCACAGTTGGAGATAAATTAAGACTGGTAAAATCAGATATTTTTGATAATGAAATATCATATAAATGTAGCGGAACACCTGCCGACTGTGTTAAAATAGCTAAACATCATTTACTTAAAGAAAGAAAAATTAATTTAATAGTAAGTGGAATTAATCATGGAAGTAACTCATCAATTAGTGTGTTGTATTCTGGTACAATGTCAGCCGCAATAGAAGGTGCTATAGAAAATACACCATCTATAGGATTTTCTTTATGTGATTATGATCCAAATGCTGACTTATCTCATTCAACTCCATTTATCGAAAAAATCATTGAAAATGCTCTAGATAATGGAATCCCTGATTTAGTTGCTCTTAATGTTAATATTCCTGCCATCTCAGACGATAAAATTAAGGGAATAAAGATATGTAAACAAGCTAACGCTATTTGGGAAGAAAAATTTGATAAGAGATATGACCCATATGGTAGAGAATACTACTGGATGGTTGGAAACTTTGTGAACCACGATAATGATCCAAATAATGATGAGTCAGCAATTAATGACAATTATATCTCCATTGTTCCTTGCAAATTTGATTTAAGTTCAAAAAGAGGATCAAATTATTTAATTGAGAACTGGAAAATTTAAGGATCTATATCAATATTCAATAAAATATCATTGAATTTTTTATCTTTTTTTATCTTTTTTAAAAAAATATTTAGTTTCTCTTTTTTTAATTTGAGATTATTTAAATCTATATACTTGATTATAATATCGTATTTTTTTCCATCACTGGAAATTCCAATATCACTAATTTCAAGATCATTAAATTCTTTTACTAAATCTTTAAATAATGAAGAGCCAACTTTAGAATTATTTTCTTTATTTGGGGAGTTTAACTCAACTTTTATAATTTTAGAATAAGGTGGGAACTTAAATATTTTCCTTTCCTTTAACTCACCTCTTATAAAAGATTTATAATCTAATTTGAGAGCATTTTGTAGTATTGAGCTCTGTGATTCGTTTGTTTGAATTATTACCTCTATAGAATCTTTGTATCTTAAGTAGTTTACAGATTTATAGAGTAAATTAAAAATGATTTCATTCGACTTATAATTACCCTTAAGTCTAATTTTTTCTGGTTCAATCAGAACAATCATATCAAATTGATCAAATAGTGTGTTACAGAGAATAGACTGGTTTCCTATTAAAACATTATAATCATTTATATTTTCAATAAGTCTCTCAATTTTAGATTTTGATATAAGATTTTTTTTAATAATTTCTTTTAAAAATAATCCTTTTCCATTTTTTGAGATAGATTTTTTTATGTCTTCAATTGTTGATGTAAATGGTGAGTATATTAATATTTTCTTATTTTTTTTTATTCTACTTGAAATTTCCATTTTTATTTCATCACTAAGAACACCATCATATTTTTCTTTAATTCTATTTTCTAATATATTGATAACTCTAATTCTATTATCTTGTTTTAGTTTTATATTTTTTGATTTATTTACTAATTGGTACTTTTTATCTAATATATTATTGGTAGACTCAATAGATGGAAAATTACAAAGTAAGTTGATATTACAACTATGAATTTTAGATAGCATAACTGCTGAATCTCTGGTATTGAATCTTATAACTTTATCACTCTCTTTATATGATACGTCATTTTCATCTAATACATATATACAACTAAGATTTGAAAAAGGTAAAAATAAAGCAGATTTAACACCAATTATAATTATGTTTTGATGGTTATTAACACTTCCCCATATATCTTTTGTTTCTTTTTCTGTTCTGCTAGAATCAAATAAATAACTTTTAAACTTTAATTTTTTTTTTATCTCATAGGACTTTAAAATATTAGGAGTTAAAATGAGAATTTGATAATTTTTTATAGTTTGGGATTTTATTTCTTTATTTAAAAATGAAATAAAGTTAGGTGATTCATCTACAACAATATTTGATTTGAATTTTTCATTATTAGTTGAAATGTTTGAACTTATTTTTTTTGAAATTATATTAAATATATGTTTTGGAAATAAAGAATTAAATACTTTAGGTAACTCAACCATATAGTACTGACTAATCCACTTATAAAATTTTATCTGTTTATTAGAAAATAATCTCTGATTTACTGATATGATTTCTTTTACAGGAAACGATACCTTTTTTTCGTAACATTCTGAAATAGTAATTGCGTTGATACTTTCATTATTATTTCCAAATGGTACTTTTAAAATTGTACCAACATCAATTTTGGAATGTATTAAATAAGTATAGTAATTACTTAGAGGGAGGGGAATGATGACATCAACTAAATATTTTTTTCTCATTATGTGTGAAAAATCAATTTAGTAAATGTTTAAAGTTTTTTTTTATAAAAATTAGCTATTTTTTGCTGTGTCGTTCTCGGATTTTTTCTCAATATCATCAGGCTTATCTGATGAGTTAATCTCAATATCTTTTGATTCCTTACCTTGAGTTTCAGATTCTTCTTTTTTGACTTCTTTAATTTTCTTCTTTTTTTTCTTTGGATTTGTACCTGTTACATTTAATATTATTTCATGTGTTACATCTTTATGTAATTTTAAGAAAACAGTGTATTCTCCTGTAGAATTCACTTTTGAGCTTAATGTCACATTTCTTTTGTCAATTTCAAATCCTTTCTTAGATAATATTTTTGTAATCTGAGCTGTTGTTACTGACCCAAAAACTTTATCATCTGCACCGGATTTTAATTTAATTTCTAGATTTAAATCACCAATTTTATTTGCTATTTTTTCAGCTGACTTTAAGATCTCTTCCTGTTTCTTAATTGTCTGTTTAAGTTTTTCTTCTAATACTCTAGAATTGGATTTATTAGCAAGTACTCCAAGTCCTTTTGGTATAAGAAAGTTTCTACCATAACCATCCTTAACATTTACCTTCTCATCTTGAAAACCAAGTCCAGGTACATCTTTTATTAATATAAGTTTCATTTTATTGTGAATCTGTTGTATATGGTAAAATAGCTAAATGTCTTGCTCTTTTTATAGCTTGAGTTACTTTTCTTTGATATTTTAAGCTTGTTCCTGTAATCCTTCTGGGAAGAATTTTTCCTTGGTCATTTATAAATTGTTTTAAGAAGTTTGGATCCTTATAATCTATGTATTTAATACCACTTTTTTTGAATCTACAAAACTTCTTTAATTTACTTGATCTGTCAATAGATTCATTTTGTAATGCTGAGTTAAATTGATTTCTCATTTTTTCTCTTTTTTCTTGTTAAACTCTCCTTTTGCTCTTCTGGTATTAAACTCGATACCATCTTTACATAAAGAAACGGTAATATATCTTAATACTGATCTATCTCTTTTAAGTTCTACTTCTAAGTTTTTAACTACATTAATGTCTGTAGATTCATACTGAAATAAATGGTAGAAACCAGAATTCTTTTTGTTGATAGGATAGGCTAGTTCTTTAAAACCTAAACTCTCGTTGCATACAAACTTAACTTTATATGAGTCAAGTTGTTTTTTATATTTTTTGACAGTATCCTCTACCTGTTTCTCAGATAGAACGGGGTTAATTATGAATACTGTCTCGTAATTTTTATTCATAACTCTATCTTAAATGAGTTGCAAATCTAACCTTTTGATTCAAAAAAAATAATTATTTGATGATAAATTCACTTCTTCCAATTTCATAGTTATTTGTGTATATAATGACTTCGTATGTGCCTTTTTCTAGATCTTCACTTTTGAAATACTCTAAATCATATTTCATCTCAGACCTGTCAATAAGAATTTCATCTTTTATTGAATAAAACATCTCTCTTTTTTCAAAAGTAAATGATCCAGAACCTCTGGAAATATCATATAAGACTTGACCTGAAGGGTTCATAATTATTAAGTATATTCCAATTACCTGAATTTTTGAAAGAGAATTTTCTAAAACTTTAAACTCAATATTTATTTTTGAAAGAGACCTTTCTTTAAATGAATTTAATTTTTCAGATCCATTTCTGTAGATTCCTTTTACTTGTATATCTTTTAATTCGAGTCTCCCTGCCTCCTCAATTTGTTCTTCGAGTTTCTGATTAGATCTGTTAATATTACTAATTGTACTATTTAGGTTATTAATTTCAACTTTTTGTTCTTTGTTCTCTTCATAAAGTTGTTCATTTAATTTTTTTAACTTTTCTATTTCTTCATCTTGTGCTATTAATAACTCTCTATAACCTTCAACTTTACCTTGTAATCTATTTATCTGTGCATATGCTCTACTTCTAAACTCTCTTTTTTCTAATTCTATATTTTCCTTTAGTATAAGTAAAGAGTCAATATCACCGCCCAACTGAGAAATAGTCAATATTTTATCATTTAAAACATTAGATACTGAGTCTAGATCTAGGTATAGTTCATCAAGTTCATATTGTTGTTTAATCCTTATCTCCTCATTTTTATAATTATTATAAATAAAATATATTGATACACCCAGAAAAAAAATTATTGAGAAAGTGAGTATGTATATTAATTTTCTATCTTTCATATACTAAAATATTAAATTCAAAATTAATCCAAAATGAGAGTAAAAATTGAGGAATCTTGGAATAATGTGTTAGAAAAGTTTTTTAATAAGGATTATTTCAAGCTTCTAGTTGAAAAAGTTAGAAATGAATATAAATTCAATACCATATATCCGAAGGGGGATAAAATATTTAATGCATTTAATTTGTGTCCTTTTGACTCATTAAAGGTTGTTATAATTGGTCAAGACCCGTATCATGGAAAAGGCCAAGCTAATGGATTATCTTTTTCAGTTGAAAAAAATATAAAAATACCTCCATCTTTAAAAAACATATTTATTGAATTAAAAAATAATTATCCTGAATATGAATATTCAAACGGTGATTTAACTAGATGGGCAAATCAGGGAGTCCTGTTACTTAATTCAATTTTAACTGTTAGAAAATCAGAACCAGGATCTCATACCAATATTGGATGGGAAAAATTCACTGATTTTGTTATTAAAAATATTTCTTCAGAAAGAAGAAATGTAGTTTTTCTTTTATGGGGTAAATATGCTCAATCAAAAAGTAGATTAATAGATGATAACAAACATCTAATATTAAAATCACCTCACCCATCACCCTTCTCTGCTCATAAAGGTTTTTTTAAAAATTTTCATTTTAAAAAGACCAATGAATATCTTTTACTAAATAATATTAAAAAAATTAATTGGTGAATTTATCTAATGATATTGAGGAACCTACTCCATCTGATAGCTTTAAATAGATTATCTTCCTTATAATCATATGAGAACCAAATAAATGAAGCTTCACCAAGAACATGATCATAAGGTACAAATCCCCAAAACCTTGAATCTTCTGAATTATGTCTGTTGTCACCCATCATAAAATAATAATCTTGTTTAAAAGTATATTTATCAACAACTTGATTACCAATATATAGAATATCATCTTCTATTTTAGCGTTGTTATTTTTTTCATAATCAGTAATAATATTTCCATATTTTGATAGATTATCTTCATTAATTTCAATATTTAGACCTTTTTGAGGTATTAATAAAGGTCCATAATAATCTGTATTCCATATAAACTTATTACTTGGATAGATTCTGTTTGCGGCAATTGTTTTGTCCATACGATATACAGAAATACCATTTACAAATGATTCTTTGCCAATTGCTTCAGCATTTTCTTCATTTGTGTTGATGTAATAACCATTAGTGACTTTTGTGTATTCCCAAATACCATATTTTTTAAAAATCCTATCGTTTATTGTAGTCTGAGTACTTAGAAAATAACGATTTTGAAGACCTTCTGGATCTACAGTTTTTTGACTATTTATTAATATATCACCATTTTCTATAGAGATTGTATCACCAGGTAAACCAACACACCTTTTAACATAGTATGTTTTTAAATCTACGGGTTTATCTATTTCTGATGGATAATTAAAAACAACAACATCGCCTCTTTCAATATTACTGAATCCTGGAAGTCTAAATTGAGGAAGTTTTATCCAGTCGAGATAAGATGGAATATTAGTACCCCAAATTTTTTGATGGGTGAGAGGAACTTGAATAGGTGTCATTGGCGTCCTAGGACCATAATTTAATTTATTAACAAACAAAAAATCTCCAACTAATAAAGTATTTTCCATTGAAGGTGTAGGAATTGTAAATGCCTCAAATGTAGCCCACCTAATAAGGGTAGCAGCTATTACAGCAAAAAATAATGCATCAAACCATTCTCTAATTGGACCTTTTTTCATCGTGTAAAATTAATATTTAAATAGTAAAACTAACAGTATTAAAAGTTTATATTAAGTGAAATACCGACAACATTGGTATTATTAATATTTTTTAAACTTGGTTTGATTCTTAATGAAATATTATCATTTGTATCAAAATCTTTTAAATGTGCAAAAATATGAGCATCAGCTATGTTAAGAAGGTAATATACCCCAGAGAAAATAATAAGTAGGTCTCTATTTCTCCTCCAGAAGTCCATGTTTCTTTCTAATGAACTTTGATTAAAGTTAGGGTAGGGGTTCACTGTTAATGCATCTTCATCTGTTTCGTATACTAGAGCAGTTCTGAATTCTTGATACATATCATTATTGAATTTTATATAATGACCAATTACGGAATATCCTCCGAAAATAATAGGAATCTTCCAATACTGTTTATTATATACTTGACCTAATCCAGGTACCAGTGCTGATAACCTAGTCGCTTTTTTAATATTTTTATTTATACTATCAATAGGAACTATATTATCTTGAGAAAATAATGTATTGCTTAGAATCAATGAAATAAGTAAAAATCTTAACATTATATGATATCTAAAATTTCAAGTATTCTATTTAGATCATTAGTTGACTTATATGGTATTATTATTTTTCCTTTTGAGTTATTTCCTGANGTAAAAATTTTGGTTCCAAAATGAGAGGATAATTTACCTTCAAGTTTCTCAATTTCTTTCGACTTAAAAGCAGTTGTTTTAGACTTTTGAATTCTATTTAATGANCTTACTAATTCCTCTGTTTTTCTGACAGATAATCCNTTTTTAATTATAGCATTATATATTTCTAATTGAACTTCNCTTTTTTCNATAGTAATAAGTGATCTGGCATGACCCATTTGTATCTTATTTTCTAAAATTCCATTTTGGATAGAAGGGGGTAACTTTAATAATCTAAGGTAATTATTAATAGTAGACCTATCTTTTCCAACCTTATCTGCAAGTTCCTCTTGATTGATTTTAAGGTCATTAAGTAATTTTTTATATGAAATTGAGATTTCAATTGAATTAAGATTTTCTCTTTGAATATTTTCAATGAGGGCAAGTTCAAGCATTTCTTTCTCCTCTGNATCTTTTATGAATGATGGTATTTTTTTTAACCCTGCAACTTTTGAGGCACGAAATCTTCTCTCTCCAGATATTAATTGAAATTTATTCTCAGATAATTTTCTAACAGTAATTGGTTGAATTATACCATAATTTTTGATTGAAATGGTAAGTTCCTTTAAATTTTTTTCATTGAATTTTTTTCTTGGTTGATCTGGATTGATCTCAATTTTATCAATCTCAATTTCTTCGAATAAATTATTCTTAATTTTTTNNTCGTCACCACCTAATAATGAACCTAANCCTCTTCCTAAAGTATTTCTTTTATTTACCATGAAACTTTAATGCTTTCGTTTTTATCTACTAATTCCTTTGCTAAATTTAAGTAGCTTAATGATCCTTTACAATTTGCATCGTAGGATATNGCAGGAATACCAAAAGATGGTGCTTCACTAAGCTTAACATTTCGTGGGATAATAGTATCGAATACTANTGATNTAAAATGTGTTTGAACTTCNTCAACTACTTGATTACTTAACCTTAACCTAACATCGTACATGCTCATTAAAATACCTTCAATTGTNAGGTTTTTATTTAATTTAGATTGAATTAATCTAATTGTTTCAAGNAGTTTTCCTAAACCTTCTAGAGCAAAATACTCACACTGAACTGGAATAATTACNGAATCAGATGNAACTAATGAATTTACAGTTACAATTCCAAGAGATGGAGANCAATCAATNATTATAAAGTCATATTCATCTCTGATGTTACTTAAANAGTTTTTCATCCTGTGATCTCTATTCTCCANATCAACCATCTCAACTTCAGCACCTACNAGATCAATACCTGATGGTAATAGTTCTAAATAATCAATATCTGTTNTTAANANATCATCTATCACTAATGATTCATCAGTCATACATTCATATACTGTCTTTTTAATGTCTTTTTTTGACACCCCCAATCCCGAAGTAGAATTAGCTTGAGGATCAGCATCAACTAAAAGAGTTTTGTGTTCCATTGCTGCTAGACTTGCTGCAAGGTTAATCGATGTTGTTGTTTTCCCAACTCCGCCTTTTTGATTTGCAATTGAAATTATTTTACCCATAAAAATTATTTTTTATTTTTACTTTGTCTTGCTTTCATAGCTTCATCTAGTCTAATCTGAAAACTTGATTTTTTTGAATTAATATTTTTCTTTTTATTTAATTCAATCTCCTCCTTTATTTTAGATTCATTAACAAACTTTTTAAATATATTCATTTGACCATATGTTGCGATATTTGTTAAGAAATAATAATAAGTTAATCCGGAAGAAAAGCTATTAAAGAAAAACAACATCATTATTGGAATGAAATATTGGAAATATTTCATAGGNCCTTCCATTGATGCCTGCATTTGCATATTAGTTTTATTCATTAACATAATAGATATAGCCATCAAAATTGTAAAAAGACTAACATGAGAACCATAAAATGGGATTGTGAATGGTAATCTAAGTATCGAATCATATGTGGATAGATCATTTGCCCACAAGAAAGATTGTCCTCGAAACTCTATCATATTTGGTATAAAATAAAACACAGATATCAAAATTGGCATTTGAAATAATATTGGTAAACAGCCACCCAATGGGCTTACCCCAGTTTTCTGATACAATTCCATTGTTTCTGCTTGAGATTTTTGCATATCACCTTCATGTTTTTCTCTTATAGCTTGAATTTCAGGATTTAATACTTTCATTTTTGCCATTGATATATGAGACTTATATGTAAATGGAGTTATTATGATTCTAATTACAATAACCATAAGAAGAATAATTAAACCATAACTTTCTGTGAAATTCTTTAAAAAATTAAATATTGGTATTAATATGTATTTATTAAAAGTTCTAACTCCAATAGTCTCGAAACCTAAGTATATATTTTTGTCAAAATCAGTAGATATTTCCTTTAATATTTTAAAGTCATTAGGTCCAAAATAATAATCTAAGTTGATTGAATTATTAATTAACTTAATTTTTGATTCAATTGTAAAGTCTTTAACAAACTCATCTCCTTCTTCATGTAGTGAATATAATTTTGAATCATAAAAGAGATCATTAGTTATAATAGATGATATAAAATATTGTTGTTTAAAAGATATCCATTTAATCGGTTCAGAAATTTGAATAGACTCATCTTCAGTTGAAGGGTAATCTAAGTAATCAAAATTATCATTTTCGTCCAGGTAGTTAATAGTTGACTGATTTTTTTCATTATAAGTATTAAGTTCTTGATGATAAGGTTTGTTTTTCCATTTCAAATCAATAAAATCAGTATCTTCAAATTCTTCATTTAGTATTATGCTATTATTTATTTGATAACTATTTTGATCAATCTGATATTTTATTGTGATCTTCTTATCATTATCGATATTTGAAGTAAAATTTAATATTTGATTATCTGCACTTTTATTTACTTCATAACTAAAAATAATGTTGTTAAAATTTATATTATGATTAGATAATTTAAAATTAATTATACTTTCATTTTCATTGTATAATTGAACAACTTCTGAATTATTATTGAGAAACTTTTTTAAAAAAACATTCTCAATAATTCCTCCTTTAGAATTAAAGTCTACTATAAATAGATCATTTTCTAATGTTATTTTTTCACCCTCCTCCTTTGAAATAACTTCACTAAGTTGATTGAATTGTGTGTCATCTTCATTACTAATAATATCTTTTTCAATATTATTAACTTCTTCTTGACTATTTGGAGATTGTCCCGGGGGAAAAAATACATAATAAGTTATAATCAATAACATTATAAGAGTAAAACCTATGTATTTATCATTATCCATTTTTTAATGATTTAATTTTTGATACAAAACTAATAAATAGTGGATGAGGTTCTAAAACTCTGCTTTTATATTCTGGATGATATTGAGTTCCAATAAACCATGGATGATTATCTAATTCAATAACCTCTACCAATTTAAGTTTTTCATTAATTCCCGTTGTCAACATACCATTTCTATTAAAATCATCTTTAAATAAACCATTAAACTCATATCTGTGTCTATGTCTTTCTTCAACAATATCTTTTTTATAAGCTTTTTTTACAATAGATTTTTTTGATAGTTTACATTTATACGAACCAAGACGCATAGTACCACCTTTGTTAATAATTTTTTTCTGTTTTTCCATTAAATCAATTATTGGATAATTTGTAGAGCTATCAAATTCAGTAGAGTTTGCATCTTTTTTCATTAATACATTTCTACTAAACTCAATGCATGCACATTGCATGCCTAAGCATATACCAAAAAATGGAATTCTATTTTCTCTAACATATTTAATTGAAGATATTTTACCNTCAATTCCTCTTTTACCAAAGCCAGGAGCAACTATAACACCATCACAACCTGATAACTTTTTATAAACATTTTTTTCATTTATATCCTCAGATAGTAACCAAGATATATTTACACGAGAATTTAAATTTGCACCGGCATGAATTAAAGACTCGGATATTGATTTATATGCATCATGTAGAGCTATATATTTTCCAACAATTGCNATATTTAATAGGTTTTTTGATGAATGAAGATTATTCAAGAACTTTTTCCAACGACTTAATCTTAATGGTCTTTTCTTTTTAATGCCTAAAGAATCTAATACTATTGAATGAAGTTTTTCATTTCTCATTAAAACTGGAACATCATAAATGGATTTTGCATCAATAGATTCAATNACAGAGTTTTTAGATACATTACAGAAAAGAGCTAATTTATTTTTAATTTCTTTAGTTAATTGGTGCTCACTTCTACAGACAAGAACATCTGGTTGAATTCCTGCTTCTAACATCTTTTTAACAGAATGTTGTGTTGGTTTTGTTTTTAATTCTCCTGATGTTGATAAATAGGGTATTAATGTTAAATGNATATTTAGAAAATCTTTTCTTTTTAAATCTAATTTTGCTTGTCTTACTGCCTCAAAAAAAGGTAAAGATTCAATGTCNCCTATACAACCTCCAATTTCAGTAATTATAATATCGTAATTATTATTATTTCCAATTTTATAAAAACTATTTTTTATTTCATCTGTGATATGGGGTATAACCTGAACAGTTTTTCCTAAAAATTCACCTTTTCTTTCTTTAGATATAACATTGTTATATATTCTCCCAGTAGTCACGTTATTATCTTGAGATGTAGTGATACCTAGGAATCTCTCGTAATGACCTAGGTCAAGATCAGTTTCTGCACCATCCTTTGTGACATAGCATTCTCCATGTTCATAAGGACTCATGGTACCAGGGTCAATATTTAAATAAGGATCAAACTTTTGAATAGTTACTCTATAACCAACGGCTTTTAATAGTAGTCCTAGAGAAGCAGAAATTATTCCTTTTCCAAGAGATGANGTGACTCCTCCCGTTACGAATATGTATTTTTTCATTTATATTATGATTTTATTGTAACGGGACATAAATCTAGCGTAAATAATTATAAAGTTTTATAATTTTTAATTTTATTAAGATGAATTAACAATAATTTTAACTTTGCATTTAAAAATGAACTTTAGAGAAAAAATAAATAGTGTCGATTCAATTAGAATTCTCAAAGGNGAGAGAGATAAAATTGATATTGAAACATATTTAGTTGGCGGATTTGTTAGAGATCTTATTCTTAACAAAAAGGGAAAAGATATAGATATTATGACTCTAGGGGAACCATTTAATTTAGTTAAAAATCTCTCTGAAAATAAAGTTTTTTCTAATGTATCTATTTTTAAAAATTTTGGAACTGCATCGATTAGGAATAATGATTATATACTTGAATTTGTAGGTGCAAGAAAAGAATCCTATTCNAAAAANTCAAGAAATCCNGAANTTAAACCTGGCTTATTCGATGATGANATGAGAAGAAGAGATTTTACTATTAATGCANTATGNATATCAATGAATAATGATTATGGAAATTTGATTGATAAGTTTAATGGTATAAATGATTTAAAAAACAAAATTATTAGAACNTGTGATGAACCAATAAAAACATTTAAGGATGATCCTCTTAGGATGATGAGGGCGATAAGATTTGCATCACAATTAAATTTTGATATTGAAGAAGANACATTTTNGTCAATCATTGAAAATGCCAAAAGAATAGAAATAATAAGCAAGGAAAGGGTAACCTCTGAGTTAAATAAAATTATTTTANCAAAAAAACCTTCTTATGGATTCAAATTATTATTTTCATCAGGNCTTTTAAAGTTCATTTTTCCAGAAATGAATAATCTTNATGGTGTTGAAAAGGTTAACAATCANTCACATAAAGATAATTTTTACCATACACTTGAAGTTCTTGATAACATATGTGAAAGTACCGATTGCTTATGGTTAAGATGGTCCGCTATACTTCACGATATTGCTAAACCTCATACTAAAAGATATAATGAAAAAGTAGGNTGGACATTTCATGGNCANGAAGATTTAGGTTCAAAATTAGTTCCTAAAATTTTTAAAAAATTAAAACTTCCACTAGANGATAAAATGAGGTATGTAGCTAAACTGGTTAGGCTACATTTAAGACCTATTGCTTTAGTTAAGGATCATATTACTGACTCTGCTATCAGGAGGTTATTATATGAGTCAGGAAA
Source organism: Marinoscillum sp. (assembly GCA_002692105.1). Lineage (GTDB taxonomy): Bacteria > Bacteroidota > Bacteroidia > Cytophagales > MED-G16 > MED-G16. Next base: position 42,638 of record NZKG01000026.1, on the reverse strand, counting down.
CGATATTGATGATTTAATGAAATTATGTAGAGCTGATATTACAACAAAGAATCCAGACAAGGCTAAGAAATATTTAAAGAATTTTGATATAGTTGAGAAAAAAATGAGANNAGTNGAAGAATCAGACAAAATAAAAAATTTTCAACCACCTATATCTGGTCAGGAAATAATTGATATTTTTGCAATNAAACCATCAANAATCATTGGTGAANTAAAAAATGAAATTAAAAATCAAATTTTAGATGGTAAAATTAAAAATNATAGANAGGAAGCTCTTGANCTNTTANTAAGATTAGGAAAATCCNTAGGATTAGAAATTAAAAACTNAAAAAAATGAAAAAAATATTATTTCTTTTAATTGTAACATTATTACTTTTTAATAGATCTTATTCNCAAANTAATGAATTTGATCTACAAAATTCTATATACATAAAAGCTAAAACATATAATGATCCATCAGTTGCGATTAACGCTTTATATAAAATGATAGCATTACAACCTGAAAATATTTTCTTAAAAGACTCTCTTATGAGAGAATATTTAACACTGTCACAATGGGCACCTTCCTATATGATTTCAAGAGAAATTTTAGCTATTCAGCCTGCTAATACATTCGCATTAGAAATATCTTGTATTTCGCTTCAAAATCTAGGATTAAAACAGCAGGCACTTGATCAATATGAATCTTTATATCTTAGGACAGATAGAATCGATGTTTTATATACAATTGCCTTTCTACAATTTGAACTTAAAAATTATAATGAAAGCATAACAAATTTAGATATACTAATCAATAATAACGAAACTGAAAAAATGTCAGTATCTGTTTCTAAAAATGATAATTCCGTCCAAGAAGTTTTCATCAGAGCCCAACTTAATTATCTCAAGGGTTTAATATTTTTAGAACAAAAAAACAAAGATGAGGCCAATAAGTTTTTTAATAATGCTTTGGCTATTTCCCCAGATTTTCAAAACGCTATTGATAGATTAAATGCTAAATAGAAGTCTCTTTTACTAAACCATCTTCACATTTTAATATACGCTTATTATATTTTTTAATAAGATTATAGTTATGAGTTGTCATAATAATACTTGTTCCAGACTTATTTATCTCAAAAAGAAGTTTTAATATTTTTTCTGCGATTAATGGATCTAAGTTTCCTGTTGGTTCATCAGCAATAATTATCTTTGGATTATTTACAATAGACCTTGCAATTACTAACCTTTGTTGTTCACCACCTGATAATTCAAATGGATAATTATTTGATTTATCTTCCAGTCCAACTTTCTCTAACAATTGAAAAATTTTCTTATCCATCTTTTTATTATCATCCCATCCAGTAGATGTCATTATAAATTTTATGTTTTCATATGCGTTTCTATCTTGAAATAACTGAAAATCTTGAAAAATAATACCAATTTTTCTTCTTAGATATGGTAATTCTTTTTTACTAATATTTGATATGTCCTGATTATCAACTATAATTTTCCCCATTTTAAGAGGAATATCACAATAAATTGTTCTAAGTAATGAGCTTTTTCCACTACCAGTCTTACCAATTACATATATAAATTCTCCTCTATCCAATTTAAGATTAACATTATTTAAAATTGTTTTAAAGTGATGAAATATTGAGGCGTCTTCAATTTTCAATATGGGATTTTCAATCATTTTAGATTAAGTTTTTGTAATTTTCCATATTCTAGATTTTCAACATATCTCATAATCTCATTATCAGATGATTTTATACCGTATCCTTTAAGTTTATTTAGTGGTCTGGCGGCACTAAAATATTCTAAAAGTATCATATTGTCATCTCTGAGTTGAATGAAATCTGGAATCTTTGCTTTTCCTTTTATTTTTATAATAAACATAATATATAAAAATGGCAAACCAGTTTCGCACCGCTACAACCACTTACCCTTGCTTCTTTCCAGACCTGGGGGATTCAGTAGGAGCTGGTCGTACCAGCTTGCCACAATAAAATTAATAAATAAAGTAATGATTTCTTTTTTTTGGTTATTTTAAATCAATTTTTATGAAAATACTTTTTCCTATTCTATTCTTTTTACTCTTGAGCACAAAGCTTATTTCACAAAATTCAATTTCTATGGGTTTTAAGACATCTTATTATAATTCAAATATTCATTTTTACAATAACTTTTTTCCTCAAAATATTAAGACCTCTCCTCTTGATAATTTTAATTTATCATTTATTACTGAAATAAAAAATAAAAAAAATACTGGAATTAGAATAGAAATTTCAAAAATAAAGAAGGGTTGGACTTTCGATCAAGAGAATAACATTAACAATAATTTGTATCAGTCTGAATTTGACTTTATTAACATTCCATTTATGATGACTACCTATTTTGGAGATAAAAATTTAAATATAAATTTTGCTTTAGGTCCATTTGCTGAATTTATGATTTCAGAAAACTCAGACAAAATAAAATTAAATTTTCCTGATGAACCATTTTATTTTGATGAGGAAAGAGATAATATTTTTTCATATGGTTTGGTTGCTATGGGAGGATTATCTTTTAATTTGAATAAAAACCAAATCCAACTATTGGTTAGTTATCAATATAATTTTGATAATATTTTTGATATTGTTATTAAAAACCAATCTATTCCAGACATTTCAAATTTTAATACATTATCATTTTCATTAGTATATTTGCGTAGATTTATAAAAAATGATGAATTTTAGGTTTTTAAAATATTTTCTTACGCTGTCAATACCTTTTTTGGCATATGTTTCTTTCAATTCCACTGGTATTTTAACATATGCTCCGATAATTGAAGCTTTTTTAATTATCCCGGTCCTTGAATTATTTTTTAAACCCTCGAGCAAAAATATTTCTGATGCAGAAGAGGAAATGTCTAAGGATGATTTTTCTTATGATATCATCTTATATATGTTTGTTCCTATTATATATTTCCTTATTTGGGAGTTTTTGATATCTATGAATAATCCTATATCAATATCAGATAAAATAGGTAGGATATTATCTCTGGGACTCATTTGTGGTGGCTTTGGAATTAATATTGCTCATGAGCTTGGACATAGAAAAAACAAATTTGAACAATTTCTATCAAAAGTTTTATTACTCCCTTCTTTATACATGCATTTTTTTATTGAACATAATAGGGGGCATCATAAAAGAGTTTCAACAAAAGAAGACCCTTCCTCAGCACGATTTGGGGAGAATATCTTTTCGTTTTGGTTCAGAGCAGTTTCATTCGGTTACTTATCAGCTTGGAATATTGAGAATAATAGACTTAAAAGAAATGGAAGTAATATAATTTCTTTAAAGAATGAAATGCTTGTATATCAATTAATTCAAATTATATTATTGGTTTCAATCTATAACTTATTTGGTTTTGAGTTATTAGTTTATTTTGTATGTTGTTCAGTCTTTGGTTTTCTACTACTCGAAACAGTAAATTATATTGAACATTATGGTCTTCAAAGAAATAAAAATGATAAGGGAAAATATGAGAGAGTACAACCTTTTCATTCATGGAACTCTAACCATCCGATTGGAAGAATTATGTTATTTGAATTATCTAGGCATTCTGATCACCATTTTAATGCGTCAAGAAAATATCAAGTTTTAAAAAATCATAAAAATACACCTGAAATGCCAACCGGATACCCAGGCATGATGATTCTTTCTCTTATACCTCCTTTATGGTTTTATGTAATGAATAATAGAGTTAAAAAAATTATTCATTGATTTTGTAATTTAATTTCTAGGATATAATTTAGTTGTATGATAAAATTAAATACTTGGTGGTCTTACTATAATTTTATGTAGAGCAGATAGCTAAAAGTATTATATAAACTAAAACCCAAGCTTGAAGCTTGGGTTTTTTTGTTATGAAAGTAAAAACAAATTTTTTAAAAATAATATCTGATATATACACTCCTGTAAGTATATATCTTAAGTTTAGAGATTTTTATTCTAAAATTTTTCTATTAGAAAGCTCCGACTATAAGGGTTCAGAAAATAGTTTATCTTTTATATGTTTTGATTCTAAAGCTCAAATTTCGATCAGTGATAATATTGTTAACATGATATTTGATGATAAGAAAGTAGAGAAAAAGATAGAAGAAAAAAAAGGAACAACATATTATTTAAATTATTTCATTGATCAGTTTAAAGTTGAAAAAAGTGAATTAGATTTTCCATCAAACGGTTTATTTGGATATACCTCATATGATTCTATCAAGTATTTTGATAACATCAAAATTTCAAATTCGAGAGAAATTAATATACCTGAAATATTATATGACGCTTTTAAATATGTCATTGTTTTTAATCATTTTAATAACGAACTATTAATATTTGAACATCTCTATGGTAATGATGATAAATCAGAAATAGAAAAAATTAAAAACATAATATCAGGAAAACCGGTAATTCCTTTTTCTTTTAAAATTAATGATAAAGAAAAAACAAATTTATCTGATAATGAATTTAAAAAATTAGTTGATAAGGGTATTAACCATTGTAAGCTTGGAGATGTTTTCCAAATAGTATTATCAAAAAGGTTTTATCAGGACTTTCAAGGTGATGAATTTCAGGTATATAGGGCATTAAGGTCTATAAATCCATCTCCATACCTATTTTATTTTGATTATGGAAGTTTTAAAATTTTTGGTAGCTCTCCCGAAGCTCAAATTGTGATAAAAAATGATAAGGCTACAATATATCCAATTGCGGGTACATTTAAGAGAACCGGTGATGATGAATTTGATAAGAAAGAAGCTGAAAAATTATCTAATGATAAAAAAGAAAATTCTGAGCATGTGATGTTAGTAGATTTAGCAAGAAATGATTTGAGTAAAATATCTAAAAATGTCAAAGTAGAAAGATTTAAGGACATACAGTTTTATTCTCACGTGATTCATCTGGTATCTAAAGTATCAGGAAATATTAAATCAGATAAAAAAATAGATTTAATTTCTGGAACTTTTCCTGCTGGAACCTTATCAGGTGCACCAAAACATAAAGCAATGCAACTTATTGAAGAATATGAAAATATAAGTAGAGAATTCTATGGTGGGGCTATTGGCTTTATGGGATTTAACGGCGATTTTAATCACGCCATAATTATAAGGTCATTTTTGAGTAAAAATAGAAGGTTATTTTATCAAGCTGGTGCAGGAATTGTCTTTAAGTCTAATAGAGATAGTGAAAATCAAGAAGTTTATAATAAAATAGAAGCTTTAAGAAAAGCTATTAAAATAGCAGAGAAGATATGAGGGTATTAGTTTTAGATAATTATGATAGTTTCACTTATAATATTGTACATATACTAAGAGAAATAGGTGATTTAGATATAAAAGTTATTAAAAATGACAAAATTAAAATTATTGAAGTTGATTCCTTTGATAAAATTATCTTATCTCCTGGGCCTTCTCTTCCTAGAGATTCAGGAAAAATGAATGAACTAATCCTGAAATATTATAATTCTAAATCAATTCTTGGAATATGTTTGGGGCATCAAGCTATTGCAGAAAATTTTGGTGGTAAACTATACAATATGAAAGAACCCTTACATGGAGTTCAAACAAATATATATTTAGATAATGATTACATATTTGATGGTATTGAATCAGAAATACAAGCCTGCAGATATCATTCTTGGTCAGTTGATAAAGATTCTTTTCCTGATGAGTTAAAAATAATTGCCAGGGATTTAGATGGAGTAATTATGGCTCTATCTCATAAAAGATATGATTTAAAAGGAATTCAATTTCACCCAGAATCAATTCAGACAAAAACAGGCTTTAATATGATACAAAATTTTATAAATAATTAATATGAAAAATTTACTGAAAGATTTATATAATCATAAGATAATGAGTAGGGAAGAAGCAAAAAGTGCTTTATTTTCATTGACTGATGGAAGCACTAATGCTTCCCAGATATCTTCTTTCCTTACAGTATTTTTAATGAGAGATACAACTTCTGAGGAATTAGATGGTTTTAGGGAAGCTATGATTGAGTTGTCTCTTGACATAGATATTGAGGGTGATGAATTGATTGATCTATGTGGTACAGGAGGTGACGCTAAAGACACATTTAATATATCAACGTTATCATCATTTGTTGTTGCTGGTGCTGGGCTTAAAGTTTCTAAACATGGTAATTATGGTGTCTCTTCCTCATGTGGATCATCAAATGTTATTTCATATTTAGGTCACAAATTTTCAAACGATGTAGATTCTTTAAAAAACAGTCTCAATAAATCAAATATATGTTTTTTACATGCCCCATTATTTCACCCATCTTTAAAAAATATTTCACCAATAAGAGGTGAACTTGGTGTTAAAACATTTTTTAATATGCTTGGACCTATGGTAAACCCTATTCAACCTAAAAGTCAATTAGTTGGCGTTTTTAATTCTAATACATTTAGGCTTTACTCACATATTTATTCCAAAACAGATAAAAATTATTGTATTGTACATAGTATTGATGGTTACGACGAAGTTTCTTTGACAGGAGCTTTTAAACTATTTTCTAATGACCACGATATAATGTTAGAACCAAAAGATTTGGGTTTCAGTATAAATAATTCTGATAAATTAAGTGGAGGAAAAAATATTGAAGAATCTTCTAAAATATTTTTGGATATTTTAAAAAATAATGGAACCAAAGAACAGGTTAATACTGTTTTAGCAAATTCAGGGTTAGCAATTTATTGTGCAAAAAAACTTTCTTCAATAAAAGAGGGTATAGAAATAGCTAGAGAATCATTAGAGTCAGGTAATGCATATAATTGTTTAAAGCTTTTTATTGAAAATAAATGAGTATTTTAAAAGAAATTATTATAAATAAAAGAAAGGAGGTTGATTATTTACAACAAAATAATCCAATTTCATTAATTGAAAAATCTGAATATTTTTCTAGAGATGTTATATCACTTAAAAAATCTTTAATTGAAAAATCTGGTATAATTTCTGAATTTAAGAGAAAATCTCCCTCTAAACCAGACATAAATTTAGGTGCTTATGTATTTCCAATAGCTAGAGGGTATGAGCTATCTAACTCAAGTGGAATATCAATTTTAACAGACTCTAAATATTTTGGAGGATCAAATGAAGACATAACATCGGTTAGAAATGATATAAATATTCCTATTTTAAGAAAAGATTTTATCATTGATGAATACCAGATAATTGAGTCTAAATCTTTGGGTGCTGACGTAATTTTACTAATTGCAGCTTGTTTATCAAAAAAAGATGTTAATAATTTATCGCATTTTGCAAAATCTTTTAACCTACAGGTATTATTAGAAATTCATTCAGAGAAAGAGTTATCTTATTTATGTGATTCTATAGATATAGTTGGCGTAAATAACAGGAATTTAAAAAAGTTTGAAACAGATATTAATAATTCAGTTAATCTAGCTGGTATGATTCCATCATCTTTTTTAAAAATATCAGAGAGTGGAATATCTACTTCTAAAGAAATATTTCTTCTAAAAGAATATGGTTATGATGGTTTTCTAATTGGTGAAAACTTTATGAAAAAAGAAGATCCTGTATCAGCATGTAATGATTTTATTAAAAAATTATGATAAATAACTATATGATTAAAGTTTGTGGTTTAATAGATGAGAAAAACTATTTAGATTTAAGAAATTATCCAGTTGATTACTTTGGATTTATCTTTTATGATAAGTCCCCAAGATATATTCTAAATTCTCCAAATCATTCTTTTATTAAAAAAATAAAAAATAAGGTTGCTGTTTTTGTAAATGAAAAAATAGACACAGTGTTAAATATCATAGAAACCTATAATTTTTCCTGTGTCCAGTTACATGGAAATGAGAGTGATGATTATTCTATGAAAATTAAAAAAAAAGGAATTAAAGTAATCAGGTCATATTTAATTAAGACAAATAAAGATTTTAAAAATATTAATATGAATACAGAATCTTTTGACTATTATTTATTTGATTATAAGAGTGATAATTTTGGAGGATCTGGTAAAACTTTTGATTGGGAAATTCTTAATAATAAAGTTTTAGATAAACCTTTTTTTTTGAGTGGGGGTATATCATTAGATAATATCAATAATATTAACATGATTAAGGATAATGAAAAGCTTTATGGTCTTGATTTAAATAGTAAATTTGAAAAATCTCCAGGCTTAAAAGATATTGAAAAAATAAGTAAATTATTTAATTTAAACATATGAAATATAATGTAAATAGAAATGGTTTTTATGGCGATTTTGGAGGTTCTTATATACCTGAAATGTTATTTTCAAATATTGATGAGCTTAAAAAAAATTATCTTACGATAGTTGAAAAAGATTCCTTCACAAAAGAGTTTAATTATTATCTAAAAAAATATGTTGGAAGACCTACACCATTGTATTATGCTAAAAGATTATCTGAAAAATATGGTTCAAAAATTTATTTAAAAAGAGAAGATTTATGTCACACTGGTGCTCACAAAATAAATAATACTATAGGTCAAATATTATTGGCTAGAGAACTCAAAAAAACAAAAATTATTGCAGAAACAGGTGCGGGTCAACATGGTGTCGCAACTGCTACTGTTTGTGCTTTAATGGATATGGAATGTGTTATTTATATGGGAGAAGTAGATATTGAAAGGCAGAAACCAAATGTCGAAAGGATGAGAATTTTAGGGGCAGATGTTAGGCCAGCTACGTCTGGAAGCAAAACCCTAAAAGATGCTACAAATGAAGCAATGAGACATTGGATTAATAACCCTGACGACACTCATTATATCATTGGATCTGTTGTTGGACCTCACCCGTATCCTGATATGGTAGCTAGATTTCAGTCAGTCATATCTGAAGAGTTATTAGGTCAGTTAAAACAAGTTGAGGGAAGAGATTACCCTGACTATATAATAGCTTGTGTTGGAGGTGGTAGTAACGCAGCAGGTATTTTTTATCATTACCTTGATAACTCAAAAGTAAAGCTTATTGGTGTTGAAGCAGCAGGGCTAGGAGTATCAACTGATAAGTCTGCAGCAACAACAATACTTGGTAAGAAAGGTGTTCTTCATGGTAGCAAGACATTATTAATGCAAGATGAGAATGGACAAGTAACTGAACCATATTCTATCTCAGCTGGATTAGATTATCCAGGAATTGGGCCTTTACATGCACATCTCTTTGATTCAAAAAGAGGAAATTATATTAGTGTGAAAGATGACGATGCTATGAATGCTGGAATTGAGCTAAGTAGATTAGAAGGTATAATACCCGCAATTGAAACAGCTCATGCATTTTCTGTCTTTGATAAAATAGATATCAAGGATAAAGTTGTTGTAATAAATCTTTCTGGTAGGGGAGATAAAGATCTTGATACCTATATAAAGTGGGGCAAATATTAGTATGAATAGAATAAATAAACTTTTTAAAGAAGAAAAGAATAATATCTTAAGTATTTATTTTACTGCGGGTTATCCCTCTTTAAACGATACGACTGAAATAATTAAAACTCTTGATGAATGTAGTGTTGATTTAATAGAGATAGGTATGCCGTTTTCAGATCCAATTGCTGATGGACCTGTTATCCAGGATTCAAGTAATATTGCGATTAAAAATGGTATGAATACATCTATCCTCTTTCGTCAGTTGAAGCAAATAAGAAATATTACTCAAATCCCAATAGTGCTTATGGGTTATTTAAATCCTGTATATCAGTATGGATACGAAAACTTTATTAATAAAATAATTGATTGTGATATTGATGGTGTTATAATACCTGATATGCCACTAAGCGACTATGNAAATAACTTTAAANATCAATTTGATAAATTTAATATTTCTTTTATATCATTAATTAGTCCAAACACTTCTGATAAAAGGATTAAAGAGATTGATAGTATTTCAAATGGATTTATTTATGTTGTTTCNTCATCATCAATAACAGGTAAAAGATCTGATTTTAGTGATGAACAAATTAATTATTTTAAAAGGNTCNANGATTTAAAACTTATNAATCCNAAAATAATAGGTTTTGGTATATCNGATANAGATTCTTATAGAAGTGCTTGTCAATATTCAAACGGGGCTATTATTGGNACAAGTTTTATAAAAGCATTATCTGGAAATAACTTAAAAAAATCTATCAAAAATTATATATCNGGAATAAGATAATATTAAAATGGNAAATCATCNTCNGATACTGATTTATCTTGATTTTCTTCGANNTCTTGATTAATATTTTCNTTATCAGATTCTATTTTCCAACCCTGNATAGAGTTAAAATACCTTATGTTTCCNTCTTTATCTTCCCACTTTCTTCCTTTAATATTTATNAGGACATTAATTTGATCACCAACACTAAGATTATCTAGTAAATCAACTTTATCTTGNATCAATTCAACTTTAATAAATTCAGGATATTCAGGATTTTTTGAATCTTGAATTATAAATTCCCTTTTTTTAAATGTTTCTGTTATTTGGACTGTTTCAAAAATTTCAGTTAATTTCCCTTTTATATTCATATGCGTAACTCTAAAAAAATTTTTATATTATTTGTTTTATTTTGGTTGTTAATAATTCTGTATCTGTTATATGATTTTTCACAAAAATCTATACCTCCTTGGGAAAAATCTAAACAAAATAAAGAATTGTCATTCAATTTAAATCATTAATCTTACTTTCAATAGTATCAAAGACTCTTTTAAGGAAATCTTCATCTTTCATAAAATCGTTTTTTGTTAAATCTATCTCAATTATATTTTTTTTGCAGTGGTTTTTTATCCATTTATTATAATATTTATTTAATTCAATTAAGTAATTTTTATCAATTTCTCTCTCAAAACTTCTTCTTCTTTTTTTAATATTATTAATAATTTTTTCAATGTTATCATTTCTTAAAAAAATTATTAGATCAGGTTTTTTAATATTTTTCAATATTGTGTTATAAAGTTTTTTATAACTATTGAATTCTCTTTTTTTCATTAAACCGGAGTCATACAATGTCTTTGTAAAAACTTCATAGTCTTCATATATGGATCTATCCTGGATAACAGTTTTTTTGGATTCTGATATTTTTTGGATTTGATTAAACCTACTGTTTAAAAAATAAATTTGAAGATGAAATGACCATTTTGACATAGAATTATAAAAGTCATTTAAGTAAGGATTATTTTTCACCTCTTCTAACTCTATATCCCAATTGAATTTTTCAGAAATCTTTTTAGATAATGTTGTTTTACCTACGCCAATATTTCCTGAGATAACTACGTGTTTTATTTTTTTCAAAACTTAATATTTAATCCAAAATTAAAATTTCTACCGGGAGCACTAATTCCAGATGAATATGTTCTATAATGTAAATCAAAAATATTCTCAACTGAGAAGTTAGCTTTTATAAAATAGTTTATATTATATATGAATGAGATGTTATGTGTTTTCCAAGAGGGAGAGCCTTCTTCAGTATAGAGATATAACTTATTTAACTCACTATCAGCAAAATTTTCTATCGATTTCTTACCATTATATATAAGATTATATATTAATTCAATATTTTTTGTTTTATATGAAATTTCGAATTTACCAAATAAAGGTGGTGAATGTCTTAATGGTTTTTTATTAATTATATCATTAGAATAATTATATGATATTGTATTTATGAATATTATTTTTTTTGATATAAAATATGATATTTGATTGCTGAATCCATATACATTAGCTTTTCCTGTATTCGTCAATGTTTGAACCCTACTTAACGTCCCATCATACACAATTGAATCTTGATTATTGAATCTTGTTAATGACCTTGTTATAGCATTTTTTAGATTTATATAATAGATAGCATTTTTGATTAATATCTTCTTACTTGATACTTCGTAATTGATTTCAAAATTATTTGCTATTTCTGGCTTTAGGTTTGGGTTTGGGATAATTAAATTTCCTGGTTCTGAATCAAAAACTTTACCTACATCATCTAAGTTTGGTGTCCTATATCCATTTGAGTATTGAAATTTTATTACAGAGATTCCCTTGTCAAATCTTAGACCAAAATTACCACTCAATGATGCATTATTTAATTTTATTTCTTTAAAAGAGAAGTCAAAAAAATCACCTGATAATTTACTTTTTAAAGAGGATATGTTACCCCTTAAACCAGCATTATACTTAATTTTTTTTAATGAATTTTTGAATGATATATAAAGCGAATTTGAAAAATATTTTGTGCCACCGTCTGGATATCTAGTTGAAATTGGTGATGTTATATTATCTGATATATTTTCTTTATATGCTGATGACTTTACATAGTTATGTAATGACTCAAAGCCATAATAGAACTCTTTATTTTTAAACTTTTTATCAAAGTCAATATTTAAAGATGTAATGCTAACATCTTCTTCCCTTTGATTTAAAAAATAATTGTTAAAATTTCTAGAGTTTCTACTTTCTTTTACTTTTTGATTAGATAATATTACCTTATATGCATCAAAAAAATTAGTTTTTGTGAATGAATTAAACTGAATTTTATTCATCAAAAATATACTTGGTCCATAAAACCATTCAGCATACTTCGGTGTCAAAACATCTTCGTATTGAATTAGTCTATCNTATCTAGGTATATTTGATGATTTTGAATAATAAATACCATAAATAACATTTTTATTATCATTAATTTTAANATTNGTTTTATTTATTAAATTAAGTTGAGAGTATCCACTTTCTACCTGTTTGTTTGGATTCTCATTTTGAATTATTACATCTTTCCCATTTATATAATCCCTNGCAACAAATTCCTCTCTNAAACCAAAGTTTGGATATTTATTTCTTTTTNCTCCTGATTTTAAATCATCNTANGAGCTGAAGGAAAAACTAGAAATATTTGAAATACTTTTGTTACCAAGCTCTACATTCAAATTATAAATTTTTGAATTATTAGAAGAGTTGTATTGAATGTTTTGAGAGCCTGTTATTAATTTTTTGAATTTAAAGGTTGGGTCTTTAATTTTAAAATTAATACCTCCTCCAATTGCATCACTACCATACATAACTGATGCTGGTCCAAAAAGGATTTCTATACCTTCTAAAATATTAGGATCAATAGAAATTATATTATGAATATTACCTCCCCTGTATATGATATTATTTAATCTCACGCCATCTACTGACAGCAATATTCTATTTGCAGAAAACCCTCTTATCATTGGACTCCCACCACCTAGCTGACTTTTCTGAACATATACTTCTCCTGTTTTTTCTAAGAGGTCAGCTGAAGTTTGAGGTGTTTTTTTTTCTATTAAATTTCTATCAATTAATAAATTTTTATTTGTTACTTCATTAAGACTTTCCTCCCACCTGTTTACGCTTATAACAACTTCATCTATCTCAACTATCAAACTTTCAAGGATTATTTTTTGATTTATTTCATTTTTTATGATTACTAACTTTTTAAATGATGGATGTTGAATATTTATACTGTCAATACCTTTAAAAATTGATAAATCTACTTCGCCTTGTATATTTGAAAAGCTTGATTTGATGAGGTCAGAAGTATAAAAACTTACATTGAATATAGGTTCATTTAAATCGTCAACCACATTTACTTTTTGTGAAAAAGAAGATGATTGTATAAGAATTAATAAAATTGGTACTAAATATTTTTCCATACTAGTGCTGCTGAACCTAATATGGCTGAGTCTTTATCTTCTAATCCTGATAATAATATATCAACCTTACTTTTATAAAATGGCAATAATTTTTTATTAAAAGCTTTTCTTGTTGGTTCTAAAATCCATTTTCCTGAATGTACTAAACCACCTGTTAAAATTATAGCCTCTGGTTGCGTAAAAGTTACGAAGCTCGCAAGTGATTCACCAAGTATTTTTCCTGTGTACTCGTAAGCTTTTTGAGCAATTAAGTCACCATTGTCTGCAGCTTTTGTAATATCCTCACCATGTAAATTATTATAAGAAATATCTCTAAAGATACTCTCATCCATATACTTTGATATCATATATAAAATAGTTCTTTTAAGACCTGTAGCAGAAACATAAGCTTCTAATCCACCCTTCACACCTAATCCCGTATATCTACTTTTATTTATTGTAAAATGGCCAAGTTCAGCAGCAAATCCCTCTGAACCTTCAAGAAGCTTCCCATTACACACTATTCCACTTCCAAGTCCAGTACCTAATGTTATTACTATAAAATCATTCAAACCTTTAGCATTTCCATAAATCATTTCACCCATTGCGGCACAGTTTGCGTCATTTGATAGAAATATAGGTAGGTTTATTTTCTTTTTTATATCTTCAATAATATTCAATTCACCGTTCCATTTAAGGTTTGCTGGTGTTTTAATAGTTCCTTTTTTTGAGGCGTTAGGAGCTCCGATACCAATTCCTGTAATATTTTTATACTTGGATTCAATCTCACTTATTTTATCCGTTAGGAATTCTATATAATCTTTGAATTTTGTGTATTCTTTTGTACGAAATGATGTTTTATGAGAGCAAATACCGTCCTCTGCGACAACACCAATTTTAGTAATTGTACCTCCAATATCAATTCCTATCGCTTTCTTCATTTCTTTTTAAATTTAAGTATAGCTGAGTTAATACAATACCTTTTCCCAGTTTTAGAAGGCCCATCATCAAACACATGGCCAAGGTGGCCACCGCAATTATAACAAATTACTTCTGTTCTTATCATTCCGAAGCTTATATCTGTTTTTGTTTTAATGGATTTCTTAGAGAATATATTAGAGAAGCTTGGCCATCCTGAACCAGAATCATATTTTTCATCTGATGAAAATAAATTATTATCACACCCAACACATTTATAAACCCCCTCTTCTTTATTATACAATAACTTTCCACTGAATGCTGCTTCAGTCCCTTTATTTTTTAAAATATTAATTTGTTCTTTGGTTAACGAATTTTTCATTTCAACAGCAAAATTAGTAATATTGAATTAAACTACATCCTATAGTTAATATGAAAATTAAAGGTGATGCAATTGTTCTTACTGGTGGTAAATTTAATTCTAAATCTGCTAAGACTGCTCATGGTTTATTGAGGGGTTCCAAAAGATTTAAAATAAAGTCAGTAATTGATAAGTCTCATGGTGGAAAATTTATTCACATTGACAAAAACGGAATGATTGATATTGTTTCAAATAAAACAGAAATACCTGTATTTAAAGATTTTAAATCATTTCTTGAATCAAATATTAAAGTAGATTTTTGTGTTATTGGAGTAGCTTCAGCTGGCGGGTTATTACCTGATGATATGCGAGAAGATGTTATATTATCTCTAAAAAATAAAATTTCAATAGTGAATGGTTTACATTCAATCCTAAGTGAGGATAATGATCTTAAAAAGATATGTTTAAAATATAATTCTAATATTTATGACATAAGAAAGTCGAAACCTAGAGAGAAGCTTAGCTTCTGGTCAGGTAAAATTTATGAAGTATCCTCTAAGAAAATTGTTGTTTTGGGTACTGATTGTGGTTTAGGTAAAAGGACAACCGCAAAAATGATTGTTGAGGAATTAGAAAGAAATAATATTAAGTCGGATATGATTTATACTGGTCAAACTGGATGGATGCAAGGTTGGGACTTTGGGTTTNTATTTGATTCCACTCTAAATGACTTTGTATCTGGTGANNTAGAAGAATCTATTTATAGGTGTTTCTTAAAGAANAAACCTGAATATATATTGATTGAGGGTCAGGCAGCNNTAAGAAACCCTTCTGGTCCCTGTGGTACTGAATTTTTAATTTCTGGTAATGTTGATGGAGTTATTTTACAGCACTCACCTAAAAGAAAATTTTATGATGGGTGGGAGCATGTAAACGCAGTTATGCCTTCACTACTCTCAGAAATAGAATTAATCAATTCTTTTGATAAGGAGGTTTTAGCAATAACTCTTAATACTCAAGGNATGACAGAACAAGAAAANCTTTACCATAAAAAAATTATTTTNGAGGANCTTAAAATACCTGTTTTCTTACCANTTGANGAGGGATTNAATGGTATAAGTAAAGTNTTAAGCGATAAATATGATAATTGATAAAATTGAGATTGATACTATTGATATTGATCTNANAAGACCATATACTATAGCTTATAANACCACCTCATCCATCAAGACACTGGTTGTTAAAATTATATTATCTGACGGATCTTTTGGTTTAGGNGCATCAAATATATCAAAGTATGTTGTNGGATTAGATACTATGGATTCATATAATAATTCAAAAGAATATATAGATCACATAAAGGGAAATGATATTGANTCTTTCTGGATGATTATTAACGATATAGAAAACAAATTTGTAGGTGATCCAGGATCAAAAGCTGCTTTTAATATTGCTATATATGATGCCTATTGTAAAAAACATGGTATTTCTATTGGAAAATTTTTGGGAAGAAAAATTAAATCTNTACCAACATCTATAACTGTAGGAATTAAAAATATTGAACAAACAATATCTGAAATTAATGAGTATGTGGGTCTAGGCTTTAAGTATATTAAAATAAAATTAGGAAATGATGTCGATGAAGATATAAGAAGAGTAAATATTATCAATGAGANATTTGGTAATACAATTAAGATAAGAATTGATGCAAATCAAGGTTGGTCTTTGAATGATACTATTAAGTTTTACGATGAAACTAAACAGATTGAGTTAATTGAGCAACCACTATCTGTTGAGAACTTAAATAATTATTTAAAATTACCATCTAAAATTAAAGATAAAATAGCTTTAGATGAAAGTCTCGTTAATTTTGATGATGCAATTAAATTATCAAGAGATAACTACGGTAAAATTTTTAACATTAAATTAATGAAATGTGGTGGGATAACTAGTGGTCAACAAATAGCAAATCAAGCATATTATAATAATATTGATTTGATGTGGGGATGTAATGACGAAAGCATTGTAAGCATATCAGCTGCATTGAATACAGCACTATCATTTAGTAATACGAAGTATCTTGATTTGGATGGTAGTTTTGATTTAGAAAAAGATATTGTNANCGGAGGNTTTAAGTTGAAAAATGGTTTTCTTCAGCCCTCNGATAACCCTGGATTGGGAGTAAANTTAATATAGATGAATAAATTTATTTTAATATTTCTATCCTTCCAATTCTCATTNTATGCACAGAANGAATCTCTTAAAACAAAGGTAGATTCTATTATGNANTCCNCAATAAGATTAAATGCATTTCCAGGAGCNCAAATTGTTGTTTTGAAGGACGGAGAAGAGNTTTTAAATAAAAGTTATGGTTATCATACATATGATAGTATAAANAAAGTGACAATAAATTCTATTTATGATTTAGCATCAATCACTAANCCAACTGCAGGTGCATTTGCTTTAATGGNCTTATATAAAGACAGTCTAATAGATATTAACTCTCCACTAAGNAATTATTTAAAATATTTTAAAAANACTAGAGTAGGAGANACTAAAGTTATAGATTANTTACANCATATATCAGGTATTAGATCGTGGATTCCATTTCATGAAACTACAAAAAAAGANAATGGTGATTTTAAAAGAAAAACACTTTCATTTATTTATAAAAAAAANTNTAATATAAAGCTNAGTGATAGTTTATATCTGTATAAGAAATATAAAAAGGAAATATATAAACAAATTAAAAACACCAATTTTATAGAAGGTGATACAGTCTTATATTCTGGACTCTTCTATTATTTAATACCTGAAATAGTTAAAAATATCACAAATGATAGTTTTGATTCATATCTGGAAAAAATCTATNATAGATTAGAATTAAAAACAATGGTTTTCAATCCTTTAAAAAAATTTAAATTAGATCAAATTGTTCCAACCGAAGATGATAATTTTTTTAGGAATTTTCAAATTCATGGTGTTGTCCACGATGAGGGAGCAGCAATGATGAATGGTGTGTCAGCAAACGCTGGATTATTTTCTACAGCAACAGATATATCAAAATTTTACCAATTTTTTTTAGATGGAGGAGGAGATGGTAAAATTCAATTAATTGATAAGGAGGTTGTAAAGTTTTTTACTGAATATGATAATGTAAATCAACACTTTTATAGGGGTCTTGGTTTTGATAAACCAAAACCTGTGTATGATATAGATAAGTGTACTTACTCAAGATATGTTTCTGATTCAAGCTANGGGCANTCAGGTTACACTGGCACATTTTTTTGGGTTGATCCAGCCCATAACNTAATTTATGTTTTTTTATCAAATAGNGTTTACGACTCGAGGGAAAATAGACAGATTTATGAANTGAATGTAAGAACAAATATTCATGATTTANTTTACGAAAATTTAGTTGAATAGAAGTCTAATATTTATTTTTAATTCNTTAATGGATTATATAAAACTTTATTNTNNATAATAAGTATATANTTATAAATAAGCTAATATGAAAATTTTAATATCACCTTCTAAAACNNTAAGCTTCGATACTGAAGTTAATTGTGAAATCAAATCGAAAAGTAGATTAATTGAGGAAACAAAAATTCTACATAAAATTTTATTAGAATATTCTTCTGAGGATTTAAAAAGTCTTATGAATGTAAGCGATAAGATTGCAGAGTTAAATTATTCTAGATTTAAAAATTGGGAGGACCCAATATCATCTGATAATTCACGACAGGCAGTTTATGCTTTTAAAGGTGATGTTTANTCTGGACTAGATGCTGATAGTATCAAGAAAGATAAATTTGAATACCTACAAAGCTCATTGAGAATTATATCNGGATATTATGGTTTACTTAGACCATTTGATCAGATTCTTCCTTACAGACTTGAGATGGGTACCAAATTAGAAAATAATAAAGGTAAAAACTTGTATAAGTTTTGGGGAGATAAAATAACTGATATATTAAATNCAGATTTAGATTCTAAAGATGTAGTTGTAAACCTTGCTTCTGAGGAGTATTTTAAGTCTATAAATAAGCANAAAATCAANTCTAAAATAATTACTCCNGTATTTAAGGAATTTAAAAATGACTCATATAAAGTAATAGCTATATATGCTAAGAAGGCAAGAGGATTGATGTCAAGATTTCTTATAGAAAGACAATCTCATAACTCTGATGATATTAAATTATTTAATGTTGGAGGGTATTCCTATGATAGTAATTTGTCAAGTGAAAATGAATTTATTTTTACGAGATAGTAGCGAGAGGGGGAATTGAACCCCCGACCTCCGGGTTATGAATCCGACGCTCTAACCACCTGAGCTATCTCGCTAAAAGTAGGCAAATCTAGATATATTATTATTAATAAAGAAAATGTTTTTGGTTCTTAAAATTTAATATATATTTAAAGNATTGATAAAAAAAAACCCAATGTCAAAACAGAAATTTGTAGGTGAATATCCCATTAATGCGTCAAGGAAAATGCTTTTTCCATANCTC
This sequence comes from Marinoscillum sp., assembly GCA_002692105.1. GTDB lineage: Bacteria > Bacteroidota > Bacteroidia > Cytophagales > MED-G16 > MED-G16. The sequence continues at coordinate 23,217 of NZKG01000026.1, read as the reverse complement.
AGTACAGCAACAGGTTTATGCCAATGGTTCGCTGATGATGTTAATATTAATAATATTGATAAGACCATGATTTTCATTCTAGATGGTGAGGAGAGAATAGCAGTGATTGACTCAATAAAAAATAATAGGTATGTCAAGTTTAGGTTTCCAAATGAAGACGAGAAACCTAAAGAGAATGATACTTTAGAGTTTAGATTGGAAATTAATGAGTTAACTCAGTCTGTTTTTGTNAGGGTTGAGGAATTTACAGATACAGATGACCTTGATGAATCCTACCAGATTTGGGAAAACCTTCTTTCTCAGTTAAAAGAAATAATTGGAGCTTAATTTCTTAAAAAATTGAGAAAAACTGATTCGTTAATTTTAAGATCGTTTNTAGGTCCTTTTTTTATTACATTCTTTGTAGTAGTATTTATCTTATTGCTGCAGTTTATGCTTAAGTATTTTGATGATATTCTAGGTAAAGACTTAAGCTTTGGAGTACTGTTGGANTTTTTATTTTATTTCTCNGTTAGAATCACNCCTGATGCATTACCNCTAGCTGTTCTTTTATCTTCAATAATGACTTTTGGAAACCTTGGNGAAAATAATGAATTAGTTGCAATAAAAAGTTCAGGTATATCTTTACTTAGGATGCTTTCCCCTTTATTTGTTGTATCTGTATTCTTAACCTTTTTTGCTTTTTATTCAAATAATAACTTTGTACCTAAAGCAAACCTTAAAGCTCTAAGTCTGTTGTATGATATAAAAAGAAAAAAACCCTCGATGGACTTAAAGGAGGGTCAATTTTATAATGGAATTCCAGGATATACAATAAAAGTTCAAAAGAAAATTGATGATAAGTTATTAAAGGGAGTAATGATATACGATCATATTNCCTATCCTGGTAATAATAGGGTAATACTATCTGATTCNTCAATGATGTATTCGATCCTTGATAATAGATATTTGGTNTTTGAATTATTTAACGGAAATTCTTTTACTGAAATTCCATCCAATAGAAATAATTTAAATGAGATAAATCAGTTTTATAGAAATAAATTTTCATTTATGAAAATGGTTTTTGATATGTCTTCTTTTGATTTAAAAAGAACTAAAGAAGAGCTTTTTGCTGGAGATTATAGAATGAAAAACATTNAGGAGCTCACTAATTCTATTGATTCATTAGAATATAATAAAAGTAAGCAGAAGTATGTGATGCTTAAAACCTCTTCTGCATTTTATGATTATCACATGAAAAATAATTTTATTTTTCCAAAAGATGTGCAATACATGAGAGATGAACTTAATGAGTCTGATAAAGTATTAGATTTTTATTCTGAGAAAAGTGAATTATTGAAGATTGATAAAAACTATTATGATTCCTTAGTAAATAAGTTAAGGTCGAACAGTTTAACTTATACAAGAGCATTAAATAGTGCTCGTAATATCAAGACCAATCTAAGTATTAATGCTGCAAAAATAAAATCTCAAGAATTTGAAATAAATAAAAATGAAATTGAATTAATTAAAAAATATGCACAGGCATTTGCTTGCATATCTATGTTTCTTGTCGGTGCACCCTTAGGAGCATTAATTAAAAGAGGGGGTCTTGGTATTCCTGTCATCATTTCAATTCTTTTTTACATTGTATATTATGTATTAAATATTCTTGGTTTGAAATGGGCAAGAGAAGACCTTATTTCTCCATTTTTAGCTGCCTGGATGTCAAATTTATTAATATTTCCTCTAGGTATACTTTTACTATATTTAGCAAGGAGAGATTCTAGAATTTTTGATTACAACATTGTCGAGTCAATAAAAACTAGATTTTTAATATTTCAGAAAAAACAATAAATATTTTTTATACATTTTAATTTTCATATTTTTGCCACGAATTAAATAAACAATATTTTAAACTTTGGCTAAGCATGTATTTAGATAAAGACGAGAAACAAGAGATTTTTAAAAATCATGGTCGGTTAAAGAAAAACAATGATACTGGTTCTGCTGAATCACAGATAGCTTTGTTTACTTATCGAATAAAACACCTTACTGAGCATTTACAAAGTAATAAAAATGATCACTCATCAAGAATGGGGTTGTTAAGGTTAGTAGGTAAAAGAAGAAAGTTACTTAATTACCTCTCATCAAAACATATTGAGAGATATAGAGATATTATAGCAAAGCTTGACATTAGGAAATAATATTATTTTTCCTTCTTTTTCTTTATTCTATAGACTGATATCAATAAAATTATACAAATATGATAAAACCAATAAATGTAAGTACAAAACTTCCTGATGGAAGAGAAGTTTCCATTGAAACTGGAAAGTTAGCAAAACAAGCAGACGGATCTGTAGTTCTCACGATGGGTAAGACCATGATAATAGCTTCAACTGTTTCAAAAAAAGATGCAATGGATAATGTGGATTTTTTACCACTATCTGTAGATTACCAAGAAAAATTTGCTTCAGCAGGTAAGATACCTGGAGGTTTTTTAAAAAGAGAAGGTAGGCTTTCAGATCACGAAGTTTTAATTTGTAGGTTAGTTGACAGGGTTTTAAGACCTTTGTTTCCTTCTGATTATCATGCTGATACCCAAGTTGTTTTAAATTTAATTAGTGCTGATAAAGATGTTTTACCAGACGCACTTGCAGCCTTAGCTGCATCAGCCGCTTTGACCGTTTCAGATATTCCATTCAATGGACCAATATCTGAGGTTAGAGTTGTTAAATCTGAAGGTAAATATATTGTTAACCCTACTCCAGAACAAATTGAAAAATCTACCCTCAATCTTATGGTAGGTGCCTCACATGATAACATATGTATGGTAGAAGGTGAGTCCAAAGAAGTATCTGAGGACGAAATTGTTGAAGCACTTAAAGTTGCTCATGAAACAATTAAATCACTATGTAAACTTCAGAATGACTTATTAAAAAAAATAAAAAGTAATGGAAATAGGGAGTATTCTCATGAAAATTCTGATGAAGACCTTCAAAAAGATATTCAAGATAAAACTTATAATGATCTTTATAAAATTGCCGAAAAAGGTATAGCTGATAAAAAGAAAAGAGGTGAGGCTTTTAATGAGGTAAGAGAAAAATATTTATCAAGTATCGAGGATAATGAAGATTTTGATGAGTTTTTATTCAAAAAATATTTTCATGATGTAGAAAAAGATGCAATTAGAAATGCTGTTTTAGATAAAAAAATCAGATTAGATGGTAGGAAATTAGATGAAATAAGACCAATATGGTCCGAGGTAGACTACCTTCCTAATGCTCACGGTTCATCAATTTTTACTAGGGGTGAGACCCAATCCTTGACATCTGTTACATTAGGAACAAAACTTGATGAGCAGATGATTGATGGCGCTATGAATTCTGGATATAATAAATTTATATTACATTATAATTTTCCTGGTTATTCAACTGGTGAAGTTAGACCAAATAGAGGAGCAGGTAGAAGAGAAATTGGACATGGTAACCTTGCACTTAGAGCACTTAAAAATATGTTACCTTCAGATGAGGATAATCCTTACACAATAAGAATTGTCTCAGATATTCTTGAATCTAATGGATCTTCTTCCATGGCAACAGTTTGTGCAGGTAGTTTAGCACTTATGGATGCGGGTGTTGAAATTAAAAAGCCTGTTTCAGGAATTGCCATGGGAATGATTTCTGATTCAAAATCCGGAAAATATGCTATTTTATCTGATATATTAGGTGATGAGGATCACTTAGGTGACATGGATTTTAAAGTAACAGGTACTGCGGATGGTATTACAGCATGTCAGATGGATATAAAAATAGATGGTTTGTCCTATGATATCCTATCAGAAGCATTAAATCAAGCCAAAGAAGGTAGATTGCATATTTTGAAAGAGATGTCTAAAACTATGAAGAGTTCAAGATCTGATTTGAAAGCTCATACTCCAAGATCTCACAAAATGTCTATTCCTAAAGATATGATAGGTGCTGTTATAGGTCCTGGAGGTAAAATAATTCAGGAGATTCAAAAAGAATCTGGTGCCACTGTTTTAGTAGAAGAGGTTGATGATCATGGTGTTGTTAATATTTTTTCTTCAAACCAAGAAGATATGGATAATGCTGTTGAAAGGGTTAAAGCTATTGTTGCTGTTCCTGAAGTTGGTGAAACATATGTTGGTAAAGTTAAAACAATTAAGGATTTTGGAGCATTTATAGAGTTTATGCCTGGAAAAGATGGTTTACTTCATATATCTGAAATTAAATGGGAGAGGGTAGAGTCAATGGAAGGTATTTTAGAAGAAGGAGAAGAAATTAAAGTAAAGTTAATTGAAGTTGATAGAAGAACTGGTAAATTTAGACTCTCAAGAAAAGCTTTGATTCCAAAACCTGAAAAATAAGATTTTTATGTCACCAAAAGATGTTGATGTTTTAATTATAGGATCTGGGCCAGCAGGATATACTGCAGCAATCTATACTTCAAGAGCTGGATTGAAAACCATATTATATAAGGGAGATCAACCTGGTGGTCAATTAACTATTACCTCGGATGTTGAAAACTATCCAGGCTATCCAGAGGGTATAATGGGGCCTCAGATGATGATAGATTTTGAAAATCAGGCATCTAGATTTGGTACTGATATAAAAAACGGTATGATCAAAAGCGTAAATTTTTTGGATAAAAACCTTCAGGCAATTGCTGAAGATGATACATTAATAAATCCGAAAACAATTATAATTTCAACAGGTGCATCTGCCAAATGGTTAAATTTAGAATCTGAACAAAGGTTAAATGGTAAAGGAGTATCTGCATGTGCAGTTTGTGATGGTTTTTTCTTTAAAGATCAGGTCGTAGGAGTTGTTGGTGGAGGAGATACTGCTGCAGAGGAGGCTTTGTATCTTTCAAAACTTACTAAACAAGTGAATCTCATTGTAAGAAGAGATGAAATGAGAGCTTCCACAATAATGCAAAATAGAGTTCTTGATAATAAAAAGATTAATATTTACTGGAATTCTGAGGTCAAGGAAGTTCTAGGTGATGATTTCGTAACTGGTATTGATATTATTAACAATAAATCAAAAGAGATATCAAACATAAAGTTGAATGGTCTATTTATTGCTATAGGTCATAAACCAAATACAGATATCTTTAAAGATTATCTAAATATGGATGAGAGTGGTTATATCAAGACAATTCCTGGTTCCACAGAAACCAATATTAAAGGTGTTTTTGCTACTGGTGATGCACAAGATAATATATATAGGCAAGCTGTGACTGCTGCAGGATCTGGTTGTATGGGAGCATTAGATGCAGAAAGGTTTATTTCAAATAATTATTAAATGAATGTTGACATACTTGTTATTATGGCTCATCCTGATGATGCAGAGTTGTGTTGTTCTGGTACCATACTTGCATCTATTAATCAAGGTTTAACTGTTGGATTAGTAGATTTAACAAGAGGAGAGTTAGGTACTAGGGGAGATGAACAAATTAGATTATTAGAATCTAAAAATTCATCTGATTTACTAGAATTAAAATTTAGAGATAATTTAGGGTTTAGAGACGGTTTTATTTCTGATGCTGAAAATTATATTAATGAGATAATCAAAAAAATCAGAAAATATTCTCCTAAAATTATTATAACTAACTCAAAAAAAGATAGGCATCCAGATCATGAAAATACATCAAAAATTGTAAAAAAAGCTTGTTTTTTGTCTGGTTTAGTTAAGTATAAGACTAAATTAAATAATAAAAATCAACAACCGCATAGACCAAAATTAATATTATATTCAATTCAAAATGATTACATTGAGCCTGATATTATTATTGATGTATCTAATTTCTTTTCAAAAAAAATGGAATCAGTAAAATGTTTTAAAAGTCAGTTTTATGATCCAGAAAGTAGTGAACCTAATTCATTTATATCGTCTTTAGAATTCCTTGATTTTGTAGAGTCAAGATCTATAGAAATGGGACATAAAATAGGTACAAAGCACGGTGAGGGCTTCACCTTAGATAATCCTGTTTCAATAAATAGTTTATCAAACATTATTTAAGGGTATAGTTTTTTTATTACCCAGTCATCATTATTTTTTAAATAAATTATTCTATCATGCATTCTCGATTTTCTTCCTATCCAAAACTCAATTGAATCAGGAACTATTATGTATCCCCCCCAAAAATCCGGGAGAGGTATTTTATCATCTAAAAACTTTTTTTCATATTCTAAAAATCTACTATTTAACTCTTTTTCGTCTTTAATTTCAGAGCTTTGTTTAGATGCCCAAGCAGCTATTTTGCTTTTTCTAGGTCTACTTTCAAAGTATTTTTTCGATTCTTTTTTGCTGATTTTTGAAGCTTTTCCTTTTACGATAATTTGTTTTTCAATTTCTTTCCATAGAAATACTAATGAAACGTTATTGTTGTTATTTATATCGACTCCTTTTCTACTATTATAATTTGTATAAAATATAAAACCTTTTTCCTCGACCCCCTTAAGTAATACTGTTCTTGAATTAATTCCACTAGTATCAGAAAATGTAGATAATGTCATTGCGTTTGGTTCTAAAATGTTATTTTCTTGAGCACTTTTAAACCATATTTTAAATTCATTAATTGGATTATTATTGATTGTATGTATATTTATTTTTTTACCTGAATAATCTACTCTTAAATTTTGAATTCCTTTCATTATTATTTTAAATTATGTAAAAATGAATTTCGATTATTTTAACTATAAATCCAATAATAAGGTCAAGAAAGGAAGTATTATTTTTTCTCAGCCGCTCATGGATGACCATAATTTCAAAAGATCTATAATATTAATATGTGAACACAATACTGACGGAAGTTATGGTTATAAATTAAATGATAAAATCGATTCCAATACCTTAGATGTTGGAGTTGAATTTCCTGTAAGTGAAAAATTATATTTTGGGGGACCTGTTGATCAAAATTATTTAAACTTTATTCATAATGACGACACAAATTCAGGAGAAAAATTAAAAATATATGATAATATTTTTTTAGGTGGTAATTACAATGAATTTAAGAAAAAATTAAATCACGAAGGTGTATCATATAAGTTTTTTTTGGGTTATTCAGGATGGTCACCTGGACAATTGGATGAGGAGATTAAAAATAATTCTTGGATAGTAATAAATGATTTTAAAATTGATATAATTTTTAAAAAAATTAATGAATCTTCATGGGGAACATTATTATCTAATGATTCATTCAAAAATAAAATATTTTCTAATTATCCCACTGATCCTAATTTGAATTAAAATATTAACTACATTTGTATTATGAAAAAAACAGACAAAACAGAAGATTTGTCTCTTAAAACAGAAAAAAATACAATAGAAGAGAAAGTTAATCTCCAAGAAGGTGATAGTTCTATTGATAAAAAAACTGAAGAAAATACCGATTCCGAAAATAAAGACTTAGTAATCCCTTCTTATAAAAAAATCAAATTAAAAAAGGATATTACAAAGAACCTACGAGATCTTGTTAATGGTATTGAAGATAAGGATACTTTTAATAAAGTTAAATTATTGCAAGATTCTTGGAAGGAAATTGGGCCTGTTGATGACTCCAAGGATAAATCTTTATGGACCACTTATAATGCTTTACTCGATAGATTTTATGATAATAGGAGTATTTATTTTGAATTAAAAGAATTAGATAGAAAGAAAAATTTTGATTTAAAAGTTGAAATTTGTAGGAAAGCTGAATCCTTAGTTAAGGAGACAAACGTTATGAAATCTGTTTCTAAGCTTAATAATTTACATTCTGAATTCAAACATATAGGTCCTGTTTCAAAAGAAAAACAAGATGAGATATGGAATAGGCTAAAATCAGCATCAGATGAAATTTATCTCAGAAAAAAAGAATTTATTTCTAACATTAAGGAATCACTAAATGATAACTTAGATAAGAAAAATGAATTGTTATCTGAATTGAAAAAAATCAAATCATTTACATCAAAAGAAATTAAAGAATGGTCTCAAAAAACAAAATTTGTTCTCTCTTTAAAAGATAAGTGGAATTTAATTGGAGGTGTACCAAAGACATCTGCAAAAAATATGAATAAAGATTTTTGGAATCTTTTTAAAGAATTTTTTAATAAAAAATCTTTATTCTTTAAGAAAGTAGATGAATCATTCAAGAATAATTTAACTCTTAAGAAAGATTTAATAAATAAAGTTGATGAAGTAAAGGATAGCGACAATTGGGAGGAAACATCAAGCTTAATTCAAAATATTCAAAAAGAATGGAAAAAGATCGGTAAAGTACCAATAAAGTTTAAGGATTCAATTTATGACGATTTCAAGAAATCTTGTGATTATTTTTACAATAGAAAAAGATTAGGTGATAAAGATACTATCAAGTTGTATGAAGATAATCTTAAATTAAAAACTACGATATGTGAAGAAATTGAGAAACTTGCAAAGTCAGATACAATAAATCAGGANGAATTTTTTAAGTTACAGGTAAAATATNTAGAAGTTGGTCACATACCCAGAGATAAAATAAATAACTTGAAAGATAAATTTAAGAAAGCAATAGATCTTGTTGTAAGTGTCTCTTCCAAGAAATTAAGTAAAGATGATTTTGATAAATTTAAGTTTATTATTGAGTTAAACTCATTAGCTAAAAACCCTTATTCAAAGAGTAAAATAATTAAGAAAAAATCTGATCTTATAAAAAAAATAAATTCTATTGAATCAGAAATAAAAAATTTAAAAAATAATATATATTATTTGAAGGAATCAGTTGCTGCAGAAAATTTGAAAAAAGAATATTTAAATAAAATTAACAATTCTGATAAAGAAATTGAGTCATTAAAACTTCAGTTAAATCTTATAAATAAGGTTTGAAATTTTCTTCTTTTGATGTCTATAAAGATATTCATAATAAAATATCCCCTTTTATCAAAAGTACTCCTATTATCACTTCATCCTCAATAAATAAGCTTTATGATTTGAATGTATATTTCAAGTTGGAATTATTTCAAAAGACTGGTTCCTTTAAGGTTAGGGGCGCTTTAAATAAAGTTTTAAATCTTTCTGATGATGAAAAAAATAAAGGAGTAGTTTCNATTTCTGCTGGTAATCATGCTCAAGCAGTTTCCTGGGTATGTTCCTTATTTGGGATAAAATCAAAGATTGTAATGCCAAATAATGCTTTTTTATCAAAAGTAGAAGCAACCAAATCATATGGAGGGGATGTGATATTGACAAGAGATAACATGATGGATGTTTGTAATGAAATTATTGATAAGGAAAATTTAACATTTATTCATCCATTCGATGATTATGATATAATAGGTGGTCAAGGAACCCTGTCAATTGAACTATTAGAAGATTTTAAAAATATTGATTATGTATTTATTAGCATAGGTGGTGGTGGTTTGATATCAGGTATGTCTCACGTCCTTAAATTATTTAATCCTAAAATTAAAATTTATGGTATTGAACCTATTAATTCAGATGTTATGAATAAAAGTATGATATCAGGAGAGGTTGAAACCTTTGATACTAATAAAAGTAAAACTATTGCTGATACATTAGCAGCTCCTTTTTCTGGGAAAATAACTTTAGAATATGTGAAAAGATTTGTAGACGATATATTATTAGTATCTGAATCTGAGATAATTGATTCACTTAAATTTATGATTGAGAGACTTAAAGTAGTACCAGAACCAGCTGCAGCAGCTTGTTTTGTTCCTATCTTAAAAAGAAAAATTAATATAAACCCACAATCTAAATGTATGGTTATTGTATGTGGAGGAAATATTGATGTGGGTACTTTAAAGTCATTCTATTGAGAATTTATTTAACTTTTTCTATCATTTTTTTGTTCATTTTTGAATCTAGATCTGTAGATTCATTAAAACTTAAAAAAAAAAATAATTTTTATAAATTCTTAGCGGCTGAGGGGATAGTTTTAGCTGGGGGAATAACCTATCTCAGTAAACAGTGGTATTCAGACAAAANAAGAGTTCCTTTTCATTTTTATAATGATTTTAAAGGTTGGAATCAAGTGGATAAGTTTGGTCACTTCTATGCATCATATATTGAGAGTCACATAGGTTATTCTCTAATGAAAAAATTTAATTTTTCAGAAAATAAATCTCTTTATCTTGGAGGNTCTCAAGGATTAATTTTAGAAACTCCAATTGAGTTTTTTGATGCCTACCACGATGGATGGGGTTTTTCATTAACCGATATGGTAGCAAATGCAGCAGGTTCTCTTTTTTTTATATTACAACAAAAATATTTTAATAATCAAATCATTAAACCAAAATTGTCATTTTCAAGATCCCTTTATGCTAGAGAAGNAAATGGGTACCTTGGTAAAAATAATCCTATATCTGAGTTTTTATATGATTATAATGGTCACACGTACTGGTTTTCTTTTTCACCAAAAACAATTTTCCCAAATAGTAAAATACCTAAATGGGTAAATATATCATTAGGATATGGTTCTGATGGAATGATTGGAGAATTCACTAATATTAAATCTTATAAAGGAATAGAAATACCTGACTTTAAAAGATTTAGGCAGTATTATCTATCTCTAGATATTGATTTTTCGAAAATTAAAACAAATTCAAGATTCATAAAAACAGTTTTTAAATCAATTAGTTATTTAAAAATACCATTACCTACAATAGAGCTATCACAAAAAAAATTAAAGGGTCACTGGATTTATTTTTAAATTCTATTTAATAGATATTATATTTGCGATCAAATAATTAAAGCCTCGTTAGCTCAGATGGTAGAGCAAGTGATTTGTAATCACTAGGTCGCTGGTTCGATCCCGGCACGAGGCTCAACTAAGAAAACCAAGAGTGCTTACCAAATGCGTTTCTAGGTACTTTCTCTCCTTTTTTTAAATACCAATTAATTCCTTCAATAACTGAACTTAGGTAATTTTCTAATTTAGGCCTAATGTATAGTTTGTAAGGCAATGCAGAAATAATTTTAGGGTAATTGGATAGAAAGTAAGGATATACGGTTATGGTTAGGTAAGTTTCTTTATTTTTTGACGATATCTTCCACTCAACCTTTGATTTTTTTTTATTTTTTTCACCAATAAGTAATGTGTATCCTTCTTTTTCATTCCACGATATAAATTCCCTTATATATTTAAGATTATTTAAATATATAAGTTCATCAGTATGGTTATTATTATTCCAAGACATAGCTTTACTCTCTTTACAAAATGGATGACAAAAATTAAGATAGCCTGGTGAAGATATAAAATCCCAAAGCTTAACTTCTGTTGCATGAATTTTCTTACGTACCGATATTGATTGATTATAAATACCTACCATGCAATACCGTAATCTTCACCAAAATCGCTTGAACCTCCTTGAAATGTTTTGTTAATATTATCGAAGAATATAGCATTTATAGGCCCAGATGTCTTTGATCTGAATTGAAGATTATATCCCTTTTTTCTTAGTTCTTTTCTAATAAAGTTAGGGGTGGAATTATGTAGTAATAAATCTCCAGGTTTATTTTCATGGTATCCAAATGAAGATCTCATCTGAAAGCTATTTATATTAGGTGCTTCACAAGCCTCTTGAACATTCATGTCAAACTCTACCATGTTTAGAAAGAATTGCAATAAATTTTGGTCTTGTGAATCTCCTCCCTGAACAGCAAAAGATAAAAAAGGTTTGTCATCTTTGAGTGCTATTGTTGGAGTAAGGGTTGCTCTAGGCCTTTTTCCTGGCTCTAAGACGTTATAAGGACCATCTTTTGGATCCAAAACAAAACTTTGCATTCTTTGACTTAACCCAATTCCAGTTTTTCCAGCAACGACAGCAGGTATCCATCCTCCACTTGGAGTAATTGACACAATCCATCCTGAAGTGTCAGCTGCTTGTACTGTTGTAGTTCCTGCACTGAATGAATCTTCAAAATCATAATTTTTACTCATGTTATGATTTAGATCAAATGATGATTTAATTTTATCTAAATTATTATCTGTTTCCCAACTTTCAATATATTTTAGAAAAGGGTTATCACCTTCCTGGAATTTATAAGGATTACCTGGTTTAATTTCTTTATTATTTTTGTCTGAAATAAGCTTCAATCTTTCTTTAGCATAATCTTTTGAAAGTAATCCTTGTATTGGCTCTTTAGGATCAAAGTAAGGGTCTCCGTAATAGAAATCTCTGTCAGAAAAAGAAAGATTCATAATTTGATAAAGGTTATGTATATAATTTGTCGAATTAAAACCCATTGACTTCAAGTTTAAGTTTTCTGCCATATTTAATGACTGAAGAAGAACTGGGCTCTGTACCCATGTTGTTAATTTGTATACATCAATATTTTTATAAGATGTTTTTAAAGGCTCCTCTATATAAACTTCATAATTTTTTAGATCCTCTTTCGTAATAAGTCCTCCTTGTTCCTGTGTAGATCTAACTATTTCTTCAGCTATATCACCTTGATAAAACCTCTTATATGCATCATATATAGCATCTTTTCTACTTTTGCCTTTATCTAATGCTTGCCTTTCTGTTTCAACTAATTTTAATAAAGTGTCATGTAAATCTTTTTGAATAAACACCTCTCCTTCTTTAGGTGATTTTCTTTCTTTATCTTCATTTGTTAAAAATATTTTTTTTGAATAAGGCCATTTTTTAATTTCCTCAACATTTCTTTCTATAGAATTCGCAGCCTGAGCTTCAATTGGATAGCCTTTAGCCATTTCAATTGATGGTTGTAGAATATCTGCTAAACTCATTGTACCATATTCTGCAAGCATCACCATTATACCTGCTGGTGTTCCAGGTGTTACCGCAGCTAATGGACCATATTTTGGTGGAATTGAATAACCTCTTTCTTTGTAGAATTCTGGTGTTGCTCCACTTGGTGCAACTCCAAGTGCATTTATTCCAATTACTTTTTTAAGCTTTGGATGATAAATCAATGCTTGAGTTTCTCCTCCCCATCCTAAAACATCCCACATCGTTGCAGTTGCAGCAACCATTGCACATGCAGCATCGACGGCATTTCCTCCTTTACTGAAAATAATTGACCCGGCTGTAGCCCCTAATGGTTTACCAGTAATTGCTATCCAGTGTTTTCCGTGAAGAATTGGCTTATTAGTATTTTGAGCTTGAATAAAATTTGTTAAAAGTAGAAATAAGATTAATAAATAATTTTTCATCAGTTTTTCATTTTTATATGTGTATAAATATATTCTTTGCTTTGTAGCCCTATGATTTGTACATAATTTCAAATATATTATTAAGCTTAATCTTTTAAAATATTATAGGGTAGATATTTATTAATATCACCACCATACCTTATAACATCTCTAATAATAGTAGAGCTTATTGGTGCCAGTTTGGGTGATGTTATTAAAAAGATAGTTTCAAGATTTGAATTAAGATCTTTATTTATTTGAGATATGGAATTTTCAAACTCAAAATCTGTCGTATTCCTTAATCCTCTTAAAATAAAATTTGCATTTAAGTCTTTTGCTAAAGTAGCTGTAAGTTTATTGTAATTTACGACGTCAATGGATGGGTTAGAGGAATAAAGTTTATGGATTTTCTCTTTAATAAGATTGATATCAAAATATCTGTTTTTTTTAGGATTATTTCCAATAGCAATAAAAATATGATCAAACATTTTTAGACCCCTAGACACTATATCATGATGTCCAAGTGTGTATGGATCAAACGTTCCTGGAAATATTGCAATTCTTTTATGCATTTTCTTCAATTATAATTTTAAAGATAGATTTTTTGTATTTAATTATCTTTTTAAAATAATATTTTAACTGATTAATTATCTTATTCTCATCGATTTCTGAGGATATGTAAGTTAAATTATCTCTTTCCTGATCTAAATTAAATTCGTCAAATAACAATACTAAATATTTTATGTAATTATTTTTATTAAAATCAAATTGGTTGTAAAAGATTAATTTTTTGTTTTGAGTATATAATAAAATTATTTTTTTTTCAATTATTGAGAAATATATACCCTCACTTTCTTCCGATTTATAAATATTTGAATATAAAATATTTGAAATATGCTTATTGTTTTTTTTATTTTTTGTTTGATAATTGAAAGTAAGATTATTTGTCCTATTTATTTTTTTGTATGAAGCATTAAAATCTAATGATATTGTATTTTGTATATCATTATCTCTAAATAATAGATTTGATTCTTTAGGAAGAATATAAAACTTGTTTGTTAGGCTAATAAAATATTTATTGTAAGATGTTTTTATTTTAGGATTACCTCTTGTCAGATTAAATTTTTTCCCATTATCAAAATAAGAAATAGACTTAATATCTTCTAGAATAAAAATTTTTTTAATTTTTGAAGCAGACAAGATAAATATTTACTCCCAATTACCAGCCGTAGTAATACTAGTTCTAGAGCCAAACCTTAATGGCTTGTTTATGTTTGCTTCATTAGATTCTTTCCTATCAGGATCAACTGGTTTAGGATTTCTTACCTCTACTACATTAACGGAGACTCCACCTTTCTCAATTTGACCTGCCCACATTTCAAAAACGACATTCTCGTACCCTGGTACAAATTTCATAGAATTTGGATTAAAAGATTTGTATTCAGAGAAGACCGAGTCAATTACTGATATACTTCCAAGTGTATCTAAGTATAAAGTTGTTTCTTCTGCTCCATAATCTAACAAAACAGTTTCTTCTCTTCTTTGGACAATAAAGATTTTACCGTTTTCTACAAAGTTGATTAGGCTGTCCCAATCAGATGTGTAACTACCTTTAACACTTTGGAATGTAACTTGAGCATCTCTAATAATTTTGAGATTATCAATTATTAAATTCTCTGCTCTTGTTATCCTAGACTCTTCATCAATGCTGAACTTAATTCTTGAAACTAGAAATATTCCTAGACCTATTGCTAAAAAAAGTGTTAAATAAGTATAAATTTTTAGTTTGCTCATAAATAAGTATGCTATTATAAAGAAATGTAATTAAAATTAAAAACTATCTAAAGATAGTTTCTTTCTCCAAAAATCTTTGACCCTATTCTAATCATATTACTTCCACACTCCAGAGCTATTTTATAATCATTACTCATTCCCATAGATAGTATTTCAATTGATTTAATTTTATATTTATTTTTATTGTAGAATTGATTTAATCTATTAAATTGATTGATTATTATTTCTTTATCATCTGTGTATGTTGCCATTCCCATAAACCCTTTTAGTCGAATGTTTGAAAATTCTTTTTTAAAATTTTCATCAATTACAAATTGAGCATCTTTAAATGAGAATCCATATTTTCTTTCTTCTCCAGAAATATTTAATTGCATTAAAATATTTGATTTTATGTTTAGCTTTTTTGATTCTTTATCAATTGTTTTAATTAGTTTAAAACTATCAACACTATGAATTAAATATGTGAGAGGTAAAACCTTTTTTACCTTGTTTGACTGTAAGTGACCTATCATATGCCATTTTATATCTTTTGGCATTTCTTCCTGTTTGCTTATTAACTCCTGGACTTTATTTTCACCAAAATCTCTATGTCCAAGATCATATATTTTTTTTATTNCACTCACTGGTTTTGTTTTACTAACAGCCACACATATATGTTTTTTGTCAAATAATAATTCTTTCATTTAGTCTTTGGTTATATTATAAAAAAATGAGGATTTAGATAGTAAAAATGTTAGGTAAAAAAATATAGCATAAAGTAAGTAATACTTATAATAATCAATTGTATTAACAAATTTATTCTCTTTCACCTCTGATTTTTCTAGCTGATCTATCTCCTCAAATATTTTTTTTAGGGAATTCTCATTAGATGCACGATAAAAATTGCCTGATGTTATCTTAGCAATTTCTTTCAAATTTTTTTCATCTAAAGAATTATCAACATATCTGGTTCTTCCAAAATAATCTTTACCAAAAGGAACTTTCCCGTTTTTTCCTATTGCAATACTATAAATCTTAACATTGTATGCTTTTGCAATTTCTGCAGCTGTTAGAGGGTCTATATTTCCAGCTGTGTTATCACCGTCACTAAGTAATATTATAATTTTACTTTCAGATTTTGACGTTCTCATTCTATTTGTTGCAATCGCTATGGCACTTCCTATAGCAGTACCTCTTGTACTGATTAGATCAAAGTTAATTTCATCAATATATTTTTTTAATAAGTCATAATCACTTGTTAAAGGGCACCTTGAGTAAGATTCGCCTGAAAATACGACAAGACCTATCCTGTCTTGAAATCTGCCGTTTATAAAGGTTTTGGCTACATTTTTAGCTGACTCTAACCTGTTTGGCTTGAAATCCTCAATTTGCATCGACTCACTAATGTCTAATGTAAGAATTATATCAATTCCCTCAGACCACTTCTCAATATTTTCATTTGTTTTTTGAGGTCTAGCTAATGATATGATAATTAAAATTATAGATAGGGAAATCAAAAGATTAGGTATAAACCTAAGGAAAGAATATTTATAATATTTTAAATCTTCATCTGGGATAGTGACTTTAAATGTGTTTTTCTCTCTAATTAATTTCCTCAAAATCAAAAAAAATGGGATAATTAGTATGAAAAGCAATATTTCTTGATTTTGCCATTCGTAACTTAAAAATTGAGATGGGTAAAACCATTTTAATGAAAACCAATCCTCGTAATAGTTACTCATTTTTTAATATTATTTACTAAGTTATTTGTCTTAATTTCAGCTATAAAAATTAAATATTTTAACGAGAGATTCTTACAATTAAATTTGTTATCAGAATACAATACATGATCAATATCTACTAATGTTTTTTCTAATTTATCATCTTTATTAAAATTAAGTATTTCTTTAGTGGTTGATGTTGAGTAAGGAAATGTTGATATTGTCTCCATATATCTTTTCCAGTAAAGAATTATCTTTTCAAGAGTTTTCTTGTCATTATTTTTATTCATTGATTTTTCAAGTATTTCATAATTATTTATAAAATCATTAAGATTTTTAATGAGTCTTCTCCTCTTTAGGTATTGTTTAATCTTTTTTCTAAAAGTAATATATAATATGAAAATAGTTAAAATAATAAAACTCAAAAAAGAGAGTATTTTATAAGTGTTGAAGATGGATAAAATGTTATTTAGAGTAAAGTTATTTTTAACATTTTCGTCAACATTATTAACTAAACTTTGAAAATAGATAGTGTCAGGCTTCGAGCTTATCTTTAAACTGTCTTTTAATATATATGAGTTAAGATTTAATGACTGAATAGAATCAACTTCAAAGGTTCTTAAATAATAAATGGTGCTGTCATATACGATGTCCTTCTTAAATTTTGATTGAAAAATTTTTTTTCCTATGAAATTAAAAGGGGAAAAATCATATGTTGAATCAGGCTGAATCAATTCAATCTCTATTGGGTAATTAATTATTGAAATCAATTTTATTGAGTCTCCCAGTTTAACTTCTTTATCTAAAAAATAAGTTTTGTATTTTATATCCTGTGAATACAATTTTGATGAAAATAAAATCAATATTATTATTAGCCTCACCTTTTAGCATTTCTTAGTTTGAAGAGTTTTATCAGATCTTTCAAGTAATCTCTATTTGTTGTAACCTCCAGATAGTTAGTGTTTATTTTTTTTAAAAATTTTCTAAATTCTTCTGGGTTATTGTAAAAGGTATCTTTAGTTACTTTCTTAAATTCATATGATGAAGTGTTTATCCATTTTTTTTTTGATTTTTCATTATTTTCAATTTCAATAAGACCTAAATTAGGAATTTTCATTTCATCTAAGTCGTTAATATGTATGCAGATCACATCATGAAGTCTTGATAAGGATTTTAAACTTTTTTTATAATTTTTATCTATAAAGTCACTTATTATAATTACTAAACTCTTTTTTTTAATTCTTCTCATAAAATATTTGAACATTTCATCAAGGTCTGTGCTATTGGATGTGTTTTTTAAGTTATAGAGTTGTTTTATAAACTTGTATGCTTGTGAGTTTCCTTTTTCTGGTTTTAGGAATTTCTCTTTTTTATCACTAAAACATAACAACCCAACCTGGCTATTTTTTCTTATTGCAGATAAACATAAGACCGATGCAATTTCTTTACTAATATTAATTTTTTTCTTTTTACCAATATTTTGAGAATTGCTAACATCTATTAGGAAGAAAACGGACTGCTCCTTTTCCTCTCTATACGTGTTAATAAAAACTTTATCTTCTTTAGCAGATGTTTTCCAGTTAATTGATCTGTAATCATCTCCATAATTGTAAAGTCTTAAGTCATCAAATTCNAGTCCAGTACCTTTAAATAACGATTTATAGTCTCCTTGGTGAGAATTGTTTATAGATTTTCTTATTTCAATCTCGTATTTCCTTACTTTCTTTAAAATTTCTTTCAAAATTTACATTTATTTGTAAAGCTAGAAATTGATTTTTATAATGAATAAGATAATTATTATGTTTTTGTCTCTTTTAACATTTTTTATAATTACGTCTTGCAAAAATGTTGAAAATACAAAACTTATCAGTAAAGATAAAATGGTAAGTATTCTTTTAGAGATGCACCTAAAAGAAGAGTCAATTATGTTATTGAAATTGCCTAATGACACATCTGATGTTTTTTTTTCTGAAATAGAAAGTGAGGTATTTGATAAGTTTATGGTTGATGAAGAATTGTATAGGAAGAGCTATTCTTATTATTTTTTTAGACCTGAAGAATTAGAGTCTATTTACGTAAAGGTTATTGATAGTTTAAGTTTATATCAGCAGTTAAAAGAATAAAAAAAAATTCTTTTTATAAAAAAAAAAGAAATCCAATACTATATTTGCACATCATCAAGAATACTTTAATGTATACCAACCGTTAGATTGCGGTGGTAAAATGATGTGGGCATCTAAGTCAAAAATCGATTCTCATATTATTTTTTTGATAAACTTTTAAATTTTGATTTATATGAAAAAAATTNTNTTATTATTTATTTCAATTATTATTTTATCTTGTTCAAATGATGAGGAGATTTCTAATTCAGAATGGGTATTTATAGCGTGTGAAGGTAATTTTGGTTCATCTAATGGTTCAGTTTATATGGTTAATAGCTTTGGTGAAATAGATTCAATACCAAACCTCGGTGATGTTGTTCAGTCAGTTGAGGTATATGAAAATAAGTTATTTGTTCTTGTTAATAATTCTCATAAGCTACACGTATTCGATATAAATTCTGATGGAGTTTCTTTACCAGGAATAGAAATTGATCTAAATGGATCAAGTCCTAGAGAAATGATAGTCGATGGGGATAGATTATACTTTACTAATTGGAATTCTAAAGATGTTAAATATCTAGACTTATTTAATTACAAAGTTGATAAACTTACAGATATTAACGGATTACCAGAGGGTATAGTTAAAAAGGGAGATGATTTATACATTGCTGTTAATATGAATGAGGATTACAGTGCNTCAGATAAAGTTGTTAGATATGATGTTAGTGAAAATAATATAAAAGAGATTATTACTGTTGGAGATGGTCCTTTAGATCTTGAATTTAGCAATAATGAATTATATATTTCAAGAACATATTATGATGAAAATTATGCTGCTTTTCATGGAACGTCTCAATANTCACCTAATAATAAGAATATACTAATTAAAGAATACGGAAAGAATACACCATGCGGTGGTTCTGTTCATTCTCTAAATAATAAAATGTATCGATCTGCTCTGGGTGGAATAGCTGAAATGGATCAATTTTTAAATCTTATTGAAAATAGTATAATTGGAAACTTTAATCAGTCGGAGGTGTATTCGGTTGATGTGATTAATGATAAAGTCTATTTTGGTCTTACTGATTATAATAGNTTGAATAGAGTAAAGGTAATTTCAAAAGATAACCTTGAGGTTGCCTCATATGATGTAGGAAAAATTCCTGGTGATTTTGCTTTGTGGAGAAAATAATATGAAATCTAATGACATTGACCTCCATGGTAAATTTTATAATGATTTGGAATTGACTTTAGAAAATCATTTCTATAATAATGAACCTCCTTTTAAAATTATAACCGGTAATTCGTCAAATATGAAAAATAAGGTGATTTCTTATTTAGATGAACATAACTTNAAATACATGTCTGGTAACGAATATAATCAAGGTTATATNCAGNTATTATAAATAGTTCTTAATTATATGGTCTGCAATAGATAANGCNGATGTNGCTGCGGGAGAGGGGGCGTTAATAACATGAATTTGATTATTATGCGTNTTTATNTCAAAATCCATCATTANNTTACCTCTTGAGTTAATTCCTTGAGCTCTGACGCCTGCTGGNCCTGTTTTNATGTCTTTGCTNCTAATTTCTGGAATTAGATTTTGTGTTTTCTTTAAAAATGATGATTTAAGTATAGATGTTGAAAATTCATTAACACAAAAAGANAAATTTTTNCCNATAAACTTTAAAAAACCTGAATATCCTAANTAATCCATCATATCATAAATAGATATATCAGAGTTACTGTATCCCTCCCTTTTAAATGCTAAAACTGCATTTGGTCCAACTTCTCTATCCCCATTTATCATCCTTGTAAAGTGGACGCCAAGGAAAGGAAACTTAGGATTACCTACTGGATATATAAGGTGATTTACTAGCTTTTTTGCNTCATCANCTAAAGTNTAATATTCNCCNCTAAAAGGAACTATTTTTGCATTTAATTTATTTTTAGTAAATTTTTTATAATTTATATCTGACTGTAAACCAGTAGTATATATAATATTATNGTAACTTATACTTGAATTATTATTAATGAATATCTTTTTTTTCTTTTCTTCTATTTTTTCAATTTTTTTATTTAGAAAAACATCCCCTCCGTTATTGATAATATTTTCCTTCATAGATAACATTACGCCCTTATAATCTACAATCCCTTCCTCAGGAACTAGTAAGGTTTTAAGAGATGAGACAAATGGTTCTCTTTCTTTAAGCTCATTTTTGTTTAAGTATTTTAAACCTTTAAGACCATTTAGCTTTCCTCTCTTTGCTGTATCATCCAATAAATCAATCTCATTTTCATTATTAGCGACAACTATTTTTCCACATATATCATGACTTACATTATAATCCTTACAATACTTAATCATTTGTTTTATACCAGAAACAGCTAATTGAGCCTTTAAAGAGCCAGGTTTATANGCTAAGCCACAGTGCAGGACACCNCTATTTCTACCAGACTGATGAAAACCAACCTCTTCTTCTTTTTCATAGATGTGTACAGTGTTTCCTTTTACTTTTGATAATTTATAACCTAGGGCTAATCCCACGATACCTCCGCCTACAATTGCTATATTCATTATAATGTATAGATTTATNTAAATTTAAACGACACAATCTTATTAATTGTTTTTTATGGAAATTATTGCAGATGTAGGAGGTACAAGGGGTAGGTGGATTTTAATAAATAAAACTACGATAAAGCAAATAGAAACATCAGGGTTTAACCCTTACTCTCATAAAATATCATCATTAAATCATCACTTAGACACCATTAAATCTACAATTAATGATGAAAAAATTTCTAAAATAACTTANTACGGGTCAGGGATTAATAACAACGAGATGACTGATATAGTAAAAAAATCCATAGGTAGCCATTTTCCTGATATTGAAATAGATGTTTTTTCTGATTTATTAGGTTCTTGTAGGGCGTTATGTGATAAAAAAAACGGAATTGTTTCAATTTTAGGAACAGGTTCAAATTCATGTTATTACGATGGAGATAANATTAANATGCAAATAAACTCTTTGGGTTACCTCTTAGGAGACGAGGGCTCTGGTTATGCTTTGGGTAGAAGTTTTTTAAAAAAATATTTAAGAGATGAATTAAATAACCATATTTCTAAATCTTTTGAAGATGAGTATGATTTAAGAAAAGAGAATTTCAAGATAGTTTATGAAGAGAATTCATATAGATGGATATCAAGAATATCTGAATTTATATATAATAATAAAGAGGATAAATTGGTTAAAGATTTAATTTATTGTCACTTTAAATACTATTTTTCTGAGATAATTTCTAAGTATAACTCAAAAAGTCTTTACCTAAGTGGTTCAATAGCCTATTTTTTTGAGAAAGATATAAGAGATGTATCTAATATATTTAAAATTAACATTATCAAAGTTATTAGAGATCCAATAAATCATTTGGTCAAATTTCACGTAAAATAGAATTATAACTTACATTTGCACCAAAATGAAAGAAAAGAGGAAAAACTTACTTAAGTATGCAGGAGAAATTTCTTCTCCTGTTATCAAACAAGATGATATTAAGAAGTGGGAGTCAGATGCAGTTAAATCTGTTAATGATCACTTTGCTCAGAAGTTTAATGAGATAAAGAATGAATATTCAAAACTCATTGATGAATTCAAATGGAATGATCTTGTTTATAAGTCAAATTATTCTTTCAAACCTATTCAAGGTAAAACCTATCATTTATATCAAAAAGAAGATGAGAAAAAATCACTTTTTCTCTCTATAATTGGTCCTGACGAGTGGGATATGCTATATATAGGTTCTTTCAATCTTATGTCAAATAATAAATGGGAAAAAATCGATGAGTAAATATATCAATTATAAAGTAAAAGATATTCAGCTAGCTGAGTGGGGTAGAAGAGAGATTAGGCTTGCAGAAGCTGAAATGCCAGGTTTAATGTCCTTAAGAAAAGAGTTTGGTGATAAAAAACCTTTGAAGGGTGCTAGGATAGCAGGTTGTCTCCACATGACAATTCAAACAGCTGTTCTAATAGAAACTTTAATTGAACTTGGTGCAGATGTTACATGGTCTTCTTGTAATATTTTTTCAACTCAGGATCATGCCGCTGCCGCAATTGCCGCTGCCGGTATACCTGTTTATGCCTGGAAAGGTATGAATGAAGAAGAATTTGATTGGTGCATAGAGCAGACATTATTCTTTGGAGAAGAAAAAAAACCTCTAAACATGATTTTAGACGACGGTGGAGACCTTACTAATATGGTACTAGATAGGTATCCTGAATTAGTCAAAGACATCAAAGGTCTATCTGAAGAAACTACTACAGGTGTACACAGACTTTATGACAGAGTAAAAAATGGTACATTACCTATTCCTGCAATCAATGTTAATGATTCAGTTACAAAATCAAAATTTGATAACAAGTACGGTTGTAAAGAAAGTGCTGTTGACGCTATAAGAAGAGCAACTGATGTAATGCTT
>NZKG01000025.1 GCA_002692105.1 Marinoscillum sp. | reverse complement strand
TTCAAAATATTACGAGACAAACCTTGTTCAAATGCCTGGAAGAAATTTAGAAGTTGGATTAAATTATAAAATCTAGCTTTTCAAATAACTTTTCATCATAACATTATTTACCTCAAAACCATTTCTCTCATAAAACTGAATCAATTTTTTATCACAAAACAGAGTAATCCTGTAACAACCTTTAGATTTACCAATTTCAACAAGTTCCTTTACGAGCTTGACACCTAGCATCTTTCCCCTAACTCTATCATCTACTACTATGTCCTCAATATGACCTGCTACCTCTCCTCTAATCTTATTTTCTACGACAATACTTCCATAAGCCACTACCTTATCTTCGAAAATACCCACTATTGAATTTGAACTAGAATTAGAAATAAATCTGTTCCATGCATCATTGTAATTTATAGAACTAAGATCCATCTCCTTCAACTGATTTAATAGGATCGAAACCTCTTTCATGTCAGACTCAATAATATTTCTAAAAAAAATTTCGCTCATCTACTTCTCTTTCTTTTTTATTCCCAACTGAATAAGTGAATATTTTATAGAAAATTGAAACATAGTATTCTTTGTTTCATAATTTAGAATATTAGGATCAGAAATATTCTTTAAACCCCTAACATATCTAACAGATAGACCAAAACGTGCAGGTAATCTTAATCCAATTCCTACCACTAAGGAAAAATCTCTAGTCTTAAATTGATTTTTAATATTATTTATTGAGTCACTAAATGCCTTTGTTAAAAAACCAAACTGTGGTCCAAAATGAAAATTGAAGGGCCCAAAGTCGTTTCTGATAAGAATTGGGACATTTATGTAGTCTAAACTATTTTTATCTATTATATTTTTTATTGAAAATTCACTTCCCTGCTCGGAATAATACGCCCCAGTTTGAATTCCAAATATTACAGGAAGTTTAAGATATATGAATCCACCAAAATGAATTCCAGAAACTGACTGAACACTTTGAATGGTACTTAATTTTTGGGTAGCAAAATTTGGGCCTACTTTTAATCCTAACTCAAATTTTTGGGAAAATGACTTATTAGCAAAAAGTAATAACAGGAAAAATATAGGAACTATTTTTTTTACCATAGTTTTAATTCAAATTTAAATAATTAAAGATTAATAAATTTAATATCATGAATAATCCACTTGTTAAACCCCTTGATAAAGAGTCAAAAGAACTAAAAAAACTTATAAAATTTTATGATGAGACATTAGGCTTTTGTCCAAACAGTGTTAAGACGATGTTTATAAGGCCTGAGATTGCATATAGTTTTATAGAATTAAATAAGGCAGTGATGAAAAATAAAGGTCAAGTCTCAAGTAAACTTAAAAGAATGATAGGTTTCGTTTCAAGCAGAGTAACAGGTTGTAATTACTGCCAGGCTCATACTATCAGGGCAGCAGAGAGATACGGTGCATCAGACAAACAGTTAGAAAATATTTGGGAATTTAGAGAAAGTAGAGACTTCTCTGACAAGGAAAGGGTAGCTCTAGAGTTTTCAATTGCGGCCTCATCAATACCTAATCGAGTGGATGAGAATCTATCTAAGGAACTAAGAAAATATTGGGATGATGGTGAGATTGTAGAGATGTTAGGTGTAATCTCTCTATTTGGATTCCTGAATAGGTGGAATGACTCAATGGGAACAAGGATAGAAGAAGAAGCAGATGTTTCTGGAAAAAAATACATTAAAGGGTGGAATCCAATAAAGCATAAAAGTTAAGGTAGGGAACTTTTGATTCTCTACCTTAAAACCTTAATTATTCACTTATNTCAAATCCTTTTTCACCATGGTATGCCATATCCATCCCCTCTGACTCAACCTCCTCAGAAACNCTACCTGAACCAAAAATGAGTGATATTACCTTATAAATGATATATGTGGCTACTGCAGAGTATGCAGAGACTATAAGAACTGCTTTAACCTGAATTAAAACTTGTCCAGGATTCCCATAGAGTGCGCCTACTCCTGAATTTATAGCAGGATTTGCAAAAACACCTGTCATAATAGCACCAAAAGCACCCNCTAAACCATGAATACCAAAGACATCTAATGTGTCATCATATCCTAACCACTGCTTTAACTTCACAACACCCAAATACCCAATAATTCCTGATCCAAAACCTATAACTAAAGCACCTGAAACGTCTACATAACCGGCAGCTGGAGTAATACCAACAAGTCCTGAAATAACTCCTGATGCACTTCCAATCAGTGTTGGTTTAGAATTTGATGAAAACCACTCTATGAGTAGCCAGCCCAAACCTCCACANGCAGCTGCTANATTTGTTACTAGNAAAGCNTTNGCNGCAATTCCGTCTGCCGCTAGTTGACTTCCACCGTTGAANCCAAACCAGCCAAACCAAAGTAAAGCGGAACCTAAAATCATTAACTTTACAGAAGCTGGTCTAACTGAGGTGCTCTTAAANCCAGATCTATTACCAAGCAGATAAACTAANACTAGACCNGAAACACCTGCGTTAACATGGATAACAGTACCCCCNGCAAAATCAAGCTCACCCCATTCNGCGAGGAATCCTCCACCCCAAACCCAATGCGTGACTGGTGAGTAGACAAGAATTACCCATAAAATTGAAAATAGAAACCATGTNGAGTATCTAACNCTTTCGATTATAGAACCACTCACGAGNGCNACAGCAATNGCAGCAAAAGTACCCTGAAAAAATACAAAAAGTAAAGTTGGNATTGTTCCTGAAACATCACCAACACCTATCCCCTTGAGTAGAAAATAATCTAAATAGCCAAAATATGNATTACCNTCNGAGAAGGCAATAGAATATCCTACTATAACCCATACAACAGATGCTGTACAAAAGGCAGTGTANCTCATTCCAATAGTGTTAAGTACACTTTTTCTNTGAGTTAANCCACCATAAAATAAGGTAAGACCAGCTGGAGTCATCAGCATTACAAGAGCTGAAGAAATTAACATCCAGGCAGTGTCACCAGAATTGATTGATAATAAATTCATAATAAAATTTTAAATTAAAATTATTTTTATCATGTTAGGTAAGTTGTTTTTTCTTAAGAAATTTATGTACAGATGTAGCGCAATCTCTACCCTCTTTTATTGCCCAAACCACAAGAGATTGACCTCTTCTAGAGTCACCACAGGAAAAGAATTTTTTTCTTGAGGTTAAAAAATTATTTTCATTAGCTAGTATCCTTCCGTCAGGAAAAGTATCAATAGAAAATTCGTTATCAAAAAATAAATTTGGTTTTTCATAACCAATTGCGATAAGGAGTAGATCACAGGGAATTAATTTCTCAGAGTTTTTTATTGGATAAAATGCCTTCTTATCACTGTCCCACCTTATATCTTCAGTTTTAACATATTNAATATTCTCATTGCCTATAAATTCTTTTGCCATTACTCCCCATGCCCTATCACAGCCTTCCTCGTGGGAAGACGAAGTCTTAAACGTATTAGCAAAAAGTGGCCATATCATTGAATCATCTCTCTCCTTTGGTGGTCTTGGAAGGAGCTCAAGTTGTGTAACTGACTTTGCGCCATGCCTATTAGAAGTACCTATACAATCCGATCCTGTATCACCACCTCCCAGAATTACTACATTTTTATCTTTAGCGTTAATTTTAATTTTAGTGGAAATATTAGAATTAATTCTGTTCTGCATACTTAAAAATTCCATGGCAAAATGAANACCTTTTAATTCTCTTCCNTCTATTAATATGTCTCGGGGAATAGTCGATCCAATACATAGNACAACTGCNTCATATATAGATTCTAATCTTTCAAGAGAGAGGTCTTTTCCAAGNCATTTATTAGTTTTAAATATTATCCCCTCCTTATCTANAAGTTTTACTCTCCTNTCTATAATTTTTTTATCTAACTTAAAATCAGGGATACCAAACCTTAGCAGNCCGCCNACCTCTTCATCTTTTTCGTATACNGTAACCTTGTACCCTCTTTTATTCAACTCATCAGCACAGGCCAATCCTGCAGGTCCNGAACCTATTACTGCAACTTTTTTATCTAACTTATTTATGATTGTATTAGGATTTACATAACCCTTAATAAAAGCTTTCTCAATAACTTGCTTCTCAATATTCTCGATACTAACAGGGTCTTGNTTTATCCCAAGAACACAAGAGTGCTCACATGGAGCAGGACATATCCTTCCAGTAAATTCTGGGAAGTTATTAGTTGAAATTAAAATTTTATAAGCCTCTTTCCAGTCATTATTTGATACAGCAGAATTGAATTCTGGAATCATATTACCAAGAGGACAAGATGAATGACAGAATGGTGTTCCACAATCCATACACCTATCCGATTGACATCTCAAATCTTTATCAGATAATAACGATTGGAATTCATTATGATTTTTTAATCTTTTTTTTACTTTTTTAAGGGTTGGATCCTTTTTCTTATATCTAATAAATCCAGGCTTATCCATTAATTTTCATTTTATTTTTTTCATGTATAGCTCTTAATTCCTTTGGATATACTTTAGTGAAATTATTAAATTGATTATCAATGTCGTCAAGGATAAAGGAAGCTAAACTACTATCGGTGTATCTCAGGTGGGATTTAAGTAGAGATTTAACTTTTTCTTTGTCTGTACCCTCAAGACTAACAAGATCAATTGATGATTTATTGAAATTATCTAAATTTTTATTTCCATAGATAAAAGCAATTCCACCACTCATACCTGCACCAAAATTTTTTCCAATATTACCTAAAATAACAACATCCCCCCCTGTCATATATTCACACGCGTTGTCACCAACTCCTTCAACAACAACATCTGCTCCAGAGTTTCTAACACAAAATCTTTCCCCAGCAATTCCATTTATAAAGCACTGTCCAGAGGTAGCTCCATACAAGGCAACGTTACCAACTATAATATTTTCGTTAGATATAAAATCGGATTTAGGGGGTTTCATAATAATAAGCTTTGCTCCAGAAAGCCCTTTACCAAGGTAATCATTTGTCTCACCAGTGACTTTAAATGTTAGCCCATTACTACCAAATGCTCCAAAACTTTGTCCAGCCGAACCTTGAAATTCAATTTGAATTGTGTTGTTTGGTAAACCCTTTGAACCATATTTTTTTGATATTTCACTTGATAATATTGTTCCAACTGCCCTATCTGTACTTCTAATTTTGGAGGAAAAATTAAACTTTTTACAAGATCCGTCTAATATTTTTTCAATTTTTTGTAAGATAATAAAGTCTAGTTGATCTGATAAAAAATCTTTCTGACTCGAAGAATTATAATAACTCTTAGGTTTATCTGAGTGTTTAAAAAGAATGGGATTAAGATTTAAATCTTTAGTCTTCCAATAATTATTTTTTTTCTGTTTAAGGAGATTAGTCTGACCTATCAGATCATTAATATTTTTAATTCCTAAACTTGCCATTATTTCTCTTAACTCCTCTGTCAAAAACTTTATTAAGTTAATCATATGATCAACCTCACCATTAAATCTTTTTCTTAATATTTCATCTTGAGTTGCAATACCTACAGGACATGTGTTTAAGTGACATTTTCTCATCATAATACAACCTTGAGATATTAAAGCAGCTGTAGATAGGCCCCACTCATCGGCGCCAAGAATTGATGCTATTGCAAGGTCTCTACCTGTCTTAATTTGACCGTCAACTTGGAGAGTTACTCTCGACCTTAAACCATTTTTCATGAGGGTTTGTTGAGCTTCAGATAAACCTAACTCCCAAGGAAGACCTGCATGTATAACAGAAGATAAAGGTGAGGCACCCGTCCCACCGTCATATCCCGATATTAGAATCTTATCTGATTTAGCTTTTGCGACCCCTGCTGCTATTGTACCCACTCCCGCCTTAGATACTAACTTTACACTTATATCAGCATGTCTATTTGCATTTTTAAGGTCAAATATTAACTGAGATAGGTCTTCTATAGAATATATATCGTGATGAGGTGGTGGAGAAATCAGACCTACACCGGGTGTGGAATTTCTAACTTTTGCAATCGTTTCGTCAACTTTGTGACCAGGAAGCTGACCTCCTTCACCTGGCTTAGCTCCTTGGGCCATTTTAATTTGAATTTCTTTAGCATTATTGAGGTAATTAATAGAGACCCCAAATCTTCCAGAGGCAACTTGTTTTATTGCGGAGCTTAGGTTCTTACCATTTTTAGCTTTTATAAACCTTTTCTCATCTTCACCGCCCTCTCCCGAGTTACTTCTTCCACCTAACTTATTCATAGCTATAGCCAGGTTGGTATGAGCCTCATGAGATATAGACCCAAATGACATTGCCCCAGTTGCAAACCTCTTATATATATTTTCAGCTGGCTCAACCTGTGAAATTGGAATAGGTTCATTAGAGAAATTGAAATCAAATTGACTTCTTATAGATGTTTTATTCAGACGATTTACCTTGGAAGAATATTGTTTAAATAAATTAATGTCATCTTTCATGGTACTATGCTGCAATAGAGAAATTGTCTCAGGATTAAATGCATGCGTCTCACCATCTCTCTTCCAGCTGTATACACCTCCATCACTAATATCAGAAATTTCATCTGAGTAGGCATGGAAATGTTTTTTATTATTTTCTCTCTCAAGTTCGTTTACGCCAATACCCTCTATTCGGGAGGTAGTTGAAGTAAAATATTCATCAACAGTTCTTCTATTTAGCCCAATTATTTCAAATAATTGGGAACCACTATAAGATTGAAGTGTTGATATCCCAATCTTTGAAAATACTTTTAACAAACCCTTATCTATCGCATCAATATAATTTTTATTTAAAGTTTTTAACTTATTTAGAGATGATGACGAATTAGATTCTCTCAATTGTCTAATCGTGGCAAAAGCTACATAAGGGTTAACTGCATTGACTCCAAAAGATAACAAAGTAGCATAATGATGTACTTCCCAAGAATCTCCAGATTCGATAATTAAACCTACTTTTCCCCTATTACCTGACCTGATTAAGTGGTTATGAACACAGGCAGAAGAAAGCAGGCTAGGTATAGGTGCATGGGACGAATCTATAAAACGATCACTTATTATTATTAACTTATACCCATCTTCAATTGCGTCGTCAACATACCTACATAATCTATCCAGTGCTGATTTTAAATTCCTTTTTTTTTTATTCACCTTATAATAGGCATTTAGTGTTTTTGTCTGAAGTTTATAAATGTCAACAGACCTTATTTTTTCTAATGTATGATTACTAATTATTGGAGACTCTAAAAAAATATTTTGACAGTCAGATTTTTTTTGGTCTAATAAATTTGAGATATTTCCTAAATGGCTCTTTAAAGACATTACATTCTTCTCTCTAATTGGATCTATAGGTGGATTCGTGACCTGGGCAAACAACTGTTTAAAATAATTAGATATATGCTTGGGCTTTTTACTTAAAACAGCAATTGGGGTATCGTTTCCCATCGAACCAATAGGCTCACTACCCTTAATGGTCATTGGATATATTACTTTTTTAATATCTTCTTTTGTATAGCCAAATATTTTATGATACCTATTTAGTTCTAAGTCGTTAACCTTTCTATACTTTATTTTTTGCTTAGGTAACATGTCTATTGTTATCCTATTTCTTTCCAACCAGCTGGAGTAAGGGTGTCTTTTACATATATCATTCTTAATTTCTTCATCAAACCTAATCTTACTTCTAGAAAAATCAATACTTAAAATTTTTCCAGACCTTAAATTTCCTTTCTCTTTTATATTAACAGGATCTATATCTAAAACTCCAGCTTCCGAGGCTAATATTATTTTATTATCCTTTGTAATAGTATATCTCATTGGTCTTAGCCCATTCCTGTCTAGTAAGGCGCCTATACTTTTACCATCAGTATATATTATAGCAGCAGGTCCATCCCAAGGCTCAATTATTGAAGACTTAAACTCATAAAAAGACTTTTTATGACTTGGCATGTTATCATTGTTATCCCATGACTCTGGAATTAACATCATCATTATCTCATTAATGTCTGTACCTGAGAAAGATAGTAACTCTATCAAATTATCTAAACATGCAGAATCAGACTGATCATCTGAAGTAACAGGTCTTAATATATTTAATTCCTCCTTGGAAAAAAGAGTTGATTGAAATCTTGCCTCTGCTGACTTTAATGAATTTAGGTTTCCTTGAAGCGTATTTATTTCTCCATTATGAGAAATAAATCTAAAAGGTTGAGCAAGTTTCCATGAGGGCAAAGTGTTGGTTGAAAACCTAGAATGTACAATTGAGAAACTACTTTCAAAAAGTTTATCCGAAAGGTCAGGGTAAAACGTTCTTATTTGATGTGTTGTTAATTGACCCTTATAAACTACTGTATTGGTTGATAGAGAAGCTATGTAGACAGAATTTGAAAACATAGATTTATTATCCTTTAAGGTTATATTTTCAAAATACCTTCTGGCTATAAATAAAATTCTATTTAATTTATCTTCTGAATCGATATAACTATTTGATTTTATTACCCATTGCTCAATTTTTGGTATAAAATTTAAAGTTGATTTACATAAATCTTTACTATTTACAGGGACATCTCTTTTAGCTAATACTGTTAGCTTAAATTTTTTTAAGGTTTCTTGAAGCAGTTTAGTAGAAGTATTGTATTCTTTTAAATTATTGGGGAAAAAAATCATACCTAGACCATATTTTCCTTGAGATGGTAACTCTACATTTTTTTCTGATAATTCTTTTAATAGAAGATTATGAGGAATCTGTGTTTTCAGACCAGCACCATCACCAATTTTTTTATTATTACCTGAAGCACCCCTGTGACTCATGTTCTCTAAAATTGTGAGAGAATCAGTAATAATTTGATTTGTTTTAAGTCCATCTATATTTGCTACACAGCCTATGCCACAAGCATCTGATTCATAACTTTCACTGTACAAACTTTTTGTATCATCAACCATCATCAATATATAGATTTTTAAAAAAGGCTTCTTTTTCCTTTATAAATTAAGGAAAATGATCCTAAAATTAAAATTTTGTTAAAAAAAGAAAGTATTAATTTAAATTATTGAACTCCATCAATAATTAAATACATATTTGATAAATTAGCAGAATGAAGATAATTTATACATTCATTTTAACGCTATTTCTTACAAATTGTTCTACTCAGACCGACTGCTGTGCTGGACCTGATACGTGTATAAATGAAGATTTGATAGATCCTAATAGAGCTTGCACAAAAGAATATAGACCTGTATGCGGATGTAACGATATAACATATAGTAATTCGTGTGTTGCTGAAGGAAATGGTGTGACCGAGTGGGCTGATGGAGCCTGTGATTAATCTAAAATTACCTTACAATTAACTTCCTAACCAATTTTTTATCATTCTCCCTATGTACTTCAACAATATAAATTCCCTCTTTTAGATTAATTTTTAAGTTGTTAGACTCACTATCTATAAACTTACTTAAGACCAATTCTCCTTCCATGGATCTGATTTCAATACTCTTTATATCTTTATTAGTAATTAGATTGATATCTGATCCTCTTACAACTGGATTAGGGTAAATACTAAATTCTAAATCTTCTAGCTCAAGCGATAAAACTGGGCCAGTGTTATCACATCCTGTATTTGATTTAGTAACATAATTTTTAATCCACTGCATAGCTGACCTCTCATTAGCTCCTATACCCTCACCATAAACAAGGTAAGCAGACTCTCTCCACATATGATCTTTAACATATCCCCAAAGTGTAATGCCTGCAACATTTGGATGCTCCCACATCACAGGAAATAGTGTCTGATATCTTGTCAGTTGTTTATTCTCGGGATTCGTACCCTCTGCATCAAGATCTAGCTCTGAGACGTATATTGGTAAATCCGTAGCTGCAATTTGATCAAGAGAAAACTTTAACTGCTCCTGGGTCATATTCTCAATTGTAAAAGAATGACCTTGAACTCCAATAGCATCAATGAGATTCTTATTTTTGAGAATATTGGATATAGCAATGTGCTGATTCCTATTTCCTTGATTATTTAATATCCCATAATCATTTAGAATCAGCTCGGCATTTGGGCAATGTTTTCTTGCAAGTTCAAAAGCTTTTACTACCCAGTCTACTCCTGTGTCACCCAATCCTCCTAGTGCCTCAATATAGTTAGCACGAAAAGTTCCGTCTGTTTTTTCTCCACCATCAGGCCTGTTTGATCTTGCCTCATTAACCACATCAATCTGATCTGTGTCTGGATATCTGGCACAAAACTCACTTATCCCCTCTTCAATTTCTTCTAATTGCTCCTCCACCGATAAGTTATCCATCCAAGTAGGTTGCTGATTTCCCCATATTAAGGTATGCTGCTTAAATTTTAGTCCGTTGTCTTTAGCTAGTTGATATGCCTTGTCTAAACCATCCCATCTCATCACGTCTCTCTGTCCCTCAACAAAACCCCACTTACCTGCATTTGATGGTGTTACTTGGTTCCAATAAGATAGCCAATTATCAGGAGTCTGTGTAATGTTAGAAGAAGATAAATCTCTAGATATATTACCAAGATATTTTGAACAATTCTCCCATGAGTCTTTAATAATTTGAGCCCTTAACTCAACATTGAATTGAAGTAAAACATATAAATAAAATATAAATTTTTTCATGTTATTTTTCAATGTTTAATTCCCTCAAATGACTTTCGTCAGCATCAGTTCTGATCACAATTGAGTTAGGTAACTCTCCCATGTCATCATATTTCTTAATCATAGAATCAGCAAGTTTCCTTGCAAGTACCTTGTTATATTCAAATATATTATTTTTTTCACCAGGATCTTCACTTAAATTGAAAAGAAGGGTATCGTGAGCGTCAATAGGGCTTTTATACCATGAGCCTGGCCAGCCTTGATAAGGGAGTTTTATTTTCCAATCTCCCTTTCTGTAAGCTTCCAATTTCTCGTAGTCAAAGAATAAATAATCTCTTTCAAAACCAAAAGAGTTTCCCTTTAGAATTTCCCTAATATCTAAACCGTCTAATATCATATTTTCAGGTATTTCTGAATTTGTAATAGATGCAAATGTCGGAAACCAATCTAACTGACTTGCAATCTCATTAGTTTCTATTCCTACTGGAATTAAACCTTTATACATTGCCAAGGTAGGTACTCGCATGCCCCCCTCAAATGTATACATCTTTCCATTCCTCAACCCCCCTGAAGATCCCCCCATCTCCTTCATTGTAAGCCAAGGACCATTGTCACTGCTGAATATGACCATAGTATTTTCAAGAAGTTTCATTTCATCTAATTTATTGAGAATTTTTCCTACACTCCAATCTAGCTCTTGGATTACATCTCCGTAGAGCCCCCTTTTTGATGTTCCTATAAAGTCTTCTGAAGCGTAAATAGGGACATGAGGCATCGGATGGGCTACATATAAGTAAAATTGATTCTTAGAGTTTAATTCTATAAACTTTAGAGCCTCATCTGTTAACTTCTTTGTCATAAGAGACTGGTCAGGAAAATGATCGATAACATTATTACCTCTAAAATAAACTGTGCTTGCCATATCATTACTGTAAGGTATTCCAAAAAAGAAGTCAAAACCTTGTTGAAGAGGTAGGTACTCATGCTTATGACCTAGATGCCACTTACCGACCATACCCGTTCTGTAATTATTGTCTTTTAGAAGTTCAGCTATAGTGTATTCTGATGAAGGCATTCCCGTATGGCTATCAGGAAATAGGACACCATTGAGTCCGAATCTCTGGGGCAACCGACCAGTTAACATTCCGGCTCTAGACGGTGTGCAGACTGATGAAACAGAATAAAAATCTGTAAATTTTATACCATTTTCAGCAATAAAGTCAATGTTCGGAGTTGATATATCTTTTGCTCCATAAGAGCTTAGGTCTCCATAGCCTAGATCATCAGCAAAAATAAAAATTATGTTAGGAGAATTTTCAGAGGAAGAACTTTTAGGACTCTTACATGATGTAAACAATACTAGTAATAGAATTAAGTATTTGGTATGGATATGCATTAACTATGCTTTTTGTAAATCTAAAGTATATATAAAGAAAAAAAAAGAAAGAAAAAATGTTAAAAGAATGGTAAAAGATTACATTTATGTAAACAATCTAAAATATCAAATGGTCTTAAGAATTTTTTTACTTGTATTTTTTATAAATATAGGTTGTGCCGAAGCTAAACCTGAATCTGAAAAACCAAATATTCTCTTTTTTCTTGTAGATGATTTAGGTTGGTTAGATGTGGGATACCAAGGCTCAAAATTCTATGAGACACCAAACATAGACTCTCTTTCCAAGAGAGGAATGAAGTTTAGAAGTGCTTACTCATCACACCCAAGATGTGTTCCCTCAAGGTACGGCATAATGACTGGTAGGTATCCAGCAAGAACTAAAAGTCCTGGTCCTGGCTCCCAACTTAATGAATCAGAATATACAATAGCTGAGGCATTGAGTGACAACGGTTACTCAACATTTATTGCAGGTAAATGGCACCTGTCCAGAGGGAATAGAGGATCATCACCTGAGGATCAAGGTTTTGATAAAAATTATGGAGGGGGGGACTCAGGTGTTCCTAAATCATATTTTTATCCTTATAATATTCAGAAGAGGGGAAAGGGCAATGAAAATGCTCCAGACATAACTAAACTGCCTGAAGTTGAAGAGGGTTACCACATTACAGATCAGCTCACCGACTTAACATTGAATTGGCTGGGGGAAAATTATATAGATAGTCACAATAATAAACCCTTCTTCGTATACTTATCACATTACGAGGTACATACCCCTTTTGAGGGAAAAGCAGATCTAGAGAAAAAATATAAATCAAAAGCTGACAAGATTTATAAAGGACATGAGCTTGAAAATCCTTTCTCATTCGAGAAAACAACTGGTGAAACAAAATTGAGACAAGACAATCACATCTACGCTGCAATGATTGAAAATCTAGATAATAACCTAGGTAGGGTATTAAAATTTTTAAGAGAAAATAACTTATATGATAATACAATTATAGTTTTCACTTCCGACCACGGAGGGCTTTCTAACAGGGGTAACAACAGACCACTTGCAACCTCTAATTTACCTCTAAGGGGAGGGAAAGGACATAATTACGAAGGCGGTATTAAAGTTCCACTTTTTGTAGTCTGGGAAGATGTAATTAAACAAGGATGGTCAAATACTGTAGTAACGGGTACAGATCATTTCCCAACATTACTAGAGCTTATAGGGTATAATCAGATGAAAGATAAACACCTAGACGGAGTAAGTTTCTCAAAATCGTTAGTCGGTAAGTTTCAAGATAATAGTAAGAGACCTATCTTCTGGCACTCTCCAAGACCAAGACCTAAAAGTACTGGTGACTTAGCAAATACAACAGTAAGATTGGGGGATTATAAGTTATTAGACTTTTATAGAGAGGGAAGAGTTGAGTTGTATAATATAATTGAGGACCAGAGTGAAAGTAAAAATTTATCAGAGATAATGCCTGAAAAAAAAAATGAATTACACGAGCTTGTAAAGAACTGGAGAATTTCTGTTGATGCTATTGAATAATTAAACTTGTTTTTCTCTGTTCATTACCATCTATGCTAATTAAAAAGACAAATTGGCCTTTTAAATTTGATACGTCCAATTTAATTTTTGATTTATTCTTATAGCTTCCCTTTAAGAAAACCTTACCAGAAACATCAATTAATTTAAGGGATATATTTTCATATGACCTATCTAGATCTATATTCAGTGTTTCACCAACAGGATTTGGGAATAAGTTGTAATTATTCAACTTTTCTTTTTCAGTTGATAGAACTTGATTAAATGACACACACTCAGACTGAACCTCACCACAATCTGGATGACTTA
>NZKG01000024.1 GCA_002692105.1 Marinoscillum sp. | reverse complement strand
AAAAAAGACTATTCCAACCACAATAAACTTTGTTGATATTGCTGGACTCGTAAAAGGGGCCTCGAAAGGGGAGGGATTAGGTAATAAATTCCTGTCTAACCTTAAGGAAGTTGATTTGCTTATTCATGTTATAAGATGCTTTGAAAACGATAATATAGTTCATGTGAATGGGAAAATAGATCCGGTATCTGATAAGGAAATAATTGATTATGAACTAATAATTAAAGATTTAGATTCCGTAGATAGGAGGATTGATAAGATAAGAAAGCAAGCAATAACAGGAGATAAAGAAAAGAAGACAGAGAACGATATATTAATAAAGTGTAAATCACACCTAGAAGATGGTATTAGTCTTAGGGAATTGAGCCTTGATAATAATGAAATTAAGTGGATTAAACATTTAAACTTAATTACACTGAAGCCATTGGTTTATGTTGCTAATATTGATGAGAGCTTAATCAGTAGTGATAATGAACATCTAAATAATTTAAGAGAGGTTGTGAATAAGGAAGGCTTAATTCTTATAAAGATTTGTGCCTCTTTGGAGGAGCAGTTATACGACCTAACTGAAGAGGAGAAAAACTTATTTCTGGATGATTACGGCATAATTGAGTCAGGATTAGATATGCTTATAAAGGCATCTTATAAGTCTTTAGAACTTATTACATACTTTACGGCAGGAGAGAAGGAGGTTAGGGCCTGGACAGTTAAAAAAGATTCTAATGCACCACAGGCTGCGGGTGTTATTCATACAGACTTTGAGAAAGGTTTTATTAAAGCTGAAGTCATTAAATACAATGATTTTATAAGTTATGGCTCCGAGCTAAAGTGTAAAGAGGCAGGAAAGTTATCTTTAGAAGGGAAAGAGTATATTCTGAGTGACGGAGATGTGATGCATTTTAGGTTTAATGTCTAGGTTATGAAGAAGTTTCTTAATTTGCCTATATCTCCTCTGATGGGTTCAACGTTAGGTAATTTTATTGGTATTATATCCAAATATAAATTTTCCTCAGTCTATCTAATAAATGTATTTCTTACACTTTTAGTTATTCTTATTATAACACCATTTCAAGTCATTGATAAAATTATTTTTCTTTTTAAGAAAAGAACTAAAAAAAAGGATCCGATATTTATTGTAGGTCACTGGAGAAGTGGCACCACATTCCTTCATAACCTCCTCTGCAAGGATAAAAATTTTGGTTTTTTTAATACTTATAACTCACTGTTTATCAGTAATATATACTCATCTTTTTTATTCAAAACTCTAATGAGAGTTACCATGCCAAAAAGTAGACCCAGTGACGGAGTTAAACTAGGTGTAGACCTTCCCCAGGAAGATGAATTTGCGCTTTCTAACTATACAAATTTATCTCATTACCTATTCTTCTTCTTTCCTAACAACTATAAAGAAATATATAACTCTACCCTAAGGCTTGAAGAAAAAGATCAAAAGAAGTGGTTAAGACATTACAATAATATAATTGATAGAATATCAAATTATACTGGGAAGGAAAGGGTTTTGATAAAAAACCCTTCAAATACATCAAGAATTAAATATTTACTTAAGCAGTATCCAAATGCAAAATTTATCCATATTTACAGGAATCCTGTATTTGTGTACCTATCTACATATAAGTTTTTTAATGAATTATTTCCATCTGTAAACTTACAAAAGTTTGATAGAGATAAATTAGTAGAACTTGTTATCTATAATTATAAGGAAATGTATGCTGATTATTATAAATATAAGGACTGTATACCTAAAAATAATCTAATTGAGTTTGGTTTTGAGGATTTTAGAAAAAAGCCTCTTGATCAAATTGAAAAAATTTATAATAAATTCAAATTAGAAGATTTTGAATTAAGTAAGAATGTTTTTAAAAAATATATAGACTCTCAAAAGGATCATAAAGTCAATGTCTATAAAATAAAAAAAGAACTACTTAAAACCATTAAAAATGAATTTAAGCAGTCCTTTGAGAAAATGAATTATAAGATTCCAAAGAACCTTAAAATTAATTAGTTAAGCTTTTCTAAGGTTATATCCATTGCTATTAAAACAGCTGGATCAGAAACATTGACAAAATCAGGATTTACAGATGCTAAAAGAGCTGGTGGTACAGGTATAGACTGTACATTACCAGATATTGAATTTGCAGTTTCTACCAAATTTGTAAGTTTTAAGGGTACCAGATTACCTTGAATTAATAAGGTCATAGTAAATTCAGTTCTAGAATCGTTTAGAAGCCACGAACCTTGATCNTGCTTCTTGTCTTCAAATCTGCAAACAAAATTGATTTTATTATTACTTGCAACCTCAATNGCTTTNTTAGCTGACCCTTGGCATTGAATCTCAGCAAGGAAAGAAGTTACAATCGTTGATGTTATATCAGTTCCAGATAAAACAGTTGCCTCACCNTTTGCTGATGTAGCATCTGCTGTTANTACTGAACTGGAAATAGTGTATAGTCCTAAAAGAGGTTCNGATGAAGCACTATCTTCAGCGTCATCACAAGAAACAAATAAAAAAGTTAGGACGAATAAATAATTTATAAATTTTAATTTCATGATATAGTTTTAATTTTTATTTAAATTTAACAAATTTTCAAACTTCGTGATGAAATATTTCTTATTATTTATCCTTTTTATTTCTAATAATATTTTAATTGCACAGACAAAATCCATAAAAGGAACAATATNTGACTCTAATGNTGAANAGTTNGTTGGCATTAATATCTATGTAACCTCAGACAAATCAATAGGNACCGTCAGCGATATTTCTGGAAACTTCGAGTTAACAACGATATTAAATTACCCATTCAAAATCGAGTTAAGCGGTATAGGTTATGAAAATACTATAATTTCTATAAGATCAGATAAAGATCTAATACAAAATATTACATTAGATGAAGCGGTCTTATATGGTGAAGAGGTTGTTGTGTCTGCATCATTATTTGAACAAAATATTTTAACAGCACCTGTATCTATCGAAAAACTAGATATTCTTGATATTGAGCAGTCCTCTGCAGCAAACTTTTATGACGAGCTTTATAAGATAAAAGGTGTTGATATGATTGTCCAAAGCTTATCTATGAGATTTCCAAATACTAGGGGGTTTAATGGAAACACAAATTATAGAATTAATCAGCTTGTAGACGGAGTAAACAATTCTGCTCCAGGATTAAGTTTTTCACCGGGGAATATTTTTGGTCTTGTTCAACTTGATGTTGAATCTGTAGAATTAGTCGTTGGCGCTTCCTCTGCTCTATATGGACCAGGTGGTATGAACGGAACCCTTCTTATGACTAGTAAAAACCCATTTGATTACGAAGGTCTTTCTGTATCATTACAGGGCGGGGTTATGCATTTTGATAATGATTACGGTAAAGATCCATCGTTTATGAATGATTTTTCTTTTAGGTATGGTAAGAAAATATCTGATAGGGTTGCATTTAAGATTACTGGCGGTTATTTAAAAGCTGATGACTGGAATGCTAGTGACTATAGAAATAAAATTGATTTAACAAACCCAAATAGTAACAGATGGACAGATTCTGGTTACGATGGTGTTAATATTTATGGAGATGAAGTTACTTTAAATTTAGAAGATATAGAAGACCAAATTGCTGAAGGGTTTGCTGATAACCTTGGACATACTGAGGGTACTCAAGAATACAATGATGCTATTAATTTAATTAAAAATAATGTTCCTGATAAAGACCTAACTAGGACTGGTTTTAAGGAAGTTGATTTAGTTGATTATAATGCAGAAAATGTTAAGATAGGAGCTAGTTTTCATTATAATATTAATAATAATCTTAAATCCATTTTGCAATTTAATTATGCAAAGGGATCAAGTGTATATTCTGCTCAGAACAGGTTTTCATTAAATAATTTTTCTATCATGAATTATAAGGCAGAGTTGCAGTCAGAAACCCTTCTTGTTAGGTTTTCAGGAGCTAATGAGAACTCTGGTGATACCTACGATGCTGGAACTCTTGCAATTCAGATGAATGAGACTTGGAAAAGTAGTGAGTTATGGTATCAAGATTTTTTTACAGGTTTTTTAAATGGGAAGTTAGCATTTGCCTTAGATGATGACGAGTCTGTAAAGCTAGGTAGGATGTATGCAGATAATGTTGATGAGTTTGGTAATATTTTAGATTCATCTAAACCTCATATGCCCCAATCTGGGACTTCACAACTTAATAATTTGAAAGAGTCAATTATATCAAAGAATATCCCGGACGGTGGAGCTCGAGTTTTTGATAAAAGTTCAATGTATAATTTTGACTTTAATTATAATTTTAAAAACCTCATATCTTCATTTAATTTATTATTAGGTGGTAGTTTAAAATATACCGTAATAAATAGCGAGGGATCTATATTCTACGATAAACCTGGTGACCCTCTTGAAGTATATGAAATTGGTGCATTTTTACAGTATACTGATGAGTGGTTTTCAAAGAGAGTTTTTCCCAATATATCCCTAAGATTAGATAAAAATCAATACTTTTCAACAAGGGTTACTCCTAGATTTTCAATGGTTTATAGCATGGATAGTCAAAGTTCTAAATTTTTAAGATTATCTGCTCAAACTGCTTTTAGATTTCCTTCTGTGGTTGACCAGTGGACCGACCTTTACGTTGCTCCAATTAATGTAGTTGGAGGACAATCTGTACTTCAAGATCAGTATAAATTAAGGGGATCAAATATATACCCTCTAGATGGAAATAATCCCGTACTATCTAACCCTATTCTAACCGATGCATTTAACATGCCGGATTTTGGACCTGAAAAGGTTACAGCATTTGAAATTGGTTATAAATCACTTTATTTAGATAAAAGAATTTTATTAGATGCATATGTCTTTTATAATAACTACAATGGCTTCCTTGCACAGCAGTTATTGTCTCAAGACCCTTTAGGTGAAGATAAAAGATTTATAACAACTGTAAGTTTGGACCAACCTGTAAATTCATATGGTTGGGCAATCGGGATTGATTACAAATTAAAAAATAACTTTGAATTAAGTTCTAATGTTTCTTATAATGATGTAAATACTGTATTAAAACCTGGTTTTCAGATACAATTTAATACTGCAGACTACAGATATAATATATCATTAGGAAACAGAAAGTTATCTAAATTAATTGGTTTCAATATTAACTATAGATGGCAAAATTCATTTTTATGGGAGTCAGCTTTTGGTGTTGGAACTATTCCTCAAATTCACAACTTAGATGCTCAAGTTACATTCAATCTTAACAGTATTAATACAAAACTAAAGGTTGGCGGTTCAAATATTTTAAATAACTATCATACCACAAGTTTTGGAAGTGCAAGCGTTGGAGCACTTTATTATATATCAATCCTACTTGATAATATCATCTGATACTTTTTTAATTAATTCCCAGCTTTCTTTAACTGTTTTTTTACTTGCAAATGTGCTTCCTATAGGCATTCTAATAGATATATTATCATTAACCTTAGTATGAGATAAATAAATATTTCCTGAAGCATTTAATTTAGATATAAGATTTGTATTTAAATCATCTAATATCTTATTATCATAATTAAAATTTTTAGGATTAAATCTAAAATTAATCATGTTAATATTTTGATTACATGTAATCTCAAAATTTTGATCTTTTTCTATGATTTTAAATAGATTTTCGGCAAGTTTTATGTGATTAGATATATATTTTTTGAGACCTTCTGAACCATATGATCTCATAACAAACCATAATTTTAATGCTCTAAATCTCCTTCCAAGTTGTAAACTCCAGTCCTTGTAATTTTTAATTTTATTGTTAGTTGATTTTAGATATTCAGGATGTATTTCTAAGGTTCTAGTTAGGAGACTATGATCTTTTACATAGTACAGACTGCAATCAAAGTTTGTTAAAAGCCACTTATGAGGATTGAATAAAAAAGAATCAGCTTTATTAATATTTTTAATATACCTCTGATATTCATCAAGAATTAAAACACTTCCTGCGTATGCCGCATCTATATGGTGCCAGATATCATNTTTTNTNGCAATTTCACATGTTCTATTTANATCATCNAANGCCACTGTGCCTGTTGTACCAAATGTNGATATAATTGCTAGNGGAGTATAACCATTTTCNANNTCATNAATAATTTTTTCATCTAGTTTAGNNGTATTNATTGAAAGATCTGAATTNGTTTCTATTTTTATAAAGTTATCAGATCCNATNCCAATAATTTTAACAGCTTTCTCAANNCTACTATGTGCCTCNAATGANCCATATATNCTNTAATTATTATTATCNANNCCTTTTTTATTTGATTTAAAATTATTTTTNANTTCNCTTGCNGTTANNAGAGANCATATTGTTCCAATTGAAGCAGTGTCGTTTATNACACCTTTCCATCCACTNGGNAATCCAATAANAGATCTAAGCCAGTCAGTAACNTTCTCCTCTAATTCAGTAGCTGCNGGTGATGTGTCCCACATCATACACTGAGCTCCTAAAGTTGAAATTANCATCTCNGCAAGTATNGANGGNNAACTGTTATTTGCNGGGAANAAAGCATAAAAATTAGGATTTTGCCAGTGTGTCATTCCAGGCATTATNAGTTTNTCAAAATCATCAAAAATCTTTTCAAAATCTTCTGCATTTTTTGGTATNNTATCTTGTANTGAATNATAAACNTCTCCAGGTTTGATATTAGGTTTAATTGGANANCTNTTTATATTTTGGTGATAATCAAACATCCAATCAACTAACTTATGAGCTTCTTTTNTAAATTGATTTATATCCATATTTTATACCTTTAAAATTTGTTATATAACAAAAGTCCCTTTAATTATGCAATGTATAAATTTATTAATTAAAAAAAATATATATGTTCGACTGGAAAAAACCTACAGTACAAATGCTAGGAAGGTGGCAACCNTGGCATGATGGCCATCAGGCACTATTTAAAAGATGTATAGCTAAAACAGGTCAAGTAATTATTCAAGTAAGAGATGTTCAGGGATCATCTGGAGGTAAAGGTCAAGACGATAATCCTTTTGATTGGGATCAGGTATGTAAAAATATAGAAGAGGGACTAATTAAAGATGATTTCAAAAGGGGTGTTGACTATGAGATAATGATGGTTCCAAATATTGTCAATATAACATATGGGAGAGGTGTAGGGTATGCTT
Organism: Marinoscillum sp.; assembly: GCA_002692105.1. Lineage (GTDB taxonomy): Bacteria > Bacteroidota > Bacteroidia > Cytophagales > MED-G16 > MED-G16. The sequence continues at coordinate 32,680 of NZKG01000024.1, read as the reverse complement.
TTGATGAAGAGGTATTTGATGAATCAACACACTCAATTAGTGCAACCAAAATCCGTAAGAAATTAAGGGAAGAAGGAAAACTATAAACTTATGGAAAAAACTAAGATCATTTCNTGGAATGTAAATGGTATTAGGGCCATAATTAAAAAAGATTTTCTTAAAGATATAGAAGAAATNGATCCTGATATTATNTGCNTACAAGAAACAAAAGCTTCAGAATTAGATGCCTTAAAAGCATTAGAGGTAATGGATGGTTACCATATTAATGTAAATTCATCTAAAGAGAGGAAAGGTTACTCGGGTACTGCAATCCTATCAAAAGAGCTTCCTATTAACATATCAAATGACATAGGTATTGATTTACATGACAAAGAGGGTAGAGTGATGTTATTTGAAAATAAAAACTTCTTTTTAGTNAATGTTTATGTTCCTAATAGTGGTCAAGAATTAAGAAGGNTAGATTATAGAAATAAATGGGATTATGATTTTTTAAATTATTGTAAAAAGTTATCACAAAAAAAACCGACAATTGTCACAGGTGATTTTAATGTTGCTCACAAAGAAATTGATATTGCTAGACCAAAACCTAATTATAACAAATCCGCTGGTTATACCCAGATTGAAATTGATGGCTTCAAAAACTTTATAGATTCTGGATTTGTTGATATTTATAGAGATAAAAATCCTGAAAAAGTTAAATATAGTTGGTGGAATTATAGATTTAAATCAAGAGATAGAAATGTTGGTTGGAGAATTGACTATTTTATGATATCATCTAGTTTAATTGAAAATGTATCAAAAACAGAGATNCATAATGAATATTATGGTTCTGACCANTGTCCNATNTCANTNGAGTTAAGTTTTTAGTTCAAGTAACTCAGTATTTTTCCTTAAAACATCAATAATAAAATCTATATGATCTTTTAATTCAATATTAATTAATTCACATCCATGATATATTTCATTTCNNTCNACNGANGCNGCAAATGATTTTTTTTTTAAACTTTTAAGTACAGATTTACTCTTTAATTCTGATATTCCTTTTGGCCTTACTTTTGTACAGGCTACTATAAACCCTGTGATTTCATCACATGCAAGTAAAAACTTATCTAGATTATTTTTACATTCATTTCCCCACTTTGAATAGTGAGCAGATATCGCATAGGAAATTTTATCATTTTTCAGATCTTTTAATTTGTTTACAATGACATTTGGGTGTTCATCAGGATATTTTTCATAGTCGGCGTCGTGAAGCAATCCTGTAATATAAAATTCATCCACATTTTCATTAATTTTTTTTGCGTATTCTTTCATAACCACAGCAACACTGATTGAATGAATGATAAGACTTTTGTTTGATAACATTTTTTTTAATATTATCATTGCCTCATCTCTACTAATAACATGATTCATGAGATATTCTATTTATTTAATAATATACCTTTTTTCTTTCGAATCTATTTCCCAAAATAAAATAAATTGGTTCGAGCTAGATTCAAATACTAAAATTAATAATAACGGTAAAAAAATAATAATCGATTTATATACTGATTGGTGCGGTTGGTGTAAAGTTATGGACAGAAACACCTTCACTGACGATGATGTTATTAATTTAATTAACGATAAATTTATTCCAGTAAAATTCGATGCAGAATATAAAGAAGAGGTTGAATTTAATAACAATAATTTTAAATTCGTGAAAGCCGGCCGTAGAGGAATTAATGAATTAGCATATCACCTTACTAATGGAAATCTATCCTATCCAATGACAATTTTTCTTGACGAAAACTATAATCTTATCACTTTACTTCCTGGCTATCATAAACCTAATTTTTACGCTAAAGTACTTGATTACATTGGTAATGATCATTGGAAAAGTATGACGTGGGATGAGTATTTAAAATGAAATATTTATAAATGTTTATAAAACAAATTTATACTAAATGTTTGGCTCAGGCCTCATACTATATCGAGTCTGAAGGTGAGGTTGTTATTATTGATCCAATCAGGGATATTGATGAGTACGTAAACTTGATCAATACTAATAATTCTAAATTAAAATACATTTTAGAGACACATTTTCATGCTGATTTTATATCAGGTCACTTAGAACTAGCTAAAAAATATTCTTCACCAATAATTTTTGGTCCTAATGCATCACCACCCTATAATATTATCTCAAAAGATGATGGTGATTTAATTGAAATAGGGAAAATAAAAATTAAAATTTTACATACACCTGGTCATACTTTAGAGTCTGTTTCATATCTCCTAATTGATGAAAATGAAAAAGAATATGCTGTTTTTACAGGTGACACATTATTTGTCGGAGATGTAGGGATACCTGATGTAGCGCAAAGGTATGAAAATATAACAAAGGAGGAATTGGCATCAATTTTATATGATTCATTAGATAAATTAATGATTTTAGATGATGAAGTTATTTTGTATCCTGGTCATGGGAAAGGAACTCAGTGTGGTAAAAATCTATCTTCAGATACATTCTCAACAATTGGAAAACAGAGAAAGTTAAATTATGCTCTTAATTTTGAAAATAAATCTAAATTTATTGATTCTATATGTTCAAATATTCCTAATCCTCCTGGATATTTCTTAGAAGCTGTCAATAAAAATGCAAAAGGATACAATGATTATGATTTAATTTTTGAAAGATCACATGTCGCATTAGATGAATTTAAATTTCTTGATTTAGTGAATAAAAATAATTGTGTTGTTATCGATTCAAGAGACCCTAATGAGTTTGCTAAAAAACATTTAAAGGATTCAATAAATATTGGTCTTAAAGGTTCTTTCGCAATATCAGCAGGAAATTTAATTGATGTAAATTCAGATGTTTTGATTATATCAAACCCTGGAGATGAAAATGAATCTATAAAAAGACTATTAAGGGTAGGTTTTGATAATATAATTGGATTTCTTGATGGTTCGATTGAAAAGTTTCAGGATGAACATATTATGGACAGTATTCAACAAGTTAAGAGTAAAAACCTTGATGAAAATTACAATGATTATAAAATTATAGATGTAAGGACTAAATCTGAATATAAATCATCGCATTTATTAAATTCAATTAACCTTCCGCTATTTGATATTACTGATGAAAAAAATATTTTAAATAAAGATGAAAATTATCTTATTCATTGTCAGACAGGTTATAGGTCTATGATTGCATCATCTCTATTCAAAAAAATGAATTTAAATGTAGTAGAAATTAAAGATGGTTTTAAAGGTATTTTAAATTCAGAAAACAAGAATTTAATTGTTTGTTAATATGATGAGGTTTACTGTTATAGTATCTTTATTTTTTCTGAATCAAATTACATATGATATTTTACCAGATATTGCTTATAAAAATATAATAGATTCAGATAATAAAATTATATTAATTGATGTCAGATCAAAAAAAGAGCTTGATGAAATAATGATTAGTGGGGTTTTAAACTATGATTTTAATTCAGATGAATTTGAAAAAAGTATTCTTAGTTTAGATATAGATAAAACATACTATGTGATTTGTAGATCTGGTAGAAGAAGTGGGATCACTACAGAACTGATGCTTGAAAATGGATTTGAAAATGTATTTAATATTAAAGGGGGGATGATTAAATGGATTGACTCAAATTTAAAATTAAACATAAAAAAAGGTCACAATAAGTGACCCCTTTTATATATATGTAATTTTTTTTTATTACATCATTCCACCCATTCCACCTCCAGGAGGCATTGGTGGAGCTACAGGTGCATCAGGCTCCAGCTCATCAACAACAACACATTCAGTAGTTATTAACAAACCTGCTATTGAAGCAGCATTTTCTAAAGCTAGTCTAGATACCTTTGTTGGATCTATTATACCTGCCTTAAACATAGACTCAAAATTGTCTGTTGCTGCATTATAACCATAATCACCTTTACCTTCTCTAATCTTTTGTATTATTACAGATCCTTCACCACCAGAATTTTCTACTATTGTTCTTATTGGTGACTCTAAAGCTGTCTTGACAATTAAAACTCCAGTATTTTGATCTTCATTATCTAAACTAAGTTTATCTAAAGAATCAACTGCTCTTAAAAATGCAGTTCCACCACCTGCTACAATACCTTCTTGTACTGCTGCTCTGGTAGCATGAAGTGCATCATCTACTCTGTCTTTCTTCTCTTTCATCTCAACTTCAGTTGCTGCTCCTACATATAATATTGCTACTCCACCAGATAGTTTGGCAAGTCTCTCTTGGAGTTTCTCTTTATCGTATTCAGATGTCGTATTTTCGATTTGTTTTTTAATCTGATTAACTCTACCTTCAATATCAGCTTTCTTACCAGCACCACTAACAACAGTTGTATTGTCCTTATCGATATTTACTTTTTCTGCTGTTCCAAGGTAATCTATAGTCGCACTTTCTAATTTATAACCTCTCTCTTCAGATATAACAGTTCCACCAGTCAGGATAGCAATGTCTTCAAGCATAGCTTTTCTTCTATCACCAAACCCTGGAGCTTTGACTGCTGCAACTTTAAGAGCGCCTCTAATTTTATTTACAACAATTGTGGCAAGTGCTTCTCCTTCAATATCCTCAGCAATTATAAGTAATGGCTTCCCACTTTGAGAAACAAGCTCAAGGACAGGAAGTAATTCTTTCATAGCAGATATCTTCTTATCATAAATTAAAATATACGGATTTTCAAGTTCAGCTTCCATTTTATCGCTGTTAGTGACAAAATAAGGAGATAAGTAACCTCTATCAAATTGCATACCTTCAACAGTCTTAACATCTGTTTCTGTACCTTTTGCTTCCTCTACAGTGATAACACCATCTTTTCCTACTTTATCCATTGCATTTGCGATCATCTTACCAATTTCATGATCGTTATTAGCAGATACAGTAGCAACTTGAGAAATTTCGCTAGAATCTTTGATGTCTTTTGATTGAGATTTTAAATTTTTAACAACTTCAATAACAGCTTTGTCAACACCTCTTTTGAGATCCATCGGATTAGCTCCGGCAGCAACATTTTTGATACCTGTGTTGAAAATTGCTTGAGCAAGTACTGTTGCTGTAGTGGTACCATCACCAGCGTCATCTGCTGTTTTTGATGCAACTTCTTTAACTAATTGTGCACCCATATTTTCAACAGGTTCTTTTAGTTCAATTTCTTTTGCAACTGACACACCATCTTTTGTAACTGTAGGTGCACCAAATTTTTTATCTAATATAACATTTCGTCCCTTGGGTCCTAGTGTTACTTTTACTGCGTTTGCAAGAGTATCTACCCCTTTTCGAAGATTTTCTCTTGAATCTGTATTAAAATGTATTTCTTTTGCCATAATATTAAATTTATAAATTAAACAATACCAAATATGTCTGACTCTTTCATAATCAAATAGTCAGTCCCCTCAATTGATAACTCAGTTCCAGAATATTTACCATATAAGACACTATCACCAACTTTAACATTCATTTTATAATCGGATGTGCCATTACCAACTGCAATTATTTTACCTTTTTGAGGTTTTTCTTTAGCAGTATCTGGTATAATAATACCTGAAGCAGTTTTCTCTTCAGCAGCAGCTGGCTCAACAAGAACTCTATCTGCTAACGGTTTAAAATTAACTTTACTCATAATAAAAAATTAGATTTAATTATTTAATGTTTATATAATCATAATTCGTGCCAATTTAAAATATTGACATATTGTCAATATTAAAATAACGAATCAATTTCTTGGGCATTGGTTCCAGCTTCGTTTGGAATTGCTTGGTTACTAGGTATTATGTTCTGCTCATTAGCCTGATTAATATTAGGGCTAGATATTTCTAAGTTATTAGAATTACTAGGCATAAAAACTTTAGTTAGTAAGGTAAGGGATACAACAAGTATTGCTAGCGTCCATGTAACTTTCTCTAAAAGATCATTGGTTTTCTGTACTCCCATATACTGATTTGAGCTACTTCCACCAAATTGTGATGATAATCCACCTCCTTTAGAGTTTTGAACTAAAACTACTAATATCAGAAGTATCGAAATAAATATAAGAAGGCCAACGATTATACTATACATCTTTCTTTTTTAATTCTTTAATTTTTTTTGCAAAGTAAATCTTTTTTTTTGAATTATTGGAGATAAGTTTTTCATAAATTTTAATAGCATCTGAAATCTTATTTTGTTTTATGTAAATTTTTGCCATGTTTTCTGACAGGAATGTTCTCTTCTTATGTTTAGGTGTAGACAGATCATTAATTTTATCTAAAGATTTTTTTGATTTTATTTTTGGCTTCTTATTGATAAAATTATTTATAATTTGACTTTGATCAACAGTAACTTTTTTTAAAAATGATTTAAGGTATGTCCTGTCAGGATGCCTAAGAGATAGGGAGTTCAATTTTCTTTCATAATCATCATCAGATTTAATAGGAGGGTTTATTAAATAGGGCAGAAAGGAATATGGATTTTCTTTTCTAAATTTTTCTAGATCAACTTTTTTCATATTCCTTACCAGTTAGCGACAGATGAATTAAATATATCTAATACTATCTGATCAAATATTTCTTCCACAAACTCTTGTTCATTTGATGATAATTCTTCAGTATTCTGATCAAAATCTTTATAAAATGAGAATGATTTGTTTTCAAAGTTAAATTGTTCATCAGTTTTATTTAAATAACTGGCATTAACTCTAACAGTGAGTCTTGTTAAACCAGTAAAATATTGGGCATTTCTACCTCCTTCTGCAGTAGGTGCAACAGGAGACAATGAGAAATTTTCAATAGTTCCCTCTATCTCTAAGTCACCATTCTCATCAACAATCTCTAGGCTAGTGTTTCTCTCGAAATAATCTTTTATTTTTTCTGTAAAGAGTACACTCATATTAGAAGGACCTAAAGGTGAGTTGTTAAAAAAATCTTGGAAGCTTATTGTCTTTACCTCTGGAGATATCGAAGCTCCAGTAAATGAGTAGACACCACAACCAAAAGATAATAATGTAATAATTACGTATGTTAGTTTCCTATATGCTCTCAAGGTTGTAGTGTTTTATTTTACGGTATAAGGTTCTTTCTGAGATACCTAAATCTTTTGCAGCATATTTTCTTTTATTTCTATTTTTCTTTAGTGCTTTAATTATAAGTTCTTTTTCCTTTTTTTCAATACTTAAAGATTCTGTGTCAATTTCTAGTTCTGTTACCTCTTGAAAAGTGTTATCGGATTGAACTTCCTTATCTTTTATTAGAATATTATTTTCCTCTAATAGTTCTGATTTATTTGTGTCTATCTGTACTTTTTCATTAGAATTTAATATACCATCAATAATTTTTTTCATTTCAGTTACATCGTTTTTAAGATCAAAAAGTATCTTATATAATATATCTCTCTCATTATAATTTTCATCATTTGTCTCAGAGTTTAACTTAGAAAGTGCAGGAAGGTTTGATGTCTCTGGAATATATTTTCTAACTGTTTCCGCACTAATATTCCTTTCAATTTCAAGTACAGAAATTTGTTCAGCTAAATTTTTTANTTCTCTTATATTTCCAGGAAATCTATATTTCTTAAGTTCAGNTTTTGCATCNTCAGATAATCTTACNGGATCTATTTTATTNATATCAGAAAAATCAGAAGCAAATTTCCTAAAAAGAAGTGATATGTCNTCTTCTCTTTCTCTNAGNGGAGGAACAACAATAGGAACNGTATTTAATCTGTAATATAAATCCTCTCTGAATTTTTTATTNCTAACAGCNTCCTCTAATTTAACATTAGTTGCTGCAATAATTCTNACATCTGTCTTCAGTACTTTAGATGAACCTACTTTTATAAATTCTCCATTTTCTAGTATCCTTAATAATCTAGACTGAGTTGATAATGGCATTTCTCCTATTTCATCTAAAAATATAGTTCCCTTGTCTGTAACCTCAAAATATCCTTTTCTAGACTCATTTGCACCTGTAAATGATCCTTTTTCATGTCCNAATAATTCNGAGTCAATGGTTCCTTCAGGTATTGCACCACAATTAACAGCTATAAATTGTCCGTGTTTTCTTTTNCTAATTGAGTGAATAATTTTAGAAAANGATTCTTTTCCTGTACCACTCTCTCCTGAAATTAGCACAGTCATATCAGTAGGAGCTACCTGAATAGCTACTTCAATTGCATGATTTAGGGTATTTGAGTTACCAATTATCCCAAATTTTTGTTTTATTTTTTTTATTTTATCTAACATAACTCTCCAAATAAAGTAGCTGAATTGCATTCATTAATTTTGACATCAACGTATTTGCCTATGAGATTATTTTTTTTTCTGAAAACGACCATTTTATTTTCAGATGTTTTACCTCTTAGAAATTCATCAGATTTTTTTGAGTATCCTTCAACTAATATTTTATAATGTTTATTAATTTTAGACTCATTTCTAATTAGTGAATGTTTATTTTGTTTTTTAACAATATCTGATAATCTTTTTTTCTTTATCTCTAAAGGCACATCGTCTTCGTATTTTTTGTTTGCAAGTGTCCCTGGCCTATCAGANTAATAGTACATGTATGAGTAATCATATAATACATTATCCATTAATGATAGCGTATCCATATGCTCATCTTCATTTTCAGAACAAAAACCAGCAATAAAATCAGATGATATAGCACAAGTATCCCCAACAATAGATTTTATGTCCTTAATTTTATTTAAGTACCATTCTCTGTCGTATGTTCTGTTCATTTTCTTTAATATTCTAGAATTTCCACTNTGTGCGGGTAAATGAATATAGTTACAAACATTTTCATACTTTCTAATGACTTTTAATACATCAATGGTAATATCTTTTGGGTGAGACGTTGAAAATCTAATTCTAAGGTCAGGACTTACTTTAGCTGTCATTTCTAATAAGTCAGAGAAGTAGGTGATTTCNTCGGATTTAGACTCTTTCTCTAGCTTTATCTTATTATTCTGGGTAGGAGACCATTTAAATGAATCTACGTTTTGACCAAGAAGTGTAACCTCTCTGTAACCTTTTTTGTATAAATTGATTGCTTCCTTAATTATACTATCTGGGTTTCTACTCCTTTCTCTTCCCCTAGTATATGGCACAACGCAGAAAGAACACATGTTATCACACCCTCTCATGATTGATATAAAAGCACTTATACCATTTGAATTAATTCTAACTGGTTCAATGTTTTCATAGGTTTCTTCAAGCGACAGGATTGTGTTTACAGATTTTTCGTTTTTATCTATAACACTCCTTACCAAATTTGGTAGATCTCTATAAGAATCGGGGCCAGCAACAATATCTACAACTTTTTCTTCATTTAATAATTTTTCTTTTAACCTCTCAGCCATACAACCTAGTATACCAATAACCATATCAGGTTTGCCTTTTTTATGGATATTAACGGTTTCTAATCTCTTCCTTACAGTTTCCTCAGCCTTCTCTCTTATAGAACAGGTATTTATCAAAACAAGATCAGCAGTTTCAATTTTATCAGACAAATTATATCCTTCCTTTTTTAGTATTGATGCAACTATTTCACTGTCTGAGAAATTCATTGCACAACCATAGCTTTGAATGTAAAGGCTTTTGCTCATTTATAACTTTTAGACAAATTTACAATAAGACTGACAAAATGTCAATATTCATTATTTTAAAAAAAATAATTAAATTGATGTNATAAAAATAAACTATGAAAAAATATTACATACTAACACTNTTAATTCTAACATTCATCACTTCCTTCTCGCAAAGAAGAAATAATTCTAATTTATTATCATTTGATGAAAATCTATATAGCTCAATTAATTATAGATTGGTCGGTCCTTTTAGAGGTGGAAGGGCAGGTACAGTTTCAGGAGTAATTGGTAACCGAAATTTNTATTATATGGGTACAGCNGGTGGTGGNGTATGGAAAACTGAAGATGCAGGAAACTCTTGGCAATGTATAAGTGATGGATATTTTGGTGGTAGCATAGGAGCTATAGCAGTTAGTGAGTCTGATCCAAATATCATATATGTTGGAGAGGGTGAACAGACACTAAGAGGTAATGTTTCGTCTGGAATGGGTATGTGGAGAAGTAACGACGCTGGTGAAACCTGGAATTTTATTGGTTTACCTAAATCTGAACATGTTTCAAGAATTAGAATTCATCCTGAGAATCCAGATGTTGTTTATGTTGGTGTTATTGGGAATTTGTGGAAGCCAAACGAAGAAAGAGGTCTTTATAAGTCAATTGACGGTGGTAAAACGTGGAACAAGATACTGTACGTTTCAGATAAGGCTGGTATTGGTGACATTATCTTAGATCCTAACAACTCAAGAATTATATATGCAGCTACCTGGCAAATGAAGAGAAATGGTTACAGAATGGATAGTGGTGGTCCTGACAGTAAGGTTTTTAGAAGTTTTGATGGTGGTGACACCTGGGAAGATATTTCTGAATTTAATGGTCTTCCTTCATTTCCTTGGGGAATAGTAGGCGTCGCTATATCACCTGTAAATTCAAAAAGAATATGGATGATGATAGAAGCTGATGATGGCGGTTTATATAGGTCAGACGACGGTGGAACTAATTGGAAAAAAATTAATTCAAATAGAGCCTTAAGGCAAAGAGCTTGGTATTATACTAGGGTTTATGCAGATACTCAAAANGAAGATAAAGTGTATGTNTTAAATGTAAGTTATGGAGTTTCAACAGACGGAGGTAGTACATTTACCCTTAAAAATGCTCCACATGGTGATCATCATGACTTATGGATTGATCCAAACGACAACACAAGGATTGCAATTGCTGACGACGGTGGAGCACAGGTGTCCAATGACAGTGGAAATAATTGGACTACTTATTTTAATCAACCAACTGCTCAGTTTTATAGAGTTTCGACAGATAATTCATTTCCATATAGGATTTATGGCGCTCAACAAGATAACAGTACTATAAGAATTAAGCACAGGACCTCATCCTCATCGATAGGTGAAAGAGATTGGGAGCCAACTGCAGGTGGTGAAAGCGCTCACCTAGCACCAGATCCTCTTAACAATGAAATTGTTTTTGGTGGTACATATAAAGGTTATATGATGATGAGAGATCATACAACTGATCAGAACAGGTCCGTTAATGTTTGGCCTGATAACCCAGCAGGTTCAGGTGCGGAGGTGATGAAATATAGATTTAACTGGAATTTTCCTATTATATTTAGTCCTCACAATCCTAAAAGACTTTATGCAGGATCAAANTTCTTACATGTCTCAACTAACTCTGGTCAATCATGGGAGACTATATCAGGTGACTTAACAAGAAATATTCCAGAAACAATATTATCTTCTGGTGGTCCTATAACTCAAGACAATACAGGTGCTGAGTTTTACGCAAACTTATTTGCAATTGCAGAGTCTGATTTAGAAGAAGGTGTAATATGGACGGGTAGTGATGACGGACTTATTCATGTTACAAAAGATGGAGGTAAATCTTGGGAGAATGTAACCCCACCATCTAATATGTCACCAAAACTTAACATGATTAATTGTATAGACCCAAGTCCTTTTAAGAAAGGGAAAGCGTATGTTGCCGCTACCTCATATAAGTTTGGAGACTATACACCGTACTTATACAAGACAGAAGATTATGGAAAGACTTGGGAGCTTATAACAAATGGAATTACTACAAATTATTATACCAGAGCAATAAGATCCGATAAAAAGAGAGATGGTCTTCTTTATGCTGGGACAGAGTGGGGTATGTTTATAAGTTTTGATGATGGTAGAAGTTGGAATAAATTTCAGCTTAATTTACCCGTTACATCAATTAGAGATATTGCTGTCAAGGAGAATGATTTGATAGTTGCAACACATGGCAGAAGTTTTTGGATGATAGATGATTTAACACCTCTTCATCAATTAAATGATAATTCAAAATCTGATAAATTTATTTTATTTAAACCTGACTTATCCTATAGATTAGCTCAATCAGGTGGTTGGCGAAAGCCAAATACCCTTCTTGTTGGTGAAAATCATCCTAATGGTGTTATTATAAATTATTTTATAAAAGATTATAATGAAGATGATTTTGTAAAAATTGAAATTCTTAATAAAGACGGATCATTAATCAGATCATTTACCAATAATAAATCAAAATTAATGTCTAGTCAAAGTAAACCTGTCTTAAGTAATACAAACGACATTGATTATGCACTCTCATCAAGTGATATTAAATCTATTTCCCCAAAGTCTGGAGGTAATAAGTTGATTTGGGATATGAGATACCCAGGTTTTATTTCTTTCGATGGAATGATTTTTTACTCATCACCTAATACTGGTCCCAAAGTTGTTCCTGGTAAATACGATGTGAGAATGACTTATAATGATAATGAAATTACTAAGGAATTTAATATAGTAAAAGATCCACGAGTAAATAATACCCCTGAAGATTACGAAAAACAATTAGATTTTCTTTTGAAAGTAAGAGATGAGGTAACTAGAGCAAATCAGACTATTATTGATATAAGAAACATTAAAAATGATTTAGATTATCTTTCTGAAAAGGTCTCGGATAAGCCTCAGATTATTAATTTGATTAAAAGTTTTAGTGAAGATTTGACTAAAGTTGAAAATAATATTCATATGACAAAAAATCAGAGCAGGCAAGACCCATTAAACTATGGAATAAGAATTAATAATAGGATTGCATTTTTATTGGCTGATTCACAAAGAGGCGATTATCCACCAACAAAACAGTCATTAGAATTTTTTGAAGATGTTAAAAAGGAATTGAATGCTGAGATTTCAAGTTTCAAAAGAATTCTTAATACTTACACTGCTGAGATAAATAATATGATAGAAGATAATAGCGTTAAGTTTATATCTTTTTAGTCTGATAATTTTTTGATTTTTTCCCAGTCTTCAGCATATTTCTTCATTGAATTAGAAAGATACGTTTTGTCTATTAATGGTTTTTTGATTACAAGTGACTTAGGTAAGAAGTAAGCAAAATACATGACAAAATGAAATAAAAGCCACCATGGTCTATATAATAGCCAATGTAATATTTTATTATTAGCATAATATTCTGGTGGATTTTTTTTAAATATTCGACAGAAATTTTTTAAGAAAATAAGTTGTTTCTCTGACCAAGAGCTATGTACTACACTCAATGAAATATCATCTTTTGAATAATTTGATTTAGTGAATTTAGAAATTTTACTAAGGTAAGAATGAGGATTTTCTTTCAGTTCTTCAAATCTTAATATTAGAGGTTTACTTTTTGAATACTTTTTTATTAAATTAATTTTAGTTGAATATAACATGTCTTCTTTCTTCCAAAACCCTGTATTTTTATTGTTGTAGAAATCTTTAAAATCCCAGTGATATCCATTTTTTGAATGTCTCTTAAATTGAGATGAAATCCATTTATCGTGTCTTCTAAATACAACTATAATCTTAGTCTGAGGAAATTCTTTTAAAATTTTTTTAATCTCATTTTCGAATTGACGATCAAACTCTCTGGATATAAGATAACTTTTATATTTTGTCCTTTTAATTATATTTATACATCTCCAGTATCTATGCGTGCTAATATATTTTATATTTTTAAGTTTTGGGAAGAAGCTGTTTTGTAAAAATGTTGAACCAGTTTTTGCTAATCCAACATGAAAATAGATTTCCTTTTCTGAATTTTTCATACTAAATATTTTAGTAATTAAATAAATATCGTTATAATTACTAATATTTATAGTAATAATGATAAAGATAAACGAAAATATAAGATATCTAAGAAAGAAAAAAGGTTGGACTCAAGAAAAGTTTTCTAATAAAATTGGAATTAAGAGATCTCTAGTAGGTGCATATGAAGAGGGTAGGTCAGATCCTAGACTTAATAACCTTCTTAAAATGTGTGAGGTCTTTTCTATTTCATTAGATAATATTCTAAGAAAAGATGTTTCTAAATTAAATGTTGGTAATTATCTTGATGATGATAGTCAGAAGGTGAAAGTTCTTTCTATCACTGTAGATAGTGAGGGGGACGAAAATATAGAATTAATTAACCAAAAAGTCTCAGCTGGATATACAAATTCCTATTCTGACTTCGAGTTCATTGAAAACCTGCCAAAATTCCAGTTACCTTTTCTTCATTTTTCAGGTACGCATAGAGCATTTGAAATAAAAGGCGACTCAATGCTTCCCCTCACCTCAGGTAGTATTGTTATAGGTAAATATATAGAGAGTATAGATTTTATACGTGATGGAAAGACGTACATCATACTCACCAAGGATGAAGGTATTGTTTACAAAAGAATTGAGTCACAAGAAAAATCTTTATTATTAATTTCAGATAATAAAAAGTACGAACCATATAAAGTCAACAATACAGACGTTATTGAAATATGGGAAGCAATAGCTTTTTTTAGTCTCGATTTACCAAGACCAGATAGTGAATATAATTCTCTTAAAGACGATATAAATAATTTGTATTCCAATTTAGATCAACTTAAGAATAAGTTATAAATTTTTTATATAATTTTGAAGTATGGGCATATCATCCATACTTTCAGATATTAAAGACGATAGAAATTCTAACAATAAGAATTTAAAAGATAATTCTCCTCCTCTCCCTGAAATAGACTCTAAAGAATTCCAAAAAGTTTTAGACACTAGAAGAAGTGTAAGGGTATATAAAAGTGATGAAATACCTGAGGAAATAGTAAAAAAATGTTTAGAAAATGCATTAAAAGCACCAACATCATCCAACCTTCAGACCTGGGAAATTTATTGGATTAGGTCAAATAAGAAGAAAAAAGATCTAATAGAGGCATGCTTTTCTCAACCGGCAGCAAAAACTGCCAAAGAGTTATTCGTTTTTGTGGCGAGACCAGATCATTGGGAAAGAAATAACAACATGATGCTAGACTACATAAATACACGAAAGGATCCACCAAAGAGTGTTTTAAACTATTACGGGAAAATTACAAAATTTGCATATAATCAAGGTTTCCTTAATTATTTTGGCTTTTTTAAGAAGTTGATGATATCAATAATAGGTTTGTTTAGACTTATTCCTAGAGAACCTACTTCTTTTAATGATATGAAAGTATGGTCNCAAAAAAACAACAGCATTAGCTTGTCAAAATTTTATGCTTTCAATGAGAGCTTATGGTTATGACACATGTCCTATGGAAGGACTTGATTCTTCAAGAGTTAAAAAAATTCTTAAATTGCCAAAGAAAGCTCAAATTTGTATGGCAATTAGTGCAGGAAAGAGAGATAATAAGGGGGTTTATGGAAAGCAGTTAAGGTTTGATAATAAAATATTTATAAAAGAAGTTTAGGTGGGTAACAACTTAATTAAAATTACTTTTCCAGACTCGTCAGTTAAGGAATATAAATCTGGAGTAACATCATTGGAAATTGCTAAAAAAATAAGCAATAGTCTTGCAAAGAAAATTCTCGTAGCCTCTTTTAACGGTGAACATGTTGATTTATCCCTTAAACTNACTTGCGATGGTTCAATTAAATTTTTTACTTGGGAGGANAGNGAAGGNAAATCTACATTTTGGCACTCTTCAGCNCACTTAATGGCTGAGGCAGTACAAGGCTTATATCCTGGTNTTAAATTTGGAATAGGTCCGTCTATAGAAAATGGTTTCTATTATGATATAGATTTTCAAGAATACGATCCNTCNGAAATTAATTTATCTAAGATTGAGAAAGANTTTATTAGACTTTGTACATCAAANCTTATNTTNGATAGATCAGAAGTATCTAAGAAAGATGCAATTAAATACTTTACNGAAAAGGGAGACGAATATAAATTAGAATTAATTGATNGTCTAGAAGACGGTAATATANCNTTTTATAAACAAGGAGAGTTTACTGACCTCTGTAAAGGCCCNCATATCCCTTCNTCGAAGTTTATTAAATCATTTAAATTATTAAACGTAGCTGGTGCNTATTGGAGAGGAAACGAAAATAATAAACAGTTGACCAGACTCTATGCAATATCCTTNCCTAAACAAGANCNNTTAGATGATTATTTATTAAAATTAGAGGAAGCTAAAAAGAGAGATCACAGGAAAATAGGCAAAGAATTGGAGTTGTTTTTTTTCAGTGAAAAGGTGGGTCAAGGTTTACCTATTTGGTTACCAAATGGACATATCCTAAGAGAAAATTTAATAAATTTTATGTATTCAGAGCAAAAAAAGCAGGGATACAAACACGTAACTTCACCACATATAGGTTCAAAAGATTTATATGTTACCTCTGGTCATTATGAGAAGTATGGAGAGTCATCCTTTCAACCGATACAAGTACCCTCAGATAATGATGAATACCTTCTTAAGCCTATGAACTGTCCTCATCACTGTGAAGTATATAGGTTCAAACCACATTCATACAAAGAACTACCACTAAGAATTGCTGAATTTGGNACAGTCTANAGGTACGAGCAAAGTGGAGAGCTACATGGTATGACNAGGGTTAGGGGTTTTACTCAAGATGATGCTCATATATTTTGTACAATTGATCAAGTTAAAGATGAAGTTATTACTGTAATCGATCTNATNCTTAAGGTTTTTAAGTCGTTATCGTTTGATAATTTTAAAGTACAAATTTCATTAAGAGATAAAGAGGATAACTCTAAATATATTGGTGATGGTAACCTGTGGGATAGAGCAGAAAATGATCTGATTAAATCTGTAGAAGAAAAGGGTATTGAAGCTGTTGTAGAGTACGGAGAGGCGGCTTTCTATGGTCCAAAAATTGATTTTATGGTAAGAGATTCACTTGAGAGGGAGTGGCAACTGGGAACGATTCAAGTTGATTACCAATTACCTAAAAGATTTGACCTAAAGTATATAGATAAAAATAATGAAAAGAAAACACCTGTTCTTATTCATAGAGCTCCATTCGGTTCAATGGAAAGGTTTATTGCAATTCTTATTGAGCATTGTGAAGGTAATTTTCCATTATGGTTAGCGCCTGAACAAATAATCATTTTGCCTATAAATGAAAATGTTTTAAATTATGCGGAAAATATTAACAAATCATTATCAGATGATGGTTTGAGATCGAGTATAGATTATAGAAATGAAAAAATATCTAGAAAGGTCAGAGACGCTGAGTTAAAGAAAGTTCCCTACATGATGATAATTGGCGATAACGAAATGTCATCAAATACTATTTCCGTCAGAAAGAAATCAAAAGGAGATATTGGCAAAATGAGTTTAAATGATTTCTTATCCAATATAAAGACCGATTTATCTCCATCTACAAATTAATGTTATTTTCCTTTTATTTTTTTAAATAATTGAGATATTTGCAGATATTTTTAATTAAAGAACAAAAAAATTAATATTCACAGAAAAAGAAGAAACTGGAGAAAACCTGAGGAGAAGCATCGAGTAAATGATAGAATTACTTCCAATATGGTTCGTGTTGTTGGAGAAAATGTTGATGTTAATATATATCCAATCAATAAAGCTAAAGATATGGCGAGACAGTTAGGACTTGATTTAGTTGAGATATCTCCAAACTCGGATCCACCTGTTTGTAAGATAATTGACTACTCTAAGTTTAAATATATGCAGAAAAAAAAGCAGAAGTCAATCAGATCTAATGCTCAGAAGACTGTCTTAAAAGAAATTAGATTTGGTCCCAATACTGATGAGCACGACTTTAATTTTAAACTAAAACATGCAATTAAATTCTTGGAGAGTGGAGCCAAGGTAAAAGCATATGTCCACTTTTATGGAAGGACTATTGTATTTAAAGAGAGGGGAGAGATATTACTACTAAAATTAGCACAAGCACTTGAGGATTATGCTAATGTAGAAGAATTACCTAAATTAGAGGGTAAAAGAATGTTTTTAATGTTATCACCAAAAAAATAAATTATGCCTAAAGTAAAAACAAAATCAGGAGCTAAAAAGAGGTTCAAATTAACNGGGACTGGTAAAGTTAAGAGAAAAAATGCTTTTAAAAATCATATTTTGACCAAGAAAGAGACTAAGCAGAAGAGAAACTTAACTAAGACTTCTATCGTCAACAAGTCTGATGAGAAGAATATTAAAAAAATGATTTAAATTTGTAATTATGCCAAGATCACGAAATTTAGTAGCTGCAAAAGCAAAGAAAAAAAAGATTTTTAAGTTAGCGAAAGGATATTTCGGTAGAAGAAAAAATGTATGGACTGTAGCAAAGAATGCTGTAGAGAAAGCATTACAGTACTCATACATCCATAGGAGAACTAAGAAAAGAGAAATAAGAAGTCTATGGATACAAAGAATTAATGCTGCTGTTAGGGAAGGAGGAATGTCTTACTCTGACTTTATAGGTAAACTAAAAAAATCTAATATCAACTTAAATAGAAAAGTATTAGCAGACATTGCAATGAATGACCCTGATTCCTTCAAGCAAATTCTAAAATCCGTATCATAATTTTCATAGGTGTTTCAATCTGAATTAGTTAAGAGATTTATAAATCTCTCTACTCCATTTTACTATTACGACTTAGANATCTTAGAGAAAAATTTACTAAACTTAAAAAATTCACTAAAACCCTATAATAAGGTTCATTTTTCAGTTAAATCTAATACTAATCCAAGAATTTTAAGTGTTATAAAAAATTTCAATTTAGGAATTGATGCAGTTAGTGCGAATGAAATTAAACATTGCATTAACTTAGGTTTTAATCCTAAAGATATTGTATTCGCTGGTGTGGGTAAATCTGATGAGGAGATTGAGTATGGAATAATAAATAACATCTCTTATTTTAATGTAGAGTCTCTACAGGAATTAGAGGTAATAGATTCAATTTCAAAGAAATTTTCTAAAAAAACTACCGTATCAATACGAATAAACCCAAATATTAAATCGGAAACTCACAAAAAGATACAGACTGGATCAAGTGATGATAAATTTGGTATTGATTTAAATGACATATCTCATATACCTAAGTTACAGAAACTAGAAAATATTAAAATAACAGGATTACATTTTCATATTGGCTCCCAGATTATTAATCTAAAGCCTTTTCATGATTTATGTAATATATCAAATGACATACTGAATTATTTAAGAGAAAATGATATAAAAATAAAAAATATTAATGTTGGTGGTGGTTTAGGAATTGATTATGAGTACCCTGAAAAGAATTTATTGTCAAACTTTAAAGAATTTATTAGCCTTTTTAATAATCAAATTAGATTAGATAAAAATCAGTCTATTCACTTTGAACTTGGAAGGTCAATTGTTGGTCAGTGTGGATTTCTTATTTCTAAAATACTTTATTCTAAAAAATCATACGATAAAAATTTTTTGATTTTGGACTCAGGCATGAATAACCTTATTAGGCCTGCCTTATATAACAGTAAACACAAAATATCTAATCTAACATCTAAAAACAGTGATCACTTAAATTATGATGTTGCTGGACCTATATGTGAGAGTTCAGACACCTTTGCTAAGAATTACAGGTTAGTTAAATCAATTCGTGGAGATCTAATTGCTATACATTCTTGTGGTGCCTATGCGGAGTCTATGTCTTCAAATTATAATCTTAGAGACAATATAAATTCCTATTATTCAGATACAATTTAATATATTTGATCATGAAATTTTCTGGTCTATATAAGTTAGTACTTATACTATTGATTGTTTACATAACATTTCTAGTAATCTTTACTTTTATATGAGCAATCTAGATTTTTTTGTATTTACGTCTATCCTTCTTTCCATAACATTTTATGGAATCTATAAAAACTATCAGAATAAAAATTTAAAATCATATATTCTTGGTGATAAATCCCTTAGTTGGTCAACTATTGGGTTATCTGTCATGGCTACTCAGGCTAGTGCTATAACATTTATTTCTACCCCAGGACAGGGCTATTCAGAAGGAATGAGTTTTATTCAAAACTACTTTGGTATGCCCCTTGCACTAATAATTGTTTCAATATTCTTTATTCCAAGATATTATGGATCAAAAGTTTATACTGCATATCAATACCTTGAGGAAAGGTTTGATTTAAAGGTCAGAACATTAACATCCTTTTTTTTCTTATTACAAAGGGGATTTCAAAGTGGAATTACTATATATGCTCCATCCATTATATTAACAGCTATTTTAGGTTGGGACATAACTCCAACTGTAATCTTTGTAGGATTATTAGTTATTTTATATACTGTCTTAGGTGGTAGTAGGGCAGTCAGCTATACCCAAAAATATCAAATGTATGTTATTCTGAGTGGTCTAATTATAGCTTTTTACNATATAAACTCATATATTCTTGATCAAGTAACTTTCTCAAAATCCATTGATATTATAAAAATGTTTAATAAAAACAATGCAATTAGTTTCTCTTTTGACCCTGGAGAAAAGTACACAATATGGACAGGCCTACTCGGTGGATTCTTTTTATCTCTTTCCTATTTTGGGACAGATCAATCACAAGTTTCTAGATACATTAACGCAAAGGATAAGAAAGAAAGTAGAATTGGGCTAATGTTTAACGCAATTTTGAAAATACCTTTTCAGTTTTTTATTCTTTACATAGGTATACTACTTTTTGTTTTCTATAGTNTCTATCAGCCACCAGTGAATTTCAATAATAGTTTAATAGATTTTCAATTAAAAAATAACCCTGAATTGTTGGAGTCAGTTCAAGAGGAATCAAAAATCATTTACGATGATAAAAAAGAACTTATTATGAATACTGAAATGGATAAGAGTATGATTATCACTAAAGATAAAGAATTAGTAATGTCTAGAAAACAACTAGAAGATGATGCACTTAAATCTGGATTTACATATGATAGGCCTGAGACTGATTTTATATTTCTTCATTTTATTCTTAATTACCTCCCTCAGGGTTTAATAGGACTTATGATCGCTCTTATCCTATCTGCTGCAATGAGCTCTACCTCTGCTGAAATTAGTGCGTTGTCTGCAATAACNACCATAGACATATACAAAAGATTTATCAACAAGTCAAAAAACGAAAAAAATGATGTTGAGATGTCAAAGTTATTCACACTTTTATGGGGTCTCATATCCATAATTGTTGCNCTATTTTTTGCTCAACAAGAAAACCTTATAGAATCAATTAATATTATTGCCTCACTTCTATATGGAAACGTTTTAGGAATATTTTTACTTGCTTTCTTTCTAAAAAAAATAAAATCAAGTAATGTTTTTATTGGATCAATTGTATCTCAAATTACTGTATTTGCNATNTATTTTATTTTAGGTAAATCCATTGGTTATCTTTGGTTTAATNTAATAGGNACAGGNCTAACATGTTTATTTTCTATTATTTTCTATAATATACANAGTAAAANATGAGAATAGGAATAATAGCACCNGANGAGAGAGTTAAAGGTTGGGTAAAAACCTTTAAAAATTTTGATGAGAATATAGATATTGCTGTTTATCCAGATATAGATTATAATGATATTGATTGTGTATGTCTATGGAAACATCCCAAAAAAGTCTTAGGAGAATTTAAAAATTTAAAGCTTATCCATTCTATGGGTGCTGGTGTAGATCATATAATTAATGATCCGTCATGTCCTGTGGGAGTACCAATATGCAGAATATCTGACGATAAATTATCATTCTCAATGACAAACTATATCATTACTGCTGTTCTTTTCTATCATAGAAGAATTTTAAAGTATCAAAACGATAAAAAAAATAAGTTATGGGATCACATTACCCACCCTGAAATTTTGCCAATTAATATAGGTATTCTGGGGTTTGGTGCACTTGGTTCAGACGCTGCTGATAAATTAAAATATATGGGTTTTAATGTAATTGGTTACTCTCTCAATAAGAAAGAAGAAAATGGAATAAAAATATATAATGGTGAGGAAATGGATCTGTTTCTATCAAAGGTTAATGTTTTGGTGTGTACAGTCCCTTACACTCAAAAAACTCATCACCTACTTGATAAGAATCTATTTAAGAAACTAAATAAAGAAACTTATCTCGTTAATGTCTCCAGGGGAAAAGTTCAATGCGAAAAAGATATAATTAAATACATAGATAATGGAACCTTATCAGGTGCATTTTTAGATGTATTTGAGATCGAACCTCTTCCATATTCAAGCGAGATATGGAACCATGATAA
Source organism: Marinoscillum sp. (assembly GCA_002692105.1). Classification (GTDB taxonomy): domain Bacteria; phylum Bacteroidota; class Bacteroidia; order Cytophagales; family MED-G16; genus MED-G16. The sequence continues at coordinate 10,561 of NZKG01000024.1, read as the reverse complement.
AATACAAATAACACCCCATAATGCAAGCATAACTAATGAAGCAGCAGCAGTACCTCAGATTATAGAAAACTACAAGAGAGTAGTGTCGGGAAAATCTTTAATTAATCAGGTTGATGTCGATAATGAGTATTAGATCGTATTTATATTTTTTATTTTTTTTAACACATTCAGGTGTATTATCGCAATCATTTGAGAGGACTTCTCTTCTTAATAAAAATATGGTACCCTATCCATATAACGAAAGTAATGCTTACATAACTAGTGATGGAAATAAAATATTTTTTAACAGTTCAGATAACATTAAAAATATTGCNGGATTAAATGATATGAATGATGTATGGTTTAGAAATAAAAAAAATAATGTATGGGAATTTCCAGTTAATTTAAGTGAGGTTAATACGGTGGATAATGAATTACTTTTAGGTCTAATTGATGATGTACTCGTAATTCTAAGGAATGACACCATTAACTATTATGACACAAATAACCAGTTCAAATTATTAAAAGCCGAAATATTAGATGGGTTTTCACCTAACTATAACTTATTATCGGGATCAATAAATAATGAATCAGATATCATTTATCTCTCTTTTGAGGGTTATGGAACATNTGGTGTTGAAGATATTTATATANCTAAAAGAAATAATGATGGGTGGGGGAGGTTAACTAATATAGGATCATCTGTCAACAGTGAATACCAGGACATATCTCCATTCTTATTAAACAATGACACTCTTACATTTATCTCAAATAGAGAACAGTTAGGTTACGAATTATTTTTTACTTCACTTAAAGACGGTAATTGGACTGAACCAATAAAAATGAGTCTTCTAAACACATCGAAGTCTGAATCCTCTTTGACATTCGACTATTCCTCTAATAATTTTATATTATCTGCTACAACNGACAGCAGGACAAATTCTGATTTGTTTTTTTATGCAGATAGTAAAGATAGAATTAATGTTACTTTTAATCTTAATAAAGAAATTAATACCGGCTATGTATATGTGAATGATGATTCCATTTCATTTAATTCAAATGCAGTCAGCCTACCAATTGAGTATGATGATACCAATAGTTTTAAGTTTGTTGTTGATAATTATTTTATAAAAGACACAACACTTACAATTGAGAAATCAGTTGAGATAGCCTTCAGTTTAGATGAAATTAAGTCAGGTAGTAGGGTGGTGTTAAAAAATTTAATTTTTAAACAATCCTCAACCGATTTAGATGATGAATCTCTTCCTTATTTAAATGATTTGTTACACCTTTTTAGAACAAATTCTGATATTCAAATAACGATAGAAGGACATACGGATAACAGAGGTGATATTAAATCAAATTTGAAATTATCCAAAGAAAGGTCAGAAGTTATAAAAAACTTTTTAGTAATGAATGGGATTAAGAAAAGTAAGATAAAAGTTAAGGGTTTGGGTCCGATTAAACCTAGATATAGTAACGAGTCAGAAGAAACAAGGAAACTTAATAGGAGGGTTGAGTTGTACATAAATTAAAGGGTTATAAGTGTATGAAATAGATTCTTGTAGATAGAGTGTAAAAAATGATAATTTGAAAATTAAATTTACATATTGAAACGAAACATCAAATGTTATACAAACAATTTAATAACCTTTTTTTAATCATTATCTTAGTACTTTATCAAGATATATTAATACAAATACTAAATAATTTAAGATATGAAAACTTTTTTATCAGCCGCATTAATNATCATTTCAATAAATATTAATGCACAAAATGATGAATTACCTTTTAAAGAAATTGGAGAGTACTCTAATGAGTATAGTCCAAATAATATAGTCGCCAGAATGATTGATGGGCTGGGTTATAGATTCTACTGGGCTACAGAATCTTTAACAGATAAAGACTTAAATTATAAACCAAGTGTGGATAGTAGGTCTAGTTTGCAGACATTAGAACATATCTATGGATTAAGTGTATTTATTTTATACACTTTTGAAGGAAAAGAATATAATTTTTCTCAGGATAAAATGAGTTTTGAAGAGCTTAGAGGTGGTACCTTAAATAATTTAAAGAAAGTTTATGACATGCTTAATGAAAATAAAGATGTGNCTCAAATGCAACTTAGATTAAACTTAAATGGTCAAAATTTAGCTTTNCCATTTTGGAATGCTATAAATGGCCCTATTTCAGATTCAATATGGCACACGGGTCAAATAGTTTCATTCAGAAGAGCAAGTGGAAANCCAATAAATCCTAAGGTCAACGTCTTNATAGGTAAAACAANAGAATAAACAAATTCTAATTATAAATAAAAGATTAGTATGGATAGAATTAGNTTNANTAATTAAACTAAAGAAACTAGAAAACCTAATAAGGTAGNNTTNTNNGTTAATTNGGCAAACAGTCAGTTCCAGGAAAAGAATCCGTAACTTTNGTAAAAATAAANNNAGTATTATTTGTTGNTNTAACTGTTAATTTTGTTCCTATTGAATTAACAGACATTGTGAAAGTACCATCTGGTTGAGAAGACTCTCCAATANATTCTATTTGATATGAGATAAAATTAGNTTCATTTCTAAGTAGGGTTTGAGTATATTGAACACCATCCTGACTAGAATTATATGTACCATCAGCAAAGGGATATCTTGTGCATTTATTATCCCAATAATCATCCTCACTATCCTCATTTATTCTGNACCAATAATNATTAGTAGTTACCCANACAGAACCAGCATGAGTTGAGTGGAAAGTGTTAGATAAGTTTTCCTCCTCATCACTACATCCAGTAATAATTATTAGAGAAAATATAAAAAATGGTATGTTATATTTCATATTCTTCAATATTAATTGAAAANTATTAAAAACTTATATTTATAAGATAAATTTTTTATAAAATTAAAATTTAATATCCTAAAGCAATATTATCACCTCTCTTATCAGCGCCTCCTTCTAAAGAGCCATCATCATTAACTAATATGCAATCCATTCTACCAAGTGAGGTTCTTTTAACAATTTTATGACCAATCTTAAACAACTTGTCGTTTAATTGNTCAGATAAAGTATTTTCTTCAACGACTAGTACATCAGGTAGCCACTGGTGATGNAATTTCTTTGAATCTACAGCTTCCTGCATTCCCATTCCGTAATCAATAACATTAAGAATNGTCTGGAAGACGGAAGTAATGATAGTTGAACCACCAGGTGTTCCAAGGACCATATAAAGACTACTATCTTTTTCAACTATTGTCGGTGTCATTGACGAAAGCATTCTTTTATTTGGCTCAATCGCATTTGCTTCACCTCCAACTAATCCAAACATATTTGGGTAACCAGGCTTGACGCTAAAATCATCCATTTCATTATTTAAAAGAAAGCCTGCACCTTCCACAACAACTTTTGATCCATACCCTCCATTGATAGTCGTAGTTACTGAAACAGCATTTCCATATTTATCTACAATAGAAAAATGTGTAGTTTCATTAGACTCATACCCATTAAATGAACCTTCCTTAACCTCTGAAGATGGAGTTTTTGTTAAGCTATTTATTTCACCAAATCTATTTTTTAAATAGTTCTTATCTAATAAAGAACTTTGAGGTACACTAAAGAAATCAGGGTCACCAAGATGAGTTGCCCTATCAGCATAGACTCTGCTTTCAATTTCAGCTAAAGAATTTATGTATTCTACAGAATTATGATCATAACTTCTAGTTCCTAACTGTTCAGCACCATTTAATAATTGAACAAGAGCTATGCCACCGCTTGACGGAGGCGCCATTGATATAATTTTGTGGTCTCTAAAGTAACCAACCACTGGATCTCTCCAAACAGAGGAATAATTATCTAAATCTATTTGTGAGATAATTCCTCCTCCTGATACCATCTCNTTAATAATAAGCTCTGCTATTTTTCCTTTATAAAAACCATCTCNCTTATATCTTTTTATTTCTTCTAATGTGTTAGCTAAATCTTCTTGAATTAAAAGATTGCCTTTTTCCCATTCATCATCTTTTACAAATGGAGTAGGATGATCATTAGCAGATAACAAAGACTCTTTGACGTTATTCAGTCCTTTTGCTTGTTTTTCAGTTACTTTAAAACCGTTTCTTGCAACTTTTATTGATGGATCTAATAGTTCGTTCCATTCTAATATTGAAAACTTCTCATATATATTAACCATTCCATCGACTGATCCAGGAACTCCAGAGGCTAAATGACCAATTTTACTTCTCTTATCATCTACTATTATTTCTCCTTCAAGATTATCAACATACATATCCCTGAAAGATTTTTCTGGAGCTTTCTCTCTAAAATCTAGTGTGCCAACTTCTCCATCACTTAACCTGTATACTAGAAATCCACCACCTCCAATATTTCCTGCATTGGGATATACAACGGACAAAGCAAAATGTACAGCAACAGCTGCATCAAAGGCATTTCCTCCCTTTTTAAGAATACTTAAACCTATCTCTGATGCAATTGGGTGTGCAGAAGAGACCATTCCNTTATACGACTTGGGATCATTATTACATGAAAAGGATATAAATAATGGTAATAACAAAAGAGGTAAAAATGATTTTTTGAAATTATATTGCATTCCTATTATGTGTGGTATAGTTGCAATTTACAATAAAGAAATAAAATTAGACAAGGATATGCGATCAAAGTCCTTATCAATGTCTAAAAAAGTAAGACATAGAGGTCCGGACTGGTCAGGGATATATACCTCTGATAATGCAATACTTGCNCATGAGCGCTTATCAATTGTAGATGTCAAATCAGGAAAACAACCAATACTATCTAATAATGAGGAAATAATTCTTGCTGTTAATGGAGAAATTTATAACCATAAAGATATTAGGAAAGANGATGAATATAAATATAAATATAAGACTGAGTCAGATTGTGAGGTTATTATACCACTTTATGATAACTTAAAAAGTAAGTTGTTAAATAACTTAAACGGTATTTTTGCATTTTTTTTATACGATAAAAAAAATAATAGTTTCCTTGTTGGGAGAGATCCAATTGGAGTAATTCCACTTTACATGGGAGAGGGGAGTAGTGGGAATAAATATTTTGCTTCTGAGATGAAGTGTTTAGTAGGATTTTGTAAAAATATTAAAGAGTTTCCTCCTGGACATTATATGACTGATCTTGACAAAGAACCCATAAAATATTACGAGAGAAATTGGATGAATTTTAATAATGTTAATAATTACTCATCTACTTCAGATCTAAAAAATTCACTTGAAAAATCTGTAAAGAGTCAGATGATGTCTGATGTTCCTTTTGGTGTTTTATTATCTGGGGGCCTAGATTCATCAATAATATCTTCAATTGTAACCAAATACTCAAAAAAGAGGATAGAATCAGCTGATAAAAAAGAAGCATGGTGGCCAAGAGTGCATTCTTTTGCTGTTGGGTTAGAGAATTCACCNGATTTAATTGCTGCTAANAAAGTAGCCAGTCATCTTAAAACTGTTCATCATGAGATTCATTTTACAATTCAGGAGGCTTTGGATTCTTTAGAGGATGTTATTTATTACCTAGAAACTTATGATGTAACAACAGTAAGGGCTTCTACACCAATGTATTTAATGGCTAGATACATTAAATCTATGGGGATAAAGATGGTCTTGTCAGGTGAGGGTGCCGACGAAATATTTGGTGGGTATCTGTATTTTCATAAAGCTCCNACACCAAAGGAATTTCACGAGGAAACATTAAGAAAAATAAATAAGCTCCATCTATATGATTGTTTGAGGGCAAACAAATCACTTGCAGCATGGGGTGTTGAGGGTAGAGTTCCATTTCTTGATATAGATTTTTTAGATTATTCTATGAATATAAATCCAGCTGAAAAAATGATTAAAAATGATAAAATTGAAAAAAACATTCTAAGAGAATCTTTCAAAGGGTATATGCCAGATAGTGTACTGTGGAGACAGAAAGAACAATTCTCTGATGGGGTAGGATATTCTTGGATAGACTCTTTAAAGGAATATGCTGATAATCAAATAAGTGACAAAAGCTATAATAATAGAAATAAAAGATTTCCTATTAACACTCCTAGATCCAAGGAAGAGTTTCTTTTTAGAAAAATCTTTGAGAAGCATTTTCCTGGTGATGATTGTGCAATGTGTGTTCCCTCATCTAAGTCAGTTGCTTGTAGTACTGAGGAGGCATTGAAATGGGACAAAGAATTTGAAAATATGATTGACCCATCTGGAAGATCAGTCAAAAAAATTCATAAGGACTCTTATTAACTAGATTGTGTCTAATGAGTTAATTATATCATTAACTAAATCATCAGAATCCTCTATACCAATAGACAATCTAACTAAAGACTCTCCCATTCCCATCTTAAGTTTTGTATCGATATTAACATCGGCATGAGTCATAGAGTAGGGATGACAAGCCAAACTTTCCGTACCACCTAAACTGACTGCTAGTTTTACAAGTTTAAGATTATCAAGGAACATAAATGCTTCTTTCTCACCGCCTTTTATATCAAAAGAAATCATTCCTCCTGGACTACTATACTGTTTTTTAATAATATTGTATTCAGGAGAATCTTCAGTAACAAGACCGAGATAGTGAACTTTGTCAACCATTTTATGAGATTTGAGCTCTGTAGCTATCTTATTTGCGTTCTCTGCACTTTTTTCCATTCTTATTTTAAGTGTTTCTAAACTCCTTAAAATTAACCATGAAGTAAATGGTGANGCCATATTACCCATAAATACTCTAAGCGTTTTAATTCTTGATATAACCTCATTACTTCCGCAGGCAGCTCCTGCTACAAGGTCGCTGTGGCCTCCTATATATTTTGTAGCAGAATATAAAACAACATCTGCACCGTGATCTATAGGTTGAGAGAATACAGGACCCATGAAAGTATTATCAATTGCAACATAAACTTTTTCCTTACCTTTAGAAAAATGGTCAGCAAGTTCTTTTGACTTATTAATGTCAACCACTGTGTTGGTAGGGTTTGCCGGAGATTCTATATATACCAAGCTTACATCAGTATCNGGGAACTTNTCATCTTTTTTTTTGATTATTGACTCAAGAGATTTCATAGAATCAAAGTACATAGATTTAATATTATATTTAGGCAAGACTTCTTCTATAAAATGATCTGTNCCACCGTACAAGGGTGAAGAATGAAGAATTAATGTATTGGGTCTTGTTAGTTCTAAAATTGTTGTTGTAATAGCAGCCATTCCACTTTGAAATAACGCACACCCTTCTGATCTATCCCAAAGTTTTAATCTGTCTTCTGCTATCTCAAGATTAGGATTATTNATTCTNGAATATGCTAATGACATAGATTCATTTTCTCCTTTTTCTCTTAGTCCATAAGCTATNTGNAAATGAGANTTACCNTCTTCTGCATTTTTAAAGATAAATGTNCTNGTTTGAAANAAAGGAACTTTAGCAGANCCCTCNGATAAATGTGGATCATAAGCATATCCCATCATTTCACTTTCTGGCTTATTTTTATTTTTCATTTTTAAAATCTTTTTTTTACCACTAAAGGTTACTTGAAAAAATATTTCAATACCAAATTCTACTCAAATGTAAGATATAATTAAAGTAAGATAAACTATATATAATCATTTATTATTGATTATTTATAATTCATAAAAAATAGAGTTAATATGAAAATAACTCCTATTTAAAAACTTAAATAAAGGAGATGGAAAGGAAGATTATAGTAAAGTAATAGTTAGTTATTTTACTATCAAATTATCCTTAATTAATAGGAACAGAAACACCTGTTTCTTCCCATCTTAGTCTTAGATTTAATTCCTCATTAACTGTTATAAAATCAATAGTAAATTGCTCTAAACTTTGATCTAATGAATAGGATGGAACACTTGTTATCAAGACATCATTTTCTCTATTAGGGTTAAAGAAACCAAACCTTCCATTTTCTGAATTTAAAACAATATCCCAACTATTCTCATTAGGCAGTGTATATAAAAAGTATTTTCCAGGTTCTAAAGTTTCACCATTAAAAGATATTTCAGAGCTATTATAGAAATCAGTACAAAAATTTGCTCCAGTCCTCCAGTATTTAGCATAAGGAACCANTGCACCCTCTTCCTCAAATCCGAAAACAAGCCTTCCTTTCTTATATGGTCTGCTATAATCAATNGATAAGTCTATAACATCATTCTCTTTTTCAAGTTTATAATTAATGGATTCNTTTGGACTGATTGGGTTTAAGAAGGTTATATATAGNGGATAACATAGTAANAGTATAAATNTTAGAGGTATNTATTTTAGGTATCTCATGTATNAAANTTANATNAGAATNAAATAAAAATTTTTAATTAATGNGTCAATTTACTAAATAATTAATTTATTTTCCTATTTCCCCATTTTTGTCTTGAAGACAAAGAATNATCACANATTTCTATGCTAAGGTTTCGAATTAAATGTGTGGGATTTCCACCTCCACCTTCTCTAAATTCTTCAGAAACAGTTAGACANAAATTTAAATCACTAACTGGATNAATATTTCCATTATTTTTTAANATAAACTTTTGATTATTNTTNCCATCACAATCTCTCAAAACTAAACTTGATGCACTCTCNGNTTTTNAAGCTTCCATACATACTTTAAAATGCTCNATAAAAAATTGATCTTGATTAATATTNAATTTATTAAAACCTTGATCAACAGCAATCTCACCCTGNTATGAGTAACAAGTATGTGCTTGTAATGATTTGTTTATATCTGCGTTAGTTTTGTGGCCNCTCATGTCTATACAAAAACCTCTTGAATCATTTAAGTTATTTAACAAGTATACTTCAACAATTTCTTTATTAGTTAATTCTGTATCTGCGTCTTCAGAAGCTTCATTACATGAAATAANAGATATNAATAGAAANCTTATTATTTTTTTCATTTTCCAATACAAAATTTACTAAAAATATTACCNAGTATCTCATCATTAGTAACTTCACCTGTGATTTGACCTAAGTTATCTAATGCATATTTAATGTCTAGAGCTAGTAAATCNGTATTNGACTTGTTCTCTATATTAACTTTTACGTTTTTNANTGACTCACGAACCCTCAATAGTGAGTTATAATGTCTTTCATTTATCATTATATCNGATGTGTCGTCNATAATATTTGATTTTATNTAATGATTCAAAACTTCTTTAAGTTTATTAATATCATTATCATCTAAAGAAGAAATCATTAAATATTTATTTTTTTTAAAATATTCCTTNCATTCCATTTTNATATTTAGATCAGACTTATTTCCTATNATTATTAAATTTTTATNTTTTAAAATTTCTTGAGAAGTTTCTCTTTTAACATCAANNAGGGATGTGTTTTTTAAGTCAATTAAGTATANGATAATAGATGACTCTTTGNCCTTATTATATGCCTTTTCTATTCCTATACTTTCAATCTTATCTTCTGTCTTCCTTAAACCTGCAGTATCAATAAATCTTACTAGNTTATTTCCAATTGTTATTGTGTCTTCTATAATATCTCTTGTTGTTCCAGGTACATCTGAAACAATAGCTTTATCATCATCTAATATGTTATTTAGTAGGGTAGACTTCCCAACATTCGGTTTCCCTAAAATAACTACACTTACCCCATTTTTAACAGCATTATTTAATTTAAAGCTAGAAATTAAGACTTTACAAAATTCATCGATCTCAATCAGAAGTTTATTTAAAATATCCCTGTTAGCAAATTCTACATCTTCCTCTGAGAAGTCAAGCTCTAATTCTAGAAGACTTGAGAGGTTCAGTAAATCAGATCTTAATTTTTTAATTTTATTAGAGAANACACCCTTTAAATGATTAATNGCAATTCTATGAGCATTCTCTGTTTTACCAGAAATNAAATCAGACACTGCCTCTGCTTGTGANAAATCCAAGTTGCCATTTATAAATGATCTAAATGTGAATTCCCCTCTTTCTGCAGCTCTAGCNCCAAATTCAATTGTAATCATTATAATTTTTTTAACTATGATTTGAGAGCCGTGGCACGATATCTCAATGATATTTTCTTTGGTATAGGAATTCGGTTCTTTAAAAACATTCAAAACAACTTCATCAATCACATTACCATCATGGATAATATTTCCATAATGAATAGTATGTGATTTTACTTCTCTTAAATTTTTAGAAGGGAAAATTTTATTTACAATATTTATTGATTCAGACCCTGACAATCTAATAGTGGAAGTCGCTGAAGAGCCTGCTGGTGTGGACTGGGCGACAATGGTATCTTTAAAATTCATAGGCAAAAATACATAAAGACAAATTATATACTCACTAAGAAAAAAATATGTTTATTTAGAATAACTTCAAAATTATCCCAAAGACACATCTAAGCTCATCATCACTATAAAGCCAATGATCAATCCCATTGTAGCGATGTCTACGTTACCTCCTCTATGACTTTCAGGAATAACTTCTTCAACAACTATAAATATCATTGCTCCTGCTGCAAATGCAAGAGCATAGGGTAGAATTGGATAAACTAAAATTACAAATGCTGCTCCAATTACAGCAAATATAGGTTCTACAATTGC
>NZKG01000023.1 GCA_002692105.1 Marinoscillum sp. | reverse complement strand
CAGGAGCTTCTTCTTTAGTCTCTTCAGCAGCAGGAGCTTCTTCTTTAGTCTCTTCAGCAGCAGGAGCTTCTTCTTTAGCTTCTTCAGCGGCTGCAGCTTCTAACTTTTTCTTAATATCTTCCTCTCTCTTTTTATTAAATGCTTTTTCAGCATCAATTCTTTTCTTATCAGAATCAGATTTATCCTTCTCTAGTTTTGTTATCTTTTTATTAATTTGAGATTCTTTATCCTTAAGCCATGCCTCCAATTTTTTATCAGCGTCTTCTTGCTTTATAGCTCCTTTCAGTACTCCCACTTGAAGATGTTTTCTGAACATTACTCCTTTGTAAGAGAGAATATTTCTCGCTGTATCGCTGGGTTGAGCTCCCTTAAGAACCCATTCTAAAGCTTTATCTGAATCAAGCACAATGCTTGCGGGATTGTGGTTAGGATTATAAGTTCCTATTTTTTGAATGATTTTACCGTCTCTAGGTGATCTAGCGTCGGCAACGACGATGTCATATATTGCAAGTTTTTTTCTTCCTCGTCTCTGTAATCTTATTTTTACTGCCATAGTTGATATAGTTTATATGGAACGCGTCCATTAACGTTTAAATAATTAAGTGCGCAAATATATAAATATTATTACTTAAATCAATATGTGATTAATATTTAAAATAAAGAGTATATATTTCACTAATTATTTGTATAACCGTATAAACGGTTTTTTATTATATATTTTTATGTCTACTTTTACATTGTAAACCTAAAAAATGAACAAATTCAATTACACTTCGAATTCTGACATAAGTTATATTGATGACCTATACACAAAATATAAGCTGGATCCTCAATCAGTAGATATTACATGGCAAAAGTTTTTTGAGGGTTTTGAGTTTGCTGAAGATAATTCTTTAGAATCTATAAAATTCACTGAGTCATCAGTCTCTAGATTAATTCAATCATATAGAAAGTATGGACACCTTAACTCATTAACAAATCCTGTGAGGACAAGGAGAGATCATAACGTAAGGTTTAATATAGAGGAGTTTGGACTCTCTAAGGATGACCTCTCTCAAACATTTTCTTCAGGAGCAGAAATTGGTTTAAAAGATAAACCTCTTAGGGATATTATTGAGAAACTTAATAAAATATACGTTGGTTCAATAGGGTTTGAATACTTTAATATAAGAAATACCGATGAAGTAAACTGGATTAAGAAATGGGTAGAGGAGAAATGGTTTAGTCAAAAATTAAAAAAGTCAAAAAAAGAGATAATCCTTAAAAAACTTAATGAAGCAGTTGTCTTTGAAAACTTTCTTCACACAAAGTACATAGGTCAAAAAAGATTTTCTCTAGAAGGTGGAGAAAATACCATTACTTTTTTAAATGAATTTATTAAATCTGCATGCGAGAGTGATGTTAAGGAAGTTGTTATAGGAATGGCTCACAGAGGTAGGCTAAATGTATTAACTAGCATCCTTCAAAAGACTTATGACGAGATCTTTAATGAATTTGAAGGAAATATGGACCCAGATCTTATATTTGGTGATGGTGATGTGAAATATCACCTTGGTTATAACAGTTTTATAAGTGAGGGAGAAAAAAATATATACGTTAAGTTAATTCCAAATCCTAGTCATTTGGAGTCGGTTAATCCAGTTGTGATGGGTTACACAAGAGCTCAAATTGATGAAGAGTACAAGGGAAATTTTGATTCTGCTATACCAATTTTAATCCATGGAGATGCGGCAATCGCTGGTCAAGGAATTGTTTATGAGACTATTCAAATGTCACAACTTGATGGGTATAAAGTTGGTGGAGTTATACATTTTGTGATTAATAATCAAATAGGCTTTACGACTGACTATGACGATGCCAGGTCAAGTATCTATTGTACAGACTTAGCCAAAATTATTGACTCTCCAGTTCTTCATGTTAACGGAGATGATCCTGAGGCAGTATTTTTTGCTTCAAAATTTGCATTAGCATACAGACAGAAATTTAAAAAAGATATTTTTATTGACTTATTATGTTACAGGAGACATGGACACAATGAAAGTGACGAACCAAAATTTACTCAGCCAAACCTCTATAATTTAATATCTAAGCACCCAAGCCCTAGAGATGTATACTTCAAGAGAATTACAGAAAATAATAATGAAATAGATAAGGACTTAGCATCTAAACTTAATAAAGACTTTAGACAAAAGTTGCAGGAGAGACTAGATGAGGTTAAGCAAAAGCCTCTACCGTATAAACCACAAAAGAAAGATGAGGAATGGAGTTTTTTAAGATCCTCTGAGCCTAAAGACTTTAAAGCTTCTCCTGAGACAAGAATTAACTTAGAAACACTTGAGAAAATTGGTAAGGCTCTTGTAAAAGTACCAGATGGCTTTAAGCCTTTGAAGCAAATCACTAGACTTCTTAATGATAGAGAAAAAAACTTTTTTAAGGATAAATCACTTAACTGGGCAGATGCTGAATTGCTTGCTTACGGATCTTTATTGAATGAAAAGAAATTTGTGAGAATATCTGGACAGGATGTGGTCAGAGGCACATTCTCTCACCGACACGCTCAACTATTTGATGCAAATTCAAATAGTCCCTACTCAAGTCTTGACTTTATATCAGATGATCAGGTTAAACTTAAAATTTATAATTCATTACTTTCAGAGTTTGGCGTTTTAGGTTTTGAATATGGATATTCTATGGCAAGCCCCAATACACTGGTTGTTTGGGAAGCTCAGTTTGGAGATTTTTCAAATGGTGCACAAGTTATAATAGATCAATTTATATCGTCTGCAGAAACAAAATGGGAGAAAATGAACTGTCTACTTGTATTGCTTCCTCATGGTTATGAGGGTCAAGGCCCTGAACATTCTAGTGCCAGGCCTCAAAGGCTTTTAAGTCTATGTTCTGAAGATAATATGGTTGTTGTCAACCTAACTACTCCCGCTAACTTATTTCATTTAATTAGAAGACAGTTAGCTTGGGACTTCAGAAAACCGTGTTTTGTTTTAAGTCCTAAAAGTTTACTCCGTCACCCAAAGGTATTTTCTAAACTCTCAGATTTTACAGATTCATCTTTCAAGGAGGTTATAGATGATTGTGATAATAAAAATAAAATTAAAAAGATCGTTTTATGTACAGGAAAATTTTTCTATGACCTAGAAGAATTCAAACACAAAAATAAAGTTGAGGACGTCTCTATAATAAGGATAGAACAATTAAGTCCATTCCCTCTTGATAAAGTTCTGAAAATTTTAAAATCATATAAAAATCATGACAAACTAATATGGGCTCAGGAAGAAAATCAAAATATGGGTTATTGGTCCTACATATCTTCATTTAATATAAAAGGTTTGGAGCTAATATCAAGAAAAAGGAGTTCATCCCCATCTACAGGATTTTTAAAAGTTCACATAAAAGAGCAAGAGGAATTAATAAAAAAAATATTTAAATAAGAATTATGGCAAATGATATAATAAAAATGATGGTACCTGCAGTTGGTGAGTCTATTAATGAGGTCACAATATCTTCCTGGCTCAAGAATGAAGGAGATGTAGTTGAATTAGATGAGATAATTGCAGAAATAGATTCAGATAAAGCAACTTTTGATTTAACTGCTGAATCCTCTGGTAAGCTAATCATTCAGGCAAAAGAAGGGGACACTCTTGAGATAGGCTCACATATTTGTAGTATAGAGAAAGGTGATTTTGAAATTCCTGTAAAAGATGAAAAACCAAAAACCGAAAAAGTTGAAGGTCTTGACTCTTCCAATAATACTGAAAGGGAAATTGAAGAAATTGATGATAAATTAAATGTTACACCGGTTGCTCAGAAGATTATAGAAGAAAAAGGTATAGATGTTAAGAATATTATTGGTTCTGGTTCTGGTGGAAAAATATTAAAGGATGATGTTATTGATTTAGAAAAAGAAGTAGAGCAAACACCTGAAAAGACTAATACTAGTCCTCAGAGAAGAGAAAAAATGACTCAGCTTAGAAAGACTATTGCTAAGAGATTAGTTTCTGTTAAAAATGAGACGGCAATGCTCACTACATTTAATGAGGTTGATATGTCATCCATTATGAAGATTAGGTCTGAATATAAGGAATCATTCAAAGAGAAGTATGGTGTTAATTTAGGTTTTATGTCATTTTTTACAAAAGCTTGTTGTGTGGCACTTAGTGAATGGCCTGCTGTCAATGCTATGATTGATGGAGATGAAATAGTTTATAATGAACATTGTGATATATCAATAGCCGTTTCAACTCCGAAGGGTTTGGTTGTGCCTATAATAAGAAAAGCAGATTTAATGTCTTTTGATGAAATTGAGAAAGAAGTTGTTCGTCTAGCAACAAAGGCAAGAGATGGTAAATTATCTATTGATGAGATGAAAGGTGGAACTTTTACTTTGACAAATGGAGGAATTTTTGGCTCAATGTTATCAACACCTATAATTAATTCTCCACAGTCTGCAATTATGGGTATGCATAATATTGTGAAGAGGGGTGTTGTTATAGGAGATGAATTGGTAATAAGACCTATGATGTATTTAGCTCTTTCATATGATCATAGAATTATTGACGGTAGAGAATCTGTAAGCTTTTTGGTTAGAGTGAAAGAGCTATTAGAAGATCCTTCTAGACTAATGTTAGAAATATAAAAAACCTCTTAATTTTTAGAGAGGTTTTTTATATTGGATGGAGATACTTTATCCATATTTTTAATAATAGATTTATTCTCCTTGGTTTGGTCTTTAAGCACTTTCCATTGAGATTTTGTAAAAACAGTTTCAGTTTTTATAATAACAAAATCACCTTTTTTTTCAACCTTTTTATTTACTTTAAAAGGTTTTATGGTTTTCTTTTTTTCTTTTGAAATTCCATCTAGAGAAAAAAAGAGCATTAACAAGACGAATAATAAATTTTTCATAATATTTTATTTTTTATTAATGTAATGTTAAGTCAATGTTAACTAATTGTTAACAAACCTCCAATTTATTTCTTATTTTTTAAATAATTCTAACTTAATATTCTAATAATTTTTGTAATATATATTGAGTTGTGTTTCGTAAATTAGACATTCTTGTAATTTCCGACGTTCATTTAGGAACCTTTGGATGTAATGCAAAAAAGCTTTTAAATTATTTAAGAAGTGTAAAGCCAAAAATATTAGTTTTAAATGGAGATATTATTGATGGTTGGCAGTTTACAAAATATTATTTTCCTAAAGCTCATTTAAAAGTTATCAAGTATATTTTAAAATTAGCCACTAATGGAACTAAGGTCTATTATGTAACAGGAAATCATGATGAGTTTTTGAGGAAATACTCAAACATGAGTTTGGGAAATATTAAGCTTGTTGATAAACTTGTCCTTAATGTTAACAATAAAAAATTATGGCTTTTTCACGGTGATATTTTTGATTATTTTCAAAAGGGATTTGCTAAAATATTTGCTAAACTAGGTGGAATAGGTTATGATTTTCTTATTCTAATCAATACCATGATCAATACAGTTTATGATTTACTTGGTAAGGAACAAATGCGGGTTTCTAAATATGTTAAAGATAATTTTAAACAAGCTTCTAAATATATAAATAATTTCGAAAACACAATATCAGATCTTGCAATTGAAAAATCATATGATTACGTTATTTGTGGTCATATACATGAGCCAGTCATAAAAAATATAAAAAATAAAAAAGGTTCCTGTACCTATCTAAATTCTGGAGACTGGGTTGAAAATTTAACTGCACTCGAATATGTTAACAACGAATGGAACATTTTCTATTATAAAAATTCGAAATTTAAAAATATTAAAAATAAAAATAAGGAAATAAATAAGGAAATAGATAAGGATATTTATGAGAATATTGTACTCACTTCCAGCAACGGGAAGCGGTCACATAACAAGGTGTAATGAACTTTTAAATGATCTTAAAAAAATAGGAAAAGTTGATATTTTTCTAAGTGGTCAAAATAGTTTTTTATTAAAAAAACTTCCCTTTAAACCAAAAATATTAAGTAAAGGATTAAGCTTATTTTATTCTGCTTCTGGATCAATAGACTACAATAAAATTATATTTCAAAGAAATTTCATAAGACTCTTCAAAGAAATTAAAAATTTACCTGTTGAAAATTATGATTTAATCATAAATGACTTTGAGGGGTTGACAACCTTTTCCTGTCTATTAAAAAAAATTCCCTTTATACAGTTTGGTCATCAGGCTTCTTTTAACTTTAAAAATATTCCTATTCCAGAAGGAAATTACCAACTTAGCAAGTTGCTCATTAAAACCATAGCAAATGGTACTTTTTCAATAGGAATTCACTTCAAAAATTATGATAAAGGTATTTTTTATCCAATTATTAAAAAATCAATTTTAAATGCAAAAAAAAAGCGTAGAAATTTTACTTTGGTATATCTTCCACAATATACTAACCTGAAATTGAAAAACATATTTAAAAATCTTAGACCATATAAATTTAAAATATTTTCATCATCAATAAATTCAATTTACGAGGATAGCAATTTGATGTGGTATCCACCATCAGTTGATAATTTTAATAGAATGCTAATAGATTCTGCTTGTGTAGTAACAGGAGGTGGATTTGAAACCCCTGCCGAGGCATTATATTTAAAAAAGAAAATTATTAGTATACCAATTAAAAATCATTTTGAACAGATAAGTAATTCTATGTGTTTAAAAGATTTAGGTGTTACAGTTTTAGATGATTTAGATGATTTAAAATTTTTGAATTTTGATTATTTGATGCAAAGTTCAAATAAAGTTCATTATGAATATAAAGACCAGAAATTAAAAATGGTTGAAAAAATTCATTCATTATCAAAAAGTTTATAACATTTTTCTATTAGAAATTAATTTTTCTTGAAATTCTAAAATTATTTCATAATAACAATTTATATTGCGAAATAAATTTCTATGCCTCGCGACAAGAGCATCAAGTCAATTCTTATCATCGGTTCAGGTCCTATTGTTATTGGTCAAGCATGTGAATTTGATTATTCAGGATCCCAAGCCTCTAGGTCTTTAAGGGAAGAGGGTATAGAGGTAACACTTATAAATTCTAACCCTGCTACTATAATGACAGACTCTGTCACTGCTGATAATATTTATCTAAAGCCTCTAACAAAAAAATCAATTATTGAAATATTAGAAAAACATAAAATTGACGCAGTTCTTCCTACCATGGGTGGTCAGACTGCGCTCAACCTCGCTATTGAATGTGATAATGCAAAAGTTTGGGAAAAATTTAATGTCAGGATGATTGGTGTCAATGTAGACGCTATTAATACTACTGAGGACAGGGAGCTATTTAGATTGAAGATGAAGGAATTAGATGTAAATGTCTGTAAAGGTGAAATAGCAAAGTCATTTCTAAGAGGTAAAGAGATAGCTCAAGACATAGGTTTCCCTCTGGTCATTCGTCCCTCTTTTACTCTAGGTGGGTCAGGTGGTGGCTTTGTAGAAAAAGAGGAAGACTTTGATAATGCCTTAAACCATGGATTAAATATGTCTCCAGTACACGAAGTACTTGTAGAGCAGAGTGTTACGGGGTGGAAAGAATACGAGCTAGAGTTGTTAAGAGATAATATTGGTAATGTAATTATAATCTGTTCTATAGAGAATTTTGATGCTATGGGCATCCATACTGGAGACTCAATTACTGTTGCTCCTGCCATGACACTTCCTGATTCTGTTTATCAGGAGATGAGAAATCTAGCTATCAAGATGATGAATGGAATCGGAGATTTTGCTGGTGGATGTAATGTGCAGTTTGCAGTTAANCCTNAAAATGATAGTATAATAGGAATTGAGATAAATCCTAGNGTATCTAGATCATCTGCTCTCGCATCTAANGCAACAGGTTACCCTATAGCTAAAATAGCGGCTAAGCTNGCTATAGGATATAATTTAGATGANTTAAAGAATCAGATAACAAAAAATACTTCTGCNTTTTTTGANCCTGCTCTTGATTATGTTATTGTGAAGATTCCAAGATGGAATTTNGATAAGTTCAAAGGTTCAGATAGGAGGCTTGGTCTACAAATGAAATCAGTTGGTGAGGCTATGGGAATNGGAAATAACTTTCAGGAGGCGTTACAGAAAGCATGCCAATCACTTGAAATTAAAAGAAATGGACTGGGTGCAGATGGTAGAGAGTTGAAAGATCAAAATAAGTTATTAGATAGTCTTAAAAATGCAAGTTGGAATAGATTATTTCATATTTATGATTCTTTAAAACTAGGTCTTCCTTTCAAAACAATCCAAGAAATCACAAAAATTGATAAATGGTTTTTAAATCAAATTAATGAGTTAGTTCTGATGGAGAAAGAGATAAAGAAGTTTACCATAAACGATATACCTAAGTCGGACCTTAGACTTATGAAAGAAAGAGGTTATGCTGACAGGCAAATTGCTCATATATTAGGGTGTCTGGAGAGTGAGGTTTTCAGTAGAAGGCATGACTTAGGAATCAAAAGAAATTATAAATTAGTTGACACATGTGCCGCAGAATTTGAGGCAGNAACACCATATTACTATTCTACATTTGGCGATGAGAATGAATCAGTTTCTTCAGACAGAGAGAAAGTTTTAGTTATTGGATCAGGTCCTAACAGAATTGGTCAAGGTATAGAGTTTGATTACTGTTGCGTACATGGTGTACTTGCTGCCAAAGAGTGTGGATATGAAACTATCATGGTTAATTGTAATCCCGAAACAGTCTCAACGGATTTCGATGTAGCTGATAAATTGTATTTTGAACCTGTTTTCTGGGAACACCTCTATGAAATTATTCTACATGAGAAACCAATAGGTGTTATTGTACAATTAGGAGGGCAGACGGCACTTAAATTATCAGAAAAACTAGATAAACATGGTATTAAAATTTTGGGAACAACCTTTGATGCACTCGATCTCGCTGAGGATAGAGGAAGATTCTCAGATCTGTTAAAGGAAAACAATATACCATACCCTGAATACGGAACAATTGACTCAGCAACAGATGCTATTGAATTATCAAAAAAGATAGGTTTTCCTCTACTTGTCAGACCTTCCTATGTTCTTGGTGGGCAGTCAATGAAAATTGTTATTAATGACAAAGATTTAGAAGAGCATGTGGTTGATTTAATTAAAGATAAACCTGACGGTAAAATATTATTAGATCACTTTCTAGAGGGTGCAATAGAAGCAGAGGCAGATGCAATTTGTGATGGTAAAGATGTTTACATTATTGGCATAATGGAGCATGTTGAACCTGCAGGAATTCATTCTGGAGATTCAAATGCTGTACTCCCCCCATATAGCTTAGGAGATTTTGTAATAAATCAAATCAAGAGTTATACTAAAAAAATAGCTTTAGCTTTAAAAACNGTTGGACTAATCAATATCCAATTCGCAATAAAAGACGATAAAGTATATATAATTGAAGCTAATCCAAGGGCATCAAGGACAGTGCCATTTATTTCCAAAGCATATAGGGAACCTTACGTAAATTATGCTGTTAAAATAATTCTAGGAAAGAAAACAGTTAAAGACTTTACAATGAATCCATATAAAAATGGATACGCAATAAAAGAACCTGTATTCTCATTTAATAAATTTCCTAATGTAAATAAAGAGCTTGGACCTGAAATGAAATCTACTGGGGAGTCGATTTACTTTATTGACGATTTAATGGATGATTATTTTCTTGACATTTATTCAAAGAGAAATCTGTACCTAAGTAAATAGTTATGTTTAAGTTTTTATTTATAATATTTCTGATAATATATGTGTGTTATAAATTATCATCCTTCTTCTTAAAAAAAGTTATCAAGACTTCTCATAAAAATTTTAATTCTTCAAAAAATAAAAAAGGTAGTATTCTAGATAAGGAGGGTGAATATGTAGATTATGAAGAACTTGATTAAATTTAAGTTATGAAATGGTTTAACAGGCAGGATAAAAATATAAATACACCCACTTCGCAGAAGAAAGAACTACCAGATGGTATGTGGTATAAAACTCCAGGAGGATCTATAGTTCATACTAGAGAGCTAAAAAATAATTCCTACGTATGCCCAGAAGACGATTACCATGTTAGGATAGGGTCAAAAGAATATTTCGAGATATTATTTGATAATAAATCTTTCCAAGAATATGATGCAGATATTTTATCGGAAGATCCGCTGAAGTTTGTAGATACTAAATCATATAAGGAAAGGGTTAAAAAAACAATCAAGACAACAGGTTTAAATGATGCAATCAGGACCGCTAAAGGTAAGGTTAATGGCAATGACTTAATTATATCATGTATGGACTTTTCATTTATTGGGGGATCAATGGGATCAGTTGTTGGAGAAAAAATTTCTAGAGCTATTGACTTATCTCTCAAGAAGAAAGTTCCTCTTATGATAATTTCAAAATCAGGTGGTGCAAGAATGATGGAATCTACCTATTCCCTAATGCAAATGGCAAAGACTTCAGCCAAACTTTCTCTACTAGATAAAAATAAAATTCCCTATATCTCATTATTAACTGATCCAACTACAGGTGGTGTTTCAGCATCTTTTGCCATGTTGGGAGATTTTAATATAGCAGAACCAGGAGCCCTAATTGGTTTTGCAGGACCTAGGGTAATAAAAGAAACAATAGGATCAAATTTACCAAAAGGTTTTCAAAGATCAGAGTTTTTAATTGAACATGGGTTTATAGATTTTATAGTAGATAGAAGGGATTTAAAAACAAAAATTTCAAAGCTATTAGCACTACTTAAAAACTAAAATTATTTTTTATAAAAATGATTTTTTCTATTATATATTTGTCAAAAAATAAATAGACATAAGTGTCCCTAACAATTGTAACTTCGGTAATAGCATTTTCATTAGTTATATTAATGCTTGTTTTTATTCTTCTNTTTGCTCAATCAAAATTGGTCCAATCTGGAGATGTTAGTATAATTGTTAATGGAGATTCTGATAACCCATTAATAGCTCCTGCTGGCTCAACACTATTATCGACTCTAGCAACACAGAAAATGTTCCTACCTTCTGCATGTGGAGGCGGTGGAACTTGTGCAATGTGTAAATGCACAGTATCAGAGGGTGGAGGAGATGTCCTACCTACAGAAGTTGGACATTTATCTAGACTAGAAAAAACAAATAATGTTAGATTATCCTGCCAGGTTAAAGTAAAACAGGATATGGAAATTGAGATTCCTGAGGAGATTTTTGGCATTAAAAAATGGGAGTGTGAGGTTGTATCTAACTATAATGTATCCACTTTTATAAAGGAGTTTGTTGTTAAGCTTCCTCCCGGAGAGAAACTGGACTTCGAATCAGGAGGTTATATTCAAATTGATGTCCCTGAAACAGATATAGATTTCAAGACCATGGATATTACTCCCCACCCAGAGCTTGGTCATGAAGAAGATGTTTTTCAAAGTGACTGGGATAAATTCAACCTATGGCCATTAAAGATGAAAAATGATGAGCCAATTTTTAGGGCTTA
Organism: Marinoscillum sp.; assembly: GCA_002692105.1. Lineage (GTDB taxonomy): Bacteria > Bacteroidota > Bacteroidia > Cytophagales > MED-G16 > MED-G16. The sequence continues at coordinate 81,866 of NZKG01000023.1, read as the reverse complement.
TTCTATGGCAAACCACCCTGCAGAGGGAAATATAATTATGCTTAACATTAGGATAGCAACTCCNCCGTGGGATAGGGTAAATAATAAGTGGATGGATATAAACCCTGGCATCTGCTCATCGTATGTTTTCTCTAGAAAACCGGGAGATAAAATTTATATATCTGGTCCTTACGGAGAATTCCATATCAACGAGACCCAAAGAGAAATGATTTATATTGGAGGTGGTGCTGGAATGGCTCCATTACGTTCTCATATTTTTCACTTATTTCACACCCAAAAAACTAATCGAAAAGTTTCTTACTGGTATGGTGGGAGATCTAAGAAAGAACTCTTTTACATGGACCACTTTAAAAAGATAGAAAAGGATTTTAAAAACTTTAACTTTTTTGTTGGATTATCAGAGCCACTTCCAGAAGATAACTGGAGTATAAAAGAAAAACTTGAAGATAAAAAAGATGGCTATGTTGGTTTTATCCATCAGGTACTATATGATAATTATTTAAATAAGCATGAGGAGCCTGAGGATGTAGAATACTACCTATGTGGTCCTCCTCTTATGAATCAGGCCGTTCTACAAATGTTAGATGATATGGGTGTGCCTGAGGAGAATATTAGGTTTGATGATTTTGGAGGTTAGCATTCCATACCCTAAATAAATTTTCACTACATATTTTTTTTATATCCTTTTCAGAGAAATTTTTCTTTAGAAGTTTTTCAATAATATTTGGGTACATAGAAACATCTTTTAATCCTTTGGGAAGTGAATTACCCAGTCCATCAAAATCGGATCCAAATCCAATATGATCGACTCCGACTAACTTGTAAACATGATCAATTGATTCTACTACATCCTCCAATGATGCAAAGGGGTTCATTTCATTTATTAGATTATTTTTATATTTTTCTAATTCTAGATTATCACTTATTATTTTATTTTTTGTTTTATATAGCCTAACTCTCTTATCAATTTGAGAAAAAATTTTATTGGATTTTTGATTAACGAAGGAAGAACCAAAATTCATCATAATTACTCCTCCATTATTAGCTAGACCTTTAATCATCTTATCACTCATATTTCTTTCGAAACCAGGCGTAAACTTTCTAGGAGATGAATGAGTGGCAATTAATGGGTTTTCAGAAATTTTAATTACATCATAAAATGTTTTATCAGAGACATGAGAAATATCTACCATCATACCAACTTTATTCATTTCTTTTATGGCTTCAACACCAAAATCACTTAAACCATTCCACGTTCTTTTTTTGTCGTAGGAGGAGTCACATATCTGATTATTTTTTGCATGGGTTAGGGTTATGTACCTTATCCCCCTATTAAAAAAATATCTAATATTATTTATGTCATTCCCAATGGCAGACCCATTCTCCATTCCCATTGGTAAGGATATCTTATTATCTATAAAATTTCTTTCTACGTCTGAAGGATCATTGGCATGTGCTAAATTTTTTTGATTTGATTTTATAATATTATCGACAAGGTCTATCAGGTTGTTAGCTAAATCATATGCTTCATCAAAGTTTTTCTCAGAAGGAATATATATTGACATAAAAGGACTATTTAACCCTCCTCTTATGGCTTTGGGTATATCAAAATTACCTGAAGTTTCTCTGTTCAGTTTAATGTTTTTTTCAAATAAAAGATTTTTCTTATATAATCTAAAGGGTAAGTCTATGTGCCCATCGATAATAATATTTTCTTTTGATAATTTTTCTGCCTTATGGCTCATGTCGTAATTAAATCCTATTCGAAAAAATAATTTTGCGNTTCTTTTCTTTCTATAAATTTGAGAGATATCCTCCATCTACTGGAATATTTATACCATTAAGATATCCAGCTTTTTTACTACTTAAGAATGTAACTAAAGATGCTACTTCCTCAGGCTCTCCAAATCTTTTTGATGGTATAATATTTTTATAATTATCTTCTATTTTTACAGGGTCTATTTTCTGTGTTTTTGCATTGGTATTAATTAGTTTTTTTAACCTTTCTGTCATTGTAAACCCAGGTAAAACATTATTTACGGTAATTCCATACTCGGCGACCTCATTTGATAATGTCTTAGCCCAGCTTGCCATTGCCCATCTTACAGTATTTGAAACACCTAAATTATCAATAGGTGATTTTACAGATATTGAAATAATATTGATTATTCTCCCGTATCCGTTATCCTTCATATTATTCAGACAGTATTTAGTTAATATATGGCTACAGTGGAGATGCATTTTCATATATTTTTCAAAATCCTTTACTTCTGCATCAACAATTCTTCCTGGCGGGGGACCTCCTGTATTATTAATGAGTATGTCAAAGTTGGTACTGTGAGTTTTATCAAAACTTTTAATTTTTTTGTTAAGTTCATTATCATCTTCGAAATCGGCAATAATATATTTGTGCTTTTGATTATTTTTTGTGGAAAGTTTATTTATTACTCTTTTTAACTTTTCTTCACTTCTGGCTATGAGAACTACTTCTACACCTTCATTAGCTAAATCTAAAGCAATTTCTTTTCCGATACCTTGAGAGCTCCCACAAACCAATGCTTTCATACCTTTTAGTGAAAGATCCATATTTTTTTTTAGTTATTAATTATATTCAATACATGAAAAAAGATGATGCCTTAAAAATGGATAATAATGATAAGTTATCCTACCTAAAAAGTGAATTTTTATATGATAATGAAAACNACAGAAAGAAAATATATTTCTGCGGAAATTCATTAGGTCTTCAACATAAATCAGTAAAAAATAAAATAACTAATCACCTTGACCAATGGAAAAATTTAGCTGTTGAGAACCATTTTTCAGGTGATTATCCTTGGATGGATATCCAAAATAAAATTAAAAATAAATTAAAGTTATTTCTAGGGTGCACAGAAGATGAAATTGCAATTATGAATTCTTTATCTGTAAACCTTCATTTGATGATGGCTACTTTTTACAGGCCTTCTAAACTTAAACATAAAATTTTAATAGAAGGTAATGCCTTCTCATCGGATAGATATGTCGTAAACTCCCAATTAAAATTTCACGGATTAGATGAATCAAGTTTAATAACTATTTCTCCGGGAGAGGATAGTTTAATAGACGAAGATAAAATTATATTAGAGATCGAAAAAAATAAAAAATCTTTATCTCTTGTGTTATTACCNGGTATTCAATACTATAGCGGACAGGTATTAGATATAAAAAAAATATCTACAGTTTGTAGGGAGAATCAAATCACACTTGGATTGGATTTGGCTCATATGATAGGAAATGTACCAATTGATCTCCCTGGTTATGATATTGATTTTGCGAGCTGGTGTAGCTATAAGTATTTAAATTCAGGACCTGGAGGTATCGCTGGAATTTATATAAATTCCAAACACTTAAAAAAGGATTTATTAAGGCTTGAAGGTTGGTGGGGAAACAAACTATCCTCTAGATTTGATATGCTTGATAAATACGATCCCGAACCTTCAGCAGAAGGCTGGGTTTTAAGTAATCCACCAGTGATTCTTATGGATATTCATCTTGCTTCGTTAGAAGTTTTTTATTTAGCAGGTCTGGATAATGTATTTGAAAAATCTAAAATGTTATCTAGTTTTTTATTTGAGGGGTTGAGTTCTATAAAAAATTATTCTAATTTTTTTAAAATCATATCTCCCAGAGATACAAATAAAAGAGGTTCTCAAATTTCTCTCTTTTTCAAAAGAAACTCAAAAGATTTTTTTAATGCGTTGAGTAAAAATTTTATTGTGGATTATAGGAAGCCAAATGTGATAAGGGTTGCTCCAGTACCTCTATATAATTCTTTTTACGAAGTATATTTATTTGTTTCTGAGATAGAAAGACTAATTAAAGTTCACCATTAAGCCAGTATCTCTTCGTAATCCTTATCTTTTGAATCTAGCATTCTTTTACAGAAGTCATATATGGAGATGTCATCGTAATTACATTCCCTATATAACTCATCTTGGGAGCCGTGTTCTATAACTTTGTCAGGTATTCCAAGTCTTTGGACTATGTTNGAATATTTATTNTNATTCATAAACTCCAACACNGCACTTCCAAAACCTCCCATAATACATCCATCTTCNACAGTTAAAATTAGCTTATGTTTCTTAAGTACTTTATGCAGTAACTTCTCGTCCAAAGGCTTTACAAACCTCATATCATAATGTGAGGGATATATATTCTCATCGTTAAGTTTTTTGATNGCTTTAGTTGCATAGTTACCGATGTGACCTATNGATAGAATGGCAATATCATCACCTTCACATATAGTCCTCCCCTTACCAATCTCAATAGGTTCAAATTTATTTCTCCAATTATTTGTTACACCTTTCCCTCTTGGATATCTGATAGTGAATGGTCTATTATTATTATGTTGTGCAGTATACATTAAATTTCTCAACTCTATCTCATTCATAGGGGCAGACACGACCATATTTGGTAGACATCTCATGTAAGCAATATCATAAGCTCCATGGTGAGTAGGGCCGTCAGCACCTGCCATACCTGCCCTGTCAAGGCAAAATATTACAGGTAAATTTTGTATGCATACATCGTGAACTACTTGGTCAAATGCCCTCTGCATGAAAGTACTATATATATTACAAAACGGTATTATGCCTTTCGTGGCAAGGCCTGCACTCAAGGTAACTGCATGCTGTTCTGCTATACCAACATCAAAAGCCCTTTCTGGCATTTTTTTCATCATTATATTTAAGGATGAACCAGAGGGCATAGCAGGAGTTATACCCATTATTTTTTTATTAATTTCAGCAAGCTCAACTATTGATTCTCCGAAAACATCCTGATACTTCGGAGGTGTTTTTTTATTTGATTTTATTGATAAGCTCTCTCCTGAATTAATATCAAACTTTCCAGTAGCGTGCCATTTTGTTTGATCTTTTTCTGCCAAATCATATCCTTTCCCTTTTTTAGTTAAGCAGTGAAGTATTTTTGGGCCTGGGATTCTTTTAAGATATTCTAATGTTTTTACCAAGTGATTTACATCGTGACCATCTATCGGCCCGAAGTATCTTAAGTTAAGTGCCTCAAAAAGATTGGAATTATCTAGTACAAATGATTTTAGACTTTTCTCAATTGTCTTCCCAGTTTTTCTGGCATTATCACCAAAATCTTTTAGCATACCCAATACCTTCCAAATATCGTTCCTTATATTATTAAATGTTGGTGAAGTAGATATATCGGTTAGATATCTTTTTAAAGCCCCAACATTAGGATCAATTGACATACAATTATCATTCAATATTATAGTCAAGTTAGTGTCGGTATCTCCCGCATGATTCATTCCTTCAAATGAGATTCCACCAGTCATGCCTCCATCACCAATAACAGCTATATGTTGTCTGTCTTTCTTCCCCTGATATTTTGATGCTATAGCCATTCCTAGGGCTGCAGAGATAGATGTAGATGAGTGACCAACCCCAAAGGTGTCGTACTCACTTTCAGAAATTTTTGGGAAACCTGATAATCCATTATAGACTCTGTTAGTGTGAAAGTTTTTCTTTCTACCGGTCAGTATTTTATGTCCGTAAGCCTGATGACCTACGTCCCATACTATTGAATCATCGGGAGTGTTATACACGTAGTGTAGCGCAACTGTTAGCTCGACCACGCCAAGGCTTGCACCAAAATGTCCACCATTTTCTGATATTGAGTTTATGATAAACTCTCTCAGGTCCTCACATATACATTTCAAGTCTTTTTTATCGAAAGACCTAAGGTCTTTTGGCAAGTCTATTCTATCAAGAAATTTATAGGTTTTGTTGTCCATATAACTATTAATATTTATACTCTTTTTTTTTCTTTTTGGTTTATAAATCTATTAATTTTTATTTTAAGTATAATTTAAAATATATTCGTTTTAGATTTAATTTCTGATGAGTTACGAGATAAAGTTACCACTTTTTGAAGGTCCATTTGATCTTTTACTTTTTTTTATTGAAAGAGATGAGATTGATATTATGGATATTCCAATATCAAAAGTCACTAATGATTTTTTTGAGTATATATCAGAGTTAGAGAGTATGAATATTGAGGTTGCTAGTGAATTTATTGTGGTAGCAGCAACACTCATGAGAATAAAATCTAAAATGCTTCTTCCAAGGCTATCTGTTGATGAAGAAGGAAATGAAATAGACCCACGAGAGGAACTGGTAGAGCATCTAATGGAATATAAAAAATACAAGTCTGTAATATCTGAATTTTCTGACCTTGAAGATAATAGGTTAGGTAAAAAAATTAGAGGTAATTTAGCTAACGAGGTCGGTGTTATTGGGGAAAGAGCAAAGGTTGAGTCTGAACTTCAAGATATTGATCTTTACAAACTTTTAGTTGTCTTTCAGAATGTTTTGTCTAGATATGAAGTTGAAAAAAACAAACCTAATCATCAGATTTTTGAATATCCTTACACAATATCAGAACAGAAGAAGTTTTTAATTAATCTACTAAAATCTAAATCTAAAATCTCATTTGTTAAGTTGATTGAGGATAACCCCCTTAAGATTCTTGTTATATATAATTTCTTGGCAATGTTGGAACTAATTCAAGACTCAAAAGTTAAACTATCTCTAGGAAATGGTATGAATAATTTTTGGATCCAAAAATTTTCTTAACTAAAGAAAAAATCAATTTCTATCTGAGCATTCTCATCTGAATCTGATCCATGAATTGCATTGGCCTCTATAGATGTAGCATATTTTTTTCTTATAGTACCCTCTTCAGCTTCTTCTGGGTTTGTAGAACCAATTAATGTTCTGAAGTCTAAGACAGCATTTTCTTTTTCTAATTCAATTACAATAATTGGACCTGAGCACATGTAATCACATAATCTTGTAAAGAAGGGCCTTTCCTTATGTACAGCATAGAAACGAGATGCCATAATATTATCCATCTCTACNAGTCTCATATTTTTTATTTTAAAACCAGCATTCTCTATGATTTCTATGATTGGGCCTGCGTATGAAGCTTTAAAGGCGTCAGGTTTAATAATTGTAAAAGTTTTGTGTCCTACCATTTTATTTTTTTGCAAACATAATTGAATGGTTTGTATTTCAAAAGTATAAGTATCATTTGAATTAATTTTTTCTTTTCGATTAATTTTATCCAGTTTTGCGAACACCATTAAAAAAATGAAAGAAATAAAAGACTTATTATCATCAAAATCAAAGATATTAATCACTACACATGTAAATCCAGACGGTGACGCCATCGGGTCTTCATTAGCTCTTTATAATTTCTTAATAAAAATGGGTCATGATGTTACAGTTGTNGTNCCCAACGATTACCCNGACTTTCTTAANTGGATGAANTCAGATGANAAAATAATAAACTTCTCTGAAAAAACTGATTACGTNAAAAANTTGCTAAATAAAATTNATATAATATTTTGTCTNGACTTCAATAACCTCAAAAGAATAAATGAATTAGGGGATNTNATTCAATTAAGTAATGCAAAAAAAGTTTTAATAGATCACCACCTAAACCCTGATAATTTTTATGATTATAAGTACCATAATGTAGATGCAAGCGCCACAGCCGAGCTAGTTTATGATCTGATGAGTTTTATTGATCAAAATTTAATTGATAAAGACATCTCCGACTGTATATATACTGGTATATTAACTGATACAGGTTCTTTTAGGTTTGCCTCTACNTCCTCNAAAGTTCATAGAATTATTGCAAAATTATTAGATAAGGGAGTAAGGTCTGATNACATTGGTAAAATAATTTATGAATCAAATTCTTTNGATAAANTNAAGCTTTTGGGATATTCTTTATCAAAAAAATTAGAAATNATTTGTGGTGGAAGGGCTGCNTACATAGTTTTAACAAGAAAAGATTTGTCTGATAATAATTATAAAAAAGGNGATACGGAGGGAATTGTCAATTATGCTTTATCAATTGNAGGAGTAAACATGGCTACACTGATTATTGAGACAAAAGAAAGGATTAAGTTTTCTTTTAGGTCNTCGGGTGATTTCTCCGTAAATCATTTTGCTAATTCATATTTTAATGGAGGTGGTCATAAAAATGCAGCTGGGGGCAGTTTAGAAAATAAACTTTCAGTAGCTTTGGATAAATTTTTAGAATCTATGTCTAAACATACAAAAGAACTTAATTACTAGAAAATGAAATATCTAAATNTCCTTGTTCTAACATTAATTATTATATCATCATGTACTGATAAAGAAAAAGTACTTGATAACGGTGTNAAACTTANNTATTTTAAAAATGGNACNGGTAATTTACTTGAAAATGGAGAGCTCTTAGAACTTAATATTCAGTATTTTGATCATGAGGGNAATGAGCAGTTTAATTCAGAGGAGCCNATTTTGCAGCAAAAGGATTCGTTGTGGGAAAATGTTCCTTTTCTCAATGTTTTANGTAACTTAAAAGTNGGAGACAGTGTATTTTTTCAATTGNCAGTAGATGATTTCCTNGGATACATTCCAGGAGCNGAGTANCCTGATTCAATTGGAAGTGAGTTAATGTCCTTTTATGCGGGNATANANAATATAATGTCNAGAGAAGAATTTGAAAATAAACAAAGAGAANAATTTGAAAAAATGAAAATGAATGANGANCAACAGTTGTCAATAGATTTAGAATTAATTGACAATTACTTAAAAGAAAATAATATAGATGCTGTTAANACTGAGAGTGGATTAAGATATGTNATTGAAAAAACTGGGCAGGGAGAAAATGCTGCTCCAGGTGATAACGTATCTGTTCATTATACTGGTATGCTTCTNGACGGTGAAAAATTTGATTCNTCNCTNGATAGAGGAGATCCTCTNAATTTCACCTTAGGTCAAGGNATGGTTATNAGAGGATGGGANGAAGGTATNACCTACTTTAANAAGAACTCAAAAGGCACTATTTATATTCCNAGTTCTTTAGGTTATGGTGCGTCAGGTGCAGGTGGAGTAATACCNCCTAATGCNGTTTTNGTATTTGAAATAGAGCTCATAGATTATTAGATCAATGAACAGACTTATTTCNTTTAGTCTAATCTTCTCAATNATATCATGCACAGAAGATATATCAACCGTTAGTAGAACAAAGCAGGAACAGTTAGACCTNGATCTAACCAGAATAGAAGGGTATTTAAATGAAAATAACCTATCAGGTTTCTCNTCTACTGAAAATGGTCTNTACTANAAGNTTNTTGACCAAGGTAACTCNAACTANCCNGTNAACGGAGACACAATATCTGTGGAGTATATTGGACAATTACTTGANGGATCTGAATTTGATAGGAGCAATACAGGNCAACCATTTGAGTTTATACTGGGNNCAGGTCAGGTAATAGAGGGGTGGGAAATNGGAATCCCTAAAATAGATGAGGGTGGTTCAGGTATTCTCATAATACCTTCAGGTTTAGGGTATGGNTCAGTAGTTAATAGCTCAATACCTGAAAATTCNGTTTTAATTTTTAGAATTAATTTAATAGAGATAAGGTAGATGAAGAAGGTTTTATATTTTATTTCTATTCTTCTAATTTTTTCATGTGATGTTGAAGAAATTTATGTGGATGTATATGATCCCGAGCAAGAAAGAATAGATTCTTTAAATCAGAGAGGGAGTGATAAAAACCTTATATTTTCATATTTAGATGGAAAGAGTATAGTCACATACGACACAACAAGTAGGGGTGTATTCTATTCAATTATCAATAGTGGAGAAAACCTTATTTTTCCAGAAGTTAATGATATTGTTAGTATAAATATAGCTGGTTATTACACAAATGATTCTATCTTCTTTACTAATGACTCTGTGGATTTAGTCATATTTGATACAAACCAACAGTCTCTTGCTGAGAGTATAGGGTATTTTGATCCCACAAAATATTACAGCCCTTTAGTATATACATATAATGGCCTTGGTAGTTTTTTTCCTATAGTATCAGATCATGGGTACTTAGCTCAACTTTCTGATTTCAAAACAGCTCTAGGAATATCATTAAGTAAGATTAGTGAGAAAGGAAGGATAAAAATACTAATGCCGTCAGGTAATGCATACGGTGACTCCGGAAATACTAATACACCAATTATCCCTGAGAATGCTGTATTAATTTTTGATGTCCATCTAATAAAAATTAGAAAATGAGAAATATCTGTTTTGTTACAGGTAATCAGAATAAGGTCATTGAAGTAAAGAAGTTAATTAAAAATTTTAAACTTATTTCCCCTAAGGATCTAAATTTCTACGATGAGATACCTGAAACAGAAAACACCATAAAGGGAAATTCATTTTTAAAGTCTAGCTTTATTTATAATAAGTTTAATATAGATTGTTTTTCTGATGATTCAGGTTTATTTATCAATGCCTTAGGCGGAGAGCCAGGAGTTAAATCAGCTAGATATGCCTCTGAAATATCCGATACAGAGAAGAATATAAACTTAGTATTAAGAAATCTTAGGGGGGAGGAAAGCAGGTCAGCATACTTTGAGACTTGTATATGCCTTATAATTGATGGAAATATTAGTTACTTTCAAGGTTCTGTTAAAGGTAAAATAACGACTAAAAGAGTTGGATCTAGAGGTTTTGGTTATGATCCAATATTTATCCCAAAAGGCTATGACAAAAGTTTTGCCCAGATGTCATTAGAAGAGAAAAACCAAATTTCTCACAGATCTATAGCTACTCAGAAATTAGTTAATTTTTTAAATCAAAAATAATTTAACGATATGGTTTTTGGTATAACAGGTTGTAGTGCTTCAGGAAAATCTTTTATCGTTGAATATTTAAAAGAAAGAATTCCCTCTTCAGAAGTATCATTTATTTTTCAAGATAACTACTACAAGAAAAGAGAAGATCAGTCAAAAGATAAAAACGGAAACTATAATTTTGATTTGCCCTCATCTTTTCTAAACTCCGAATTAGTTGAGGATATTATATCACTAAAGAATGGTAACAAGGTTAGTAGAAAAGAATATAATTTTAATAACCCTAATATAAAACAAGAAAATATTGTTGTTTTTCCAAGAAGAATAATAATACTAGAGGGATTATTCATCCTGAGTGATCCAAATATTAAAGAGTTAATTGATCATAAAATATTTATTGATTCTAAAACCGAGATCATGTTGGACAGAAGAATTAGAAGAGATAGTAAAATGAGAGGATATGATAGAATTGACGTTGAATATAAGTTTGAAAATCATGTAATTCCCTCTTTCATGAAATATATTTTACCAGAGAAAAATAATGCAGATTTTATTGTAGAAAATAACGGTAATGGTAATCGAGCTGCTGAACTTGTGTATGGATATGTTAGTAAGCTAATTTCAATTGAAAATAATAATATTTTAGGCTCTTAGTTAATTTCCATATAATTCAATACTTTTGTCAACCGATTTTTAAATCATACAGATGAAAAATAAAGGCTTAATATACTTTCTGACAATAATAATATCATTTCTATCGATATATTATCTTCAGTTTACTTTTGTTTCTCAAAGGATACAAGATGAAGCAACACAAAATGCAAGAGATTTAGATGGTAATATAGACTTTGGTAAAAAACAAAAATATCTTGATTCAATTTGGAATAAGCCTGTTTACAGTTTATTAACAGACTTTACATACAAAGAAGTTAAAGAGTCAGAATTAAATTTAGGTCTAGATCTTCAAGGTGGGATGCATGTGACACTGGAAGTATCCCCTGTAGATATTCTCAAGGGTTTATCATCTGAAAGTAAGGACCCTGATTTCATTCTTGCAATTAATAATGCTAAGGAAAGGGTTAAAGGAACTCAACTTAACTTTATTTCGGAATTTTACAGCGAATTCCAGCAGATTGCACCCGATAAAAACCTTTCTCAAATTTTTGCAACAGTTTCGAATAGAGGAAGAATAGGTTTCGATACATCAGATTCAGATATTTTAGATATTATTAATGAAGAGGTTGAAAGTGCTATTGATAGATCATTTAATATATTGAGGACAAGGATTGATAGATATGGAACATCTCAGCCTAATATCCAGAGGTTACAGGGATCGGGAAGGATCCAAATTGAATTACCGGGTGTTGATAATCCTGAAAGAGTAAGAAAATTATTGCAAGGTGTAGCTAAGTTAGAATTCTGGGAAGTAGCTGAAGTTAGTGAGACAGAAGTTTTTCAAACACTTCAGGTTATTGACCAATTTGCAGCATCACAAAATATTCTTGGAATACAAGACATTGGTGCAGATGATGAAAGTTCACAGGGTGAGGAAAGTGATCTGGAAGAACTTTTTTCTGAAAGTTCAGAAGATAATGATGTTGATGAAACTCCTTCTTCAGATTCATTAAACGAAAATTTATTAAATACAAACTCTCCTCTTCTAGGTAATTTAAGAAGTGATTTTGGAGGTTTATTTTACAATCTTGAAGATACGATCCAGATAAATACCATTATTAATGACGAAAATGTTAGAAAATTAATTCCTAGTAACATTAAATTTTTATGGTCTGTTAAACCACTCTCAAACATTACTGATGCTAACGGCAATGTCACTGATATAGATGGTGAGGTGATTGAATTATTCATAATCAAAACCTCAAGAGGAGGAAAAGCTCCACTCACCGGCGAAGTTATTACTGATGCAAGACAAGATCTTGATCAGAGTGCGAGACCCTCCATCTCTATGCAGATGAATTCAAATGGTGCAAAAAATTGGAGAAGATTAACTTCTCAAAATATTGGTCGAAGAGTAGCAATTGTTCTTGATGATTTTGTTTACTCTGCCCCTTTTGTTCAAAATGAGATTCCAAATGGCAACTCTCAAATCACTGGTAATTTCACAATTGAGGAAGCTCAAGACCTTGCGAATATTTTAAAGGCTGGAGCATTACCAGCACCAACTACAATTGTAGAAGATGTCGTAATTGGACCAACACTTGGGAAAGTTGCTCAGTCTCAGGGAATAAGGTCTATAGTCTCTGGACTTATGATTGTCCTTTTATTTATGATTTTTTATTATTCTGGAGGTGGAATCGTTGCAAACTTTGCATTGTTCTTTAATATATTTTTCATCTTAGGCATATTAGCTCAGCTTTCAGCCTCACTCACCTTACCAGGAATAGCTGGAATTGTTCTTACTATCGGTATGTCGATCGATGCAAATGTTCTTATTTTTGAGAGAATTAAAGAAGAGATCAGGAATGGAGCAAATTTAAAGCAGGCTATTTCTAATGGTTACAATAAGGCATACACATCTATAATTGATGCAAATTTTACAACATTTTTAGTAGGTTTAATTTTATATAATTTAGGTCAAGGACCAGTAAAGGGTTTTGCTGTGACTTTAATTATTGGTATAATTTGTTCATTCTTTTCAGCTGTATTCATAACAAGGGTTATTGTAGAATGGTTCAGTAGAAAAGGAGACAAAAGTTCTCTAAGATTTTCTTTTCCGTTTTCTCAAAACTTTCTTTCTTCTCTTAACTTAAACTTCCTTGGAAGAAGAAGAATAGCTTATATATTTTCTTCTACTTTTATTGGATTAGGAATTGTTTCATTTATAATTTCAGGATTAACACTTGGTGTTGATTTTAAGGGTGGTAGATCTTACGTTGTAACTTTTAATACTTCTCAAGATCCAACTATTATCGAGACTGGTCTTCAGGAATCTTTTGATAACCAAGGAGTTGAGGTGAAAACGTTTGGTTCAGATAATGTACTTAAAATAACAACATCTTATTTAATAGATGATGATAGCGACGACGCTGATTTAGTTGTAAGAGAATCACTAGTTGGAGGCCTTACATCATTGACTAATCAAGAATTTAATGAAGACGAAACAATGGTAGATGATAATTCATATACTATATCTAGCTCATCAAAAGTTGGTGCTACAATAGCTGATGATATCCAAAACTCATCTATATATTCAGGGGTTTTAGCTTTGATTGCTATATTTATTTATATACTGATAAGGTTTAGAAAATGGCAATTTTCAATTGGTGCAGTTGTTGCACTTTTCCATGATACATTATTTGTCTTGTCGGCTTTCTCAATTGCAAACTTATTTGGTATTTCTTACGAGGTAGATCAAGTATTTATCGCAGCACTACTTACAATAATAGGATATTCAATTAACGATACAGTTGTTGTTTTTGATAGGGTAAGAGAGAATTTAGGAATTAAAGCTGGAAGTGAAGTAATTCCAGTAGTTAATGAATCGATCAATAAAACGATAAGTAGGACATTAATCACCTCTGTAACTACATTTGTTGTAGTATTGGTATTATTTCTTTTTGGTGGACCATCATTAAGTGGATTTTCATTTGCACTGTTGATAGGAATTATTGTAGGTACTTATTCTTCAATATTCGTAGCAACTCCAGTATTTGTAGATCTAATTAAGAGGTAATACTATCTTACTTATGAAATTGAAATTACATATTAGTTTATTCCTATTATTATTTCTATGTAGTTTACCTTTTAACTTACTTTCAAGTAAAAAAATTAAGGTTTATAAGACAGACTCAGATATCATTTTGGACGGAGTTCTAGACGAGCCTTTTTGGTTTAATTGTGAGTTGGTAGATGATTTTTTTCAACAGTTCCCTGACGATTCAGTAAAATCTAAATTGCTTACTGAAGTTAGGATAGCATATTCTGATCAGAGAATTTTTTTATCTGGAAAAATGTACGACTCTGTACCTGAAAAATATTTAATTAATTCTTTAAAAAGAGATTTTGGTGGACCAGAAAACGAATCAGTCACCTTCACTTTTGATACTTACAACGACCAAAAAAATGCATTTAATTTTGGTATTACCCCTTATAACGTCCAGAGAGAAGTTCTCATATCAGAGGGTGGTACAAGTACATGGGGAGGTGGTGGAAGGTCATCTAGTGGCCCTAGTTGGTTTAATAGCACCTGGAATACTAGATGGGAATCATTTGTAAAAAAATACGATGATTATTGGATTGTAGAGTTATCAATTCCTTTTAAATCATTAAGGTATAGAAAAGATAGTAGAGTCTGGGGATTCAATGTTTGGAGGAATAATGTAGTGACAAACGAAAGATCAAACTGGACCTCAATTCCAAAGGGATATAATATGTATAATTTATCTTATGCTGGAAAAATTGAGTTTGATACAGACCTCCCATTTTCAGGTAAGAATATTATTCTGATACCATATGTTTCTGGAAGTGGATTTGATGATAAAATTGGCCTTGAAGATAAAAAGTTTAAACCAGAGTTTGGCTTAGATCTTAAGGTTGGATTAACCTCTTCATTAAATTTGGATATAACTGTAAATCCAGATTTCTCACAGGTCGAAGTAGATGAGCAGAGAACAAATCTCACAAGATTTGAGTTAATGTATCCAGAGAAAAGAGAATTTTTTATAGAAAATTCAGACCTCTTTTCTGATGTTGGTGATTACAGGAATAGACCATTTTTTTCTAGGAGAATTGGAATAACTTATGATAGTATTCAAAGTCAATATATCCAGAATCCAATAATTTTTGGCGCTAAGTTAAGTGGTAAAATAGGAGAAAATTATAGGGTTGGAATTCTTAACATGCAAACACAAAAATTATCTAAAATAAACCAAACTGGAATTAACTATGGAATGGCTGTAGTGGAGAGGAGAATATTTGCAAACTCTAGAATATCATCTTTTTTGATTAATAAGCAACCCCTAAACAATGAAGACTTTGCATCGCAACCTTTTAATAGGGTGGCAGGTGTTGAGGTAAAGCTTTTAAGTAAAAACACTAATTTCTCTTCAGATATATTTTACAATAAAAGTTTTGATAATAATAAAACAAAAAATACATACTCATGGGGAGGAAATGCAGTTTATACTAATTCAAAAATTAGAATTACAAATTATTTTAGTAAAGTTGCTGAAAATTATAATCCAGAAGTAGGATTCATAAGAAGAAAAAATATATTTTTCTACAGTCCCTCTGTAAGGTATTTATTTTATCCTGAAAAAGGTAAGGTCAATAACCATGGACCAGAGATAGATTATGAGTTCTATAATCATCCAGTTTATGGAGACACAGATAGAAAGCTTGAATTACAATACTCTATATCATTAAATAATTCTTCTAGGTTTTCTTTTGATTTAGAAAAAAGTTATACTTTTCTGCTCGAAGAATTTGATCCAACTAGGACAGGTGTTGAGTACTTACCCTCAGAAACTGGATACAATTACAGTAGATTTTCTTTTGATTTCACTAGTAACAGACAGAAGCCATTTTATTTTAGATTAAATTCAAAAGTTGGTGGATTTTTTAATGGTGATATATATACTTATGGTCTATCACTTAATTATAGATTTGTTCCACATGTAAATTTAGACTTTTCTTATAGTAACAATAAAATTAAATTACCATATGCATCTTCGGATCTAGCCTCATATTCTACAAAGGTTGAGGTCAGTTTTAACACTAAATTATTTTTAACTACTTTCTTCCAGTATAATAGTCAAATAGATAACATTAACCTTAACACAAGACTTCAATGGAACTTCAAGCCGTTATCAGATATTTATCTTGTCTACACTGATAATTATTTTGCAAAGGGATCAGAATTATTTAATCTTAAGAATAGATCTTTAGCTTTGAAGTTCAATTATTGGATAAATATTTAGGGAATATATTCCAATATTTATTTAATAATAAGAAAGTTTTTCTAACAAGTATCATCTAAATACGTATTATCCGAACATGAAATTAAAGATCTATTTCATTTTATTACTTTCTTTTTCTTTTTTAAAAGCATATTCTATGTCTGAGAAAAGAAAAATTTTTGCTAAAAAAATATCTGAGGAAATAGTTCTTGATGGTGAAATTACTGAGTCATTTTGGGGTGATGCTCAGGTCTCCTCTGGTTTTGTTCAATACTCACCAAGAGACTCCATACCTGCTGAGTTACAATCTGAGTTTAGAGTTGCTTACGATGATAAATTTTTATACATAGTTGCACAGATGGAAGATATTCCAGAAAAAAAATTTATTATAGGAGATCTAAAGAGAGATTTTTTTGGTGGATCTGTTGATTATATGTCATTTACCTTCGATACTTTTCAAGATGAGACTAACGGCTACATGTTTGGAATATCTCCTTTTGGAGTTCAAAGAGAAGCCCTCCTTTCGAATGGTGGTGAGGGTAGCTATAATTCTGGTGGAGGGAGCAGAGGTGGATCCGGCTGGTTTAATATAAACTGGAACACCAAGTGGTATTCAGAGGTTAAATTATATGATGGATATTGGATAGCTGAGTTCAAGATTCCATTTAATTCTCTGAGGTATAAGGAAGGCACGAAAGTTTGGAATTTTAATTCTTATAGAGGAAATAGTAAAATAAATGAGAATTCAGTTTGGACAATTATTCCTCTTGGTTTTACTCCAGCTAATCTTTCAATGACTGGGGAAATTGAGTTTGAGTTTCCGTTAGAAAAATCTTCACAGAATTTAGTATTGATACCCTATATGTCTGGCTCAGGAATTAGAAATAAAGTTAGTTCACCTGAAAAGGATTTTAATTTTGATGCTGGTTTAGATATTAAGATGGCTCTAAGTTCTTCACTAAATTTGGATTTAACTTTTAATCCAGACTTTTCACAAGTAGAGGTTGATGAGCAGAGAACTAACCTGACAAGGTTTGAGTTGTTTTTACCTGAGAAAAGAGAGTTCTTCACAGATAATGCGGACCTTTTTTCAAATCTAGGGTCTAGGGAGTCAAGGCCCATGTTTACAAGGAGAATAGGCATCGCAAAGGATACAACGACAAGTCAGTATGTACAAAATCCTATCATTTATGGAGCTAAGCTTTCTGGAAAACTTTCTGACGATTTAAGGATAGGTATTTTAAATATGCAAACCTCAAAATTATCAAATAGCGGAATCCCATCATATAATTATGGCATGGCTGTGCTTGAAAAAAATATACTTAAAAACTCTACTGTATCTGGATTTATCATTAATAAACAATCTTTTTTTAATGATGATTCAAAAGATTATGCTCACGATCTAGATAATTTTAATAGAGTTTTTGGTTTTGAGTCAAAGTTACAATCTAATGACACTAGATTTAAGTCCCAATTATATTATCACCACTCACTTGAAAATGAAAATAATCCTAATTCAAATTCTTATGGTGTGAATGCGTCATATGAGAAAAGAAACTTTGAATCTAATATCTATTTTTATGCTGTGGGTAAGAATTTCAACCCAGAAGTTGGGTTTGTTCCAAGGAAAGATTACATTTTTTTAAGCCCCTCATTTCAGTACAAATTTTTACCTGAAAATAGCTCAATAAATACCCATGGTCCAGGTGTTGACTATGAATTCTATAGGAATAGATTAAATGGCCTAACTGATTATGATATTGATATAGATTATAATTTTAGATTTAAATCTTCTGCATATTTAGTTTTTAAAACCAATTTATTGTATACCAAGCTGTTATATGACTTTGATCCATCGAGATCTGACGGAGTCGCATTACCTGCATCTTCTGAATATAATTATACAAATTACACTTTTTATTTTAGGACATCAGAGAGGAAGCTATTTTCATTAAGATTAAATGGTAAGATTGGAGATTTCTTTAACGGAGACATTAAAAATATTGGAGGAACTGTAAATTATAAATTTCCTCCATTTTTAAATATTGAAGTTGGGAGTCAGTATAATAACCTTATATTTCCTGATCCATATTCATCAGCAAATTTTTTCTCACTTAACTCTAAAATTAGTGTGAGTTTCTCAAAAGACTTATTTCTTAGTACTTATTTACAGTACAATAATCAGTTAGATAATATTAATCTCAATGCAAGGTTTCAGTGGAGATTCCAACCTCTATCTGATTTCTTTTTAGTATATACTGACAACTACTATGCTGAGAATCCTTTGTTTATGAACTTGAAGAGTAGGTCTTTTGCTTTTAAGGTAAATTATTGGATTAATATCTAAGTTTTGAATTTTGAAGAAACCTTACTGCAACTACTAACCCAAAAATACATAAAATAGCTGCTAGGAGAAATGGTGCTCCAGGAAAATAGATCAAATTTTTATTACTTGTGTACAACGAGAATAGGTTTGTCATTAGCAAAGGCCCTATAATAGATGTTAAGCTAATTAGGCTAGTTATTCCACCCTGGAACTCTCCCTGCTCATTATCTGGGATCTGGTTTGTCATTATACCTTGTAGAGCTGGACCACATAATCCCCCTAAAGAAAGAGGTATAGCAAATGCAAAAACCATCCAGCTCTCATCAGCTATAGTGAAGAGAAGCAATCCTATTATGTAAAATGACATGCCAAGGTAGAGACTATTTACCTTTCCAAATTTTGGTATAATTATCCTAATTAATCCTCCTTGTACGATAGCTGCAAGTATACCAATAAANCCAAGTGAATANCCNACNAGTTTTTCATCCCAATCAAATTTTTCAATNGTAAAAAAGGACCAGGTACTGTGAGTTGCATGTTGAGCTATGTTAAAGAGNATGATACAAACAAGAAGTCCNGAAATTAGTGGATACCTTCTNAAANAAAGTAAAGTGCCNATNGGGTTTGCTCTTNTTATATCGAATTTTCTTCTNTTCTCTTTTTTTAGTGATTCTGGTAATATTAAAAAACCATANAAAAGATTTATTAATGTAAAAATTGACGCAGCNTAGAANGGAACTCTNGAACCAAATTGTCCAAGNTANCCACCAATAACNGGNCCCAATATAAANCCNAGNCCAAANGCAGCTCCAATTANTCCAAANTTTTGTGCNTTTTTTTCAGGTGAACTTATATCTGCAATGTAAGCTGANGCAGTNGTAAGGCTTGCACCCATAATACCTTGGAATATCCTNCCAATAAATAACCAAACTATATCTGGGGCGANNGCGAGAACAATATAATTAATACCAAACCCAANNAAGGATANGAGTATNACNGGNCTCCTGCCAAACTGGTCACTTANACCACCTAAGATAGGTGCAAATAAAAACTGAAGAGTAGCNTATGAAAACATNAGCCAGCCACTGTACATGGCCGCNTCACTAATTGANCCATCNATTAANTCAGATATTAANGATGGTATAATAGGTATTATAATTCCTAGACCTGTTATGTCTATGAATATAGTTATGAAAATAAATAAAAGACTATAATTTTTATTCTTCATTTTTGAGTNTGGCAATTTAATATTTAATTTCTTTAAATGAATATTTTTCGTAGTTTACATTCAAATANATANNCNCAATGAAAAAGAAATCAAATAGAAGAAAATTTATTAATAAATCTTTAGTGACTTTATCNGGTGCTTCNCTNCTTNNNTCATGTATATCTAATGTNNATGAGAAANAGNCNAAGGATATAAANATAAATTTTAATAAAAAATNTAACTGGAAGATGGTAACNACTTGGGCTCCAAATATGCCAGTNCTTGGAGANGGNTGTAACCTNTTCTCGGATTGGGTTAATAANATGTCAGGAGGTAGACTTAACATAAAAGTTTATGGTGGAGGAGAGTTAATTCCAAGTTTAGAGTCATTTGATGCTGTAAGTAACGGNGCTATAGAGATGGGAAGTGGTGCATCATATTACTGGGCTGGTAAAATTCCTTCAGGTCAATTTTTTTCATCAGTTCCATTTGGAATGAATTCAAAACAAATGAATTCTTGGATAATTTCAGGAGGTGGATACAAGTACTATCGAGAGATCTATGAGCCATTTAACTTGATTCCATTTGTAGGAGGAAATACAAGTATGCAGATGGGAGGTTGGTTTAATAAAGAGATATTATCTATTGAAGATCTAAACGGATTAAAAATGAGAATCCCTGGCTTTGGAGGTAAAGTTTTATCAAAGGCCGGAGGAACTGCTGTTACTGTTGCGGGAGGAGAGATATATACAAACCTCGAGAGGGGGGTAATTGACGCTACAGAGTGGATTGGTCCTTACCATGATTATCTTATGGGTTTCTATCAGGTGGCCAAGTATTATTACTATCCTGGATGGCATGAGCCTGGAGGTGTTCTCGAGATGATTGTTAATAAAGATAAATTTCAATTATTACCAAGTGATCTACAAGAGATTGTAAAAAAAGGAATTGAGTCTCTAAATATTTGGATGCAATGTGAATTTGATTCAAAAAATAGTCTTTATTTAAATAAGTTAATAAATGAGGAAAATGTGAAGCTAAAAATGTTCCCTAAAGATGTTTTGATGTCATTCAAAGAAAAGTCAAGTGAGGTTCTTTTTGAGATGATTGAAGAAGATCCTAAAAGCAAAAAAATATTTGAAGCTTATGAAAAATTTAGAGTTTCTTTCAGGGATTGGTCAGTTGTAAGTGACAAGATATATTACGAACTTTAGCTCTTTAAAAAGTCTGGTATTATATAAATATAATCTGGACTAAAGAATAAAAATATCAAAAATATAATCTGAATTATTACGAATGGAATAATGCCCTTATATATATCTGTTGTTTTAATTTCTTTGGGTGAGACACTTTTAAGGTAGAACAGAGAGAACCCAAATGGAGGTGTTAGAAATGATGTCTGTAAGTTAATAGCTAGCATAATTCCTATCCATAACAGATCAATATTTAATGCTAAGAGTATTGGAGTTATTACAGGAACAATTATAAATATTATCTCAATAAAGTCTATAAAAAATCCTGCTANNAATACAATTAAAAGTACAAGAATTGTAAACATTTCAGGGGAGAGATTTGAGGCATAAATTAGATCAATTATAAANTTATCTCCCTCAAGACCTCTAAAAACTAGAGAGAATGACGTGGCACCTAGAAGTATCATAAAAACGATAGATGTCAGCTTCATAGTATCNATTGAAATAGNATCTATNTTTTTAAGNTTAATNCCCCCTTCTAAATAACTTAAAATCAGAGCTCCCAGAGCTCCAATTCCTGCCGCTTCTGTTGGTGANGCTACCCCCATAAATATNGANCCTAAAACTGAAAATATAAGAATAAAGGGTAAAATAAATGTTTTTANTAGATCTAGAGTANTAGTATTTTTTTTAAAATTTTCNATTTCTTNTTCTGGCATAGCGGGAACCATTTNGGGCTTAATAAAAGAAACTATTCCAACATATATNACATATANAAAAACCAANGTTATTCCTGGTAGAAGAGCTGAGGTAAAAAGGTCTCCTACAGAAATATTTAATACACTTCCAAGTAAAACTAAAACTACAGATGGAGGTATTATTTGACCTAAGGTACCAGATGATGCAATGACACCTGTTGCAATTTTCTTGTCGTATCCCCTCTTTAACATAGTTGGGAGACTTATTAGACCCATGGTTACTACAGTTGCGCCAACTATTCCAGTTGATGCTGCAAGCATACCACCGACAATGATAACAGAGTAAGCAAGCCCACCTCTTATTTTCCCAAATAAAATAGCCATCGTTTCAAGAAGCTTCTCTGCAATTCCAGATTTCTCTAGAGTTAAACCCATGAATATAAAAAGAGGTACCGCCAACAAGACAAAATTATTCATGATACCAAAAATTCTAAGGGATACTAGATAGAAGAAATCTATATCAAAAAAAATGATACCAGCAATTACAGAGATACCACCTAAAGTTAATCCTACTGGATATCCAAAAAGGATAAGGATAATTACTATTAAAAATAAGACTAGACCAGCACTCTCCATTAACCCATACTTTTAAATGAATTGATTATCCTTAAAAATCCGATAACAGCTAATAAAAAAAAAGAAATTGTTATTATAGACTTAATTAAAAATCTGAAAGGTAGCCCACCTGGATCAGGGCTTGATTCTAAAATATTGTATGAGTCTGCGACAAAGGGAATTGAAGTGTAACTAATAACTACCCCAAAAGGAATGAGAAAAAATAAATTACCAATTAAGTTTACCAATCTCTTATTTTTTTTTGAAAATTTACTGTAAAACACATCAACTCTTACGTGTTCATCTGCATGCAGAGTATAAACTGAACCCAAAAGAAAAATTATAGCAAATACGTGCCACTCTAGTTCATAAAGTGAAGCTGTCGAAAAGTTAAAAATATACCTTAGTAAAACATCAGATGATAGTAGAATAACAAGAAAGAATGAGAGTCTTGAACAAAGTTTCTTAATTAGGTTTGCGATTTTGTTGAAATTCATAATTAACTAAAATACATAATTTATAAAGATATGCTTTTAATATCTTTGCGAGTAATAAAAAATTATTTTGAAAAAAGATATAACAACACTTTCTAAAGATGATATAAAGGATTTTTGCATTAAAAATGGAATTCGCTCTTATGTTTCATCTCAAGTCTATTCCTGGTTGTGGAATAAGAGTTGTACATCGTTCTCAGAGATGTCAAATGTTTCAATAAAAGACAGGTCTATTTTTGAGAAAGAGTTCTTTATTAATCATATTCAAGACGATTACGAAGAGATTAGTTCTGACGGCACTATCAAGACAAAGTTTAAACTGCACGATGGAAACTTTGTTGAGGGTGTTCTGATACCTAAAGACAAGAGGATGACAGCATGCATATCCTCTCAGGTTGGTTGTTCTTTAAGTTGTAGTTTTTGTGCTACGGGTACCTTAGGCCTCACTAGAAATTTAACTGCATCTGAAATATATCGTCAGGTTGTCTACATATCAAGGAAATCTATGGAGGTATATAACCTACCACTTACTAATATTGTTTACATGGGAATGGGTGAGCCCCTTCTAAATTATAAAAATGTTATGAGGTCAATTCATTACATAACATCAGAGGATGGTCTTAATATGTCTTACAAGAGGGTGACGCTTTCTACATCCGGTATCTCTAAGATGATAAGGAGGCTAGCTGAAGATAATGTTAAAGTTAATTTAGCTCTTTCACTTCATGCAGCTTCAGAGGAGTTAAGGAAAGAGATTATGCCAATAGGTAAATCAAATACCCTAGANGAGATAAGGGATTCTTTNAAGTACTACTTCTCTAAAACAAGAAANAAAGTAACTTACGAATATGTACTATTAAGAGACGTTAATGATAGTGTTGAGGATGCACACAACCTCTATAAGTATACCAAACACCTTAGCTCAAAAGTAAATATTATTGAGTATAATCCCGTGGAAGGTTTGGGGTTCGATAAGTCTTCATTTGAAAAAACTGAAAAATTCATTAATTATCTACTAAAAAAAGGAGTTAATGTGAGTCTGAGGAGGAGTAGGGGTAAAGATATTAATGCTGCCTGCGGTCAATTAGCAAACAAAAATTAAAATTTTACCCTTTCAAGGTCGTTATAAGTAGGTATTTAGTTCATATGCCTAAGCTAAATCTTTATATTTGTAGATTGTATAAACACATAATGAGGAAGAATATATCACTTTTTTTATTTGTTCTGTTGTCATTCGTAATTAGACTGTCTGCTCAGGCTCAACCAGTAGCCCACCTTTCAGTGGATCAGTCATCTATCCTAGAGAACGGTGGATCTACTAAACTTGTTGTTACTTTAAGAAATACTTCGGGAGCTCTGGCAAATGCTACTTCTGTTACAAATGCTACAATAACCTTTACTGGAGTTGCTATAAATGGAACTGATTACACAATCTCAAATTTAACGAGNTCCACAAGTAACATAATCTCCATACCTGTTGGTNCATCTTCNGGTTTTCTAACTATAACAGCAACTGATGATAATATCATAGAGCCCGACGAGAANATATTAGCTGAAATTTCTTCAATTAATGTTGGAACAATTGATAATATTAACAAAGACAGGGAGATTGAAATTCTNGATGATGATCTAGTAGTGACCCTAAAACTTCAGGCTGGAGATACATTTCTACTTGAAGAAGGATCTCCAAAAACCAGAATGAGATTACAGATTAATCAGCCTGCATCAGTAGATATAGAGGTCCAAGTAGGNATGACAGGAGGGGATGCTATAAATGCCGATGTGAATTTTACTGGGGTTGTTAAGATAGACGATGGAAGTACATTTAATGAATTTGAGATTTATGCGATAGATGATAATGCCTACGAGGATACAGAAACTTTTTATATTAAAACAACTAATATTAAGTCGGGCCCTGGAAAGTTAGCAAAGGATTCTATAGCTTTTTCTATTATAGATAATGACCCACCTAAAGTCTCATTCACATTAGATAAAGATTCAATAGTTGAGGATGGTGGAGTTGCTAAAATTACAATAACACTCTCAAGACCTTTTGGCAAAGATTCCAAGATTGCTCTAAACTATGAGGGACTTGATCCCTCTGTTAATACTAGCCTTGTTGCTGAGAAAGACAGTGACTTCTCAAGTAGTCAGACAGAAATTGTAACTATTCCTGCTGGTGATACAACTGCTGTGGTAACTATAACAGCAATTGATGATAATATTCAAGATCCTAACGAGAGGATTGTGATAACACTAAATAATACCTTCTCAGATACACCCCCCTCAGAAAATATTACTTATGAAATTGGGCACAAGGCAATTATTAAAATTATTGATGACGAAAATCCACCAGTAGCTGTTAACGATAACTATTCTGGTACTCTAAGTGTAGACGAAGGTGGTGAACTTATAATAAGTGATTCCCTCCTAGGTTTACTTGTTAATGACTATGACCCTGAAGGTACCAAACTTACTATTAAGCAGTTCGGAGTTCCACTTGCTGGAATTGTTTCTTGTCCTGTAACAGGCTTACCGGGGATATGTCCAGATGGGACATTTAGCTACAAACACCAGGGTGACGAAACCCCAAGTGGTCAAGATAATTTTTCATATAAGATCACTGATGAGGATGGATTTAGTGCAACTGGTCAAGTTACAATTACTGTAAATCCAGTCAACGACTGTCCATTTGTAGATGGAGAGGCAATAAAAGTAAATGAAGGTGAAACTTTCACAAGAGATCTAACCCTTGGTGTTCTAGATCCAGAATTTACTCTTGGTCTAGATTTAACTTTAGACTTTGAATTAATATCTCCACCATCTGTTGGGACAATATCTATTTCTCCTTCTGGTGAGGCAATTTATACGGCTCCGCCTTTTATTACTGGTTCAGATCCTTTGAACGTATTCTTTGAATACAAAGTGACTGACGGTGGAGGATGTGTTAAAAACGATGTTATAGCTATTCAAATTAATAATTCCGTTCCTCAGGCAGTTGCTGATACATTTATTGTTGGAGTAGGTGGAACAATCAATATCTTAGCCCCAGGTATTCTAGCTAACGACCCAATACCAGTAGGTGCTACAGGTGAATCAGGTCTAGCTACTTCTCCAACAATTGCTATATCAAGTGGACCAAATGCATTTAATTTAAATACAGACGGTAGCTTTACTTACACTCATAACGGGAGCTCATCTCCAAAAATGGATAAGTTTACTTACAGCATGTTGATTATTTACTCGCCTGGTGTTTTTGATATCTCGAATGGTGAGGTATTTATAAAGGTCAATGACTGTCCTACAACAGTAACTGATACATATGTCGTTGATGAGGGTGGAATATTAATTGTTGACTCACTTAATGGACTTTTAAATAACGATAGCGACATAAACGGTGATAAGTTATTTGCCTACAAGGATTCGGATCCCAAAGTTTTAGAAGACCATAAAGAAAGTAAAAAAAGTTTAGTTACTGTTAATGAGGATGGTTCCTTTACTTACACTCACGGAGGTGGAGAGGGAGAATTAGACTACTTCTTATACTATGCAAATGACGGGGTTTGTGACAGCCCTCCAGACACAGTAAAAATTATTGTTAACCCTGTCAATGATTGTCCAGTTACTAGAGCCAATGGGTATAATAGCTTGAGTTTATTAAACGGGGCACCAATCAAAGATTACATCGAGAATCTAGTTGATTTGAATGGAAACCCGATGTCTATAGATAGTGTAGATGTTTCTGCGGTTGGAGACACATTAACAGTGTATTCCTCTGACGGTACAACCTGGATACTAGACATGGACGAGGGAGGATCTATTACCAGAGACTCTGCTGGAGGTGCACTTAAATTAGATATTGATCCTGATGGNGATTTTATTTTTATGAGGGAGTTACTNCCTGGTTCATCTAANTGGATCCTTGANAAAGATGGTAATCCGGTTTATCCTTTTCCAGGCAATGCAAAAAGTTATACAGTTAATCCAGACGGATCATTTACCTATGAACATGATGGTGGNGGNAATGTTAGAGATAAGATTTATGTTGAGGTTTGTGANGTNCCNCAGANNGGACTTTCCTGCTGNTCTGTTGATTCTATTTTNTTNTTTTTTGGACCAGATAATGCTTGTGCAGAGGGACTCACTGATTATTTTACTGTAAACGAGGGAGGAGCATTAGTAGCTGANGNNGATAATATGGGATATAACCAGTATATGTACGACAAGAGTGGAGGTACTCGAAAGTATACGGGTGTACTTTTTAATGATGTAGACGAGGAGGGAGATACACTAAATGTAGCACTTGGTGANAAGCCAATATTTGGAACAATTGTGGGAGACACTATATATCCAGACGGTTCTTTCACCTACATCCATAACGGTGGAGAACAGACAGCAGATATGTTCACCTACTTCATGGGAGATATACAGAGGGAATGTTCTGAAGTTAAGGTNTANATAAATGTGGTTTCTGTCAACGAATGTCCCACAGCAAATGATACTATCTATACCGTAGATGAGGGTGGAACACTAACAATAACTGGATTAGCTGGTGGAAGTGATGGAACATTTAGAAATTTTCCAGCAATTATGGGTAACGATTTTGACTTTGACATTGGTTCAANACCACATATTACAGATAATCTTATTGCTTTTTATTCTATGTCAGAATATTTTGATTCAATTCCAGGNCCTGACTTAGACCTAGACGGGGAGATGATATCAACNATTCTTGTNCANAAGAAGGCAGATGATCAGAGTATTAATAATTTTGATGGTTTCATGCTGGGTGGAGTTCCAGATACTTTGTCTCTCCCTAACCCCACTAATTGTGAAGCTGCTACGGGGGGTAAATGTGGTTCTCCAGCATATTTTATAAATTATCCCAAGTCACCAAGAGTTGTTCCAGATAGGTTCCAACCACCACATGATAGGAATGCTTTTGAGTTTGATGGTGACTCCTCTTATGTCCATGTTACAGATCAAATTTTAAGTTTAAATAGATCTAGGTATACGATTTCGGGATGGTTTAGATCTTTTAATGACCCAGCAGATAATCCAACTATCCTTAATTTTACCGTTAACGGTCAGGAGAAAGGGTTAAAGATTGGAATAAAAAACAATAAACTAGAAATAGGTATTGGGAATGGGACAGGTTATTCGGTTAAAGCATTATCAAACGTAGGCACTACCGATTTGATTAGTACATGGAATCACTTTGTATTCATGAAAAATGGAAATAATTACAAGATGTACCTCAACAAAAACGAGATATATTCTGAAGATCTTAATAATATATCCTTATCTGGAGTTGCAGCACAACTACTCATGGGAAGAGATCTCTCTGGAAATTTTTTCAACGGTAGAATGGATGAGCTTTATGTTATTGGAGATACTATCTCTCAAGAT
Organism: Marinoscillum sp.; assembly: GCA_002692105.1. Lineage (GTDB taxonomy): Bacteria > Bacteroidota > Bacteroidia > Cytophagales > MED-G16 > MED-G16. The sequence goes on along the minus strand of NZKG01000023.1, from coordinate 53,309 downwards.
GATGTGTTAAAACTTTATTATGGCGTATCGACATCTCTAGTAAATGAACCTGACGACGGTGATCTTACAGATTTTAATGTTGATGGTTCATTCACTTACGTGCACAGCGGAAAAGACGGTGATTTTGAAGATAATTTTATCTACGAGTTATCTGACGGTGCTTGTGGTGAACTCGGTAAAGTTACTATAATAATTAATCCTGTAAATGATTGTCCTATTGGTATTGACGACACCTTAAATGTTGATGAGGGTGGTACTGTTACTTTTGATGCACCTGGTATTCTAACAAATGATACAGATGAGGAGGGAGATACATTAAAAGCATTTAGTTATATTGACCCACTATATGGAATTGCAACTATAAGTGAAGACGGTAAGATTGAATATATCCACGATAACTCTGAGACAACACTTGATTCACTAAAATATATAGTTTCAGATTCTGTTTGCCAAGACACCGCTACAGTATACATAACAATAAATCCTATTCCTGACTGTCCAATAGTTGAAGATGACATTTACTATGTTACGGAGGGAGATACCCTTACCGTTGATTCTTGCTTTACCCAAGTCTTAAATCCTGGTTCAAACAATGAAAATTGGGCTTTAAATGAGCCTAATAGTGCTGGTGATGAAAATATAGGAGAAATATATTCTGATGGTACCTGGAATGATGAGAAGGAGACAACATTAAATCAACCTTATTTAATGGAAGTTAATAGCTTGATTACTTCAAAATCTGGATATAATTATATTGGACAGTATGACGGTCACTCTTATTTTACCTCAAATTCATCTTTTCTCTGGTATGATGCAAAGGCTGATGCAGAGTCAAAGGGAGGGTACTTGGCAATGATTAAGTCCAAGGAAGAGAACGACACGGTTGCCGCAATGATTTCTAGTGGAAATTATCATTTCGGTTTATATCAAGATGTTTCAGATAAATATTTTGCTGAGCCTAAGGGAGGTTGGAAATGGATCGATGGTACTTATTTATATGACACAGGTGATTCCAGAACCTTGTGTGGTGTCCTTTTAAACGATGATGATGGAGGTGGAGATACTTTATTTGTAAATAACTGGACACTACCTGATAATGGAATTTTAGATAACAACGAAATCAAGTATGATGGTAAATTCACTTATTATCACGACGGGAGTCAGCTTGGAGATACTATTGAGTATAAGATTGAAAGCGAGTTATGTGAAAGTGATACCTGGGGTAGGATAATAATTATACCAATTAATGTAAATGACTGTCCTGTTGCAAGGAGAGATACCTTCTATATTGATGAGGGAACAACACTCGATACACTTGGTATTCTTTTAAATGATACTGATGTTGATGGAGATAACCTAAGAGCTGAGAAAGATACAATTAGTTCTGGCTACGAGAATCACGGAATAACTCAAATATTTCCCAATGGAAGGTTGCTTTATCAACACGACGGATCAGAGACATCCTTGGATAGCATAAGCTATAAGGCGATTGACCCGTCCGGTTGTGAGGTGCCTTCAAAAGTAATAATTATTATAAATAGAGTTAATGACATACCAGTTGGTGTTGACGATAGTTATTCTGTCTTTGAGGGAGATACACTTACTGTCGACGAGATTAATGGAATATTATCAAATGACTCAGACGCTGACTCAGTTAGTGACCTGAGAGTACTTATTATACAAAATGTTTCTGTAGGAACTTTAGATATTAACGAAGACGGGTCATTTACCTACATACACGATGGTTCTGATAAACCTAATGAAGTTTGTTTTACCTACAGAGCTTATGATGGTGTTGTTGGTCCTCCTCCAGGTTATTCTGAAGAGACTGAGGTATGCATCACGATATTAAATAGGGTACCTGTCTGTGAAGGTGAGGACTTCAGCATATTAGAAAATGAAACTCTAACTACAGACCTGACAAATGGTGTACTTTCTAATTGTACTGACCCTGATCCACAAGATATCCTCACTGTGATACTTGATACACCACCAACTAATGGTGCATTTGTTTTAAATGACGACGGAACCTTTACCTATGATCACGACTGCTCAGACGACCCAGATGAGATCTTCTTTACGTATTTTGTTACCGATGGAGAGGATACAACAAAAGTTAGTGATACCACTAGAATTTTTATAGAGAATGAATGCCCTGTAGGAAACGATGACCTCTACTCTGGTGTAGACGAGGGAGGAATACTAAACATTGGTCCTTTTGATGGAGTTCTCTCAAATGATACGGATCAGAACTCATGCGATATACTTCAAATCAAACCACTTGATCCTCCTTTATTTGGAGGAGTTGTTCTTAACTCAGATGGATCTTTTGATTATACTCACGACGACAGTGAAAACTTTGAAGATCAGTTTACTTACCTCCTTAATGATGGAGAGTGCAGTACTTGGGATACAGTTACTGTGACAATTAGGATAGACCCTGTGCCAGATACGCCTCCAGTTGCTGTAGCAGATGACTATCCATGTTTTGATGAAGGTGGGTTTGTTCAGGCATTATTACCTGAAGACGGAGTGTTATCTAATGATTATGATGATGATCCGGGTCAGACTCTAACAGCTGTATTAGTTGTATATCCACTCCATGGAACTCTAATACTCAACCCTAACGGTACTTTTATTTATACCCACGATAGTGGTGAGTCTACCTCAGATTCGTTTACTTACTATGCAGTTGATGATACTGGATTAACAAGTGATACTGTGAGTGTCACATTCTGTATTAACCCAGTGAATGACTGCCCTGTTCCCGTTGACGACATATTTACTATTGATGAGGGTGATATAATCGATTCTACATTGATTTTTAATGATTTTGATGTTGAGGGTAATGATTTACTTATTAACATAACAGCACCGCCTTCAATCGGTGGGTTTAGTTGGAATCAAGATGGTTCATTTACATATAATGCCCCTGATGATGTCCCTGCTCCTGGTCCTGAAATTGTCACTTTTGAGTATCTCTTATCAGACAATGCAGATGGCTTTGCAACATGTGACTCTACAGCGACTGTTACCATAATAGTAAATTACGTTAATGATTGCCCAATAGTAGGCGATGATTCAATAATAGTAGATGGTAGTATTCCTAGTTCAAGAGTAATATCTGTTCTAGATAATGANTANGACCCTGACTCCCAGATTGATACAACNAGNGTAAAAATNATATCTGGTCCTGTATTTGGTGATGCAATTTCNAATATTGACGGAACCATAACCTATAACTATGATGAGTCACCNATTCCNTTTGATACAATTACTTACAGTGTAAGTGACTTCGAAGGTTGTGAGAAGATCGGTAAAGTNTATATATATATTGAAAACTTAAGAACTCCTCAGTATCAACTACCAAATTATTTTACACCTAANGGTGATGATTTTAATGACTTTTTCTTAATTAAACATCAGAATATTCTAGTTGAGGATATGAATTTTGAAGTTAAGATCTACGACAGATACCAGAGGTTAGTCCATGAATCNTTTATCCAGTCATCAGATAAAGTATGGAACGGGATGAATATCGACTCTTCAGACATAGTTAGAACAGATTTCTATTACTATGAGATAACTCCTGTTGAATATTATAATACTCCTTACGTAAGGAGAAGAGATAAATTAATAGGTACAGTTTACTTAGAGAAAGAGAGATAATATTTTATCTTAANAANTTATATAGAGCAAAAGTTGCTAGCCAATGTTCTCCTCCGTAACCACTTTCAAACATAATACCATAACCTTTTTNTGAGTGNANATCCGATATTTCTAGAAGAAAGTTTTTNTCATACTCATCATTTAATTTATTTGNAATGTCTTTAAGTGTCCAGGCTCTGTGAAACATAAGTCCTATCAAATGACCAATCCCNGGATCTTTNGGATCTANAACAACTGGCGGGTTTATAATATTATTAAANACTGGTTCTNTTATAGAAGGTATGAANTTTTTGAACCATTCATTAAATTCTTTTCTTTCTAGAATGNTTGACATCAGTGCTGCCTCAGCAAGACAGGGTGANAGGAAGTCTGTTCCAGATGGCTCGTAGTTNACTGGACAGTTAGTGTCAGATNTAAAGTTTNTAATACTATAATCTTTTATTTTATTGNGTAGNTTTATATCATTAGCAATTAATGCGTATTCAATCATTAGTGAAAANGAGAATGCAGTATTTGCATGAGTACCGGGTCTAAGGGGNGTTGAAAGTTTATCAAGAAATGCAATTGTTCTTTCACTTAGTAGNTCGACAAGAGGCTTTAGATTAGATGCCCACTCCTGAGCATTTTCGTTATCCCAACTTAATAGTTCTGAATATAGTTTCATCAACCATGCCCAACCGTATGTCCTTTCAAATCCTTTTGCAAATTCATTTTGGAAAAATTCATACTCCTTATTAAGATTCTCTTTAGCTAGATTAATTTTTAATTTTTGTAAGATTATTTCCTTCTCAGGAATACTTGGAAAGTCTTTAATAACTTTAACCATTGCCCAATGACCATGAACAGCAGAATGCCAGTCCCAGCACCCATAAAATGAGGGGGTTATCTCGTAGTGTGGCCTTACCCAATCTTCCCCATCAAACCTGAAGCCAATCTTATAAGGGAACTTTTTATCAACACAGTTTATAGATAAATCTATAAGCTTTCTTGCGTCAGATTGATCTATAGTAATCGTTTTGTATTTAATTTCTTGATTTTGATTTTTACATCCTATCAAAAGAAAAAAAAATATTAGATGGCTTAACTTCATTGTTTTTTACTAGCATTAAATAGTCTTTCCTTCTCCTTTTTTGTGAGGCTGGAGTAACCACTATCTGATATCTTATCTAAAATCTTATCTACCTCATCCTGGGAAGGTTCTATGGAACCTTTTCTTAGGTCTTGACTTACATCTCTTTTTGATTCTTTTTTTCTTTTTTTCTTATTAAATAAGTTAATTAAATTGATAATTCCTTCACCTATATTGACACCATTTTGTAATTGCTTTATAAAAATGTAACCTATAAATGCACCGCCAAGATGGGCTATTTCTCCTCCTGCGTTACTTCCAGCAACATCAAAAAAGGAAAGTAATACATAAAAAAGAGCTATATATTTAATTCTCACAGGTCCTATAAGAAGCAGATAAAATGTATAATTTGGCATTAGAGTTGCAGAACCTACTACAACGCTAAAGACACCTGCAGATGCACCCAGCATCAGAGATTCTGATACCCTATCTCCATAGTATGGAATAATATTGTAGGTAGCCATATACAATAAACCACCTATTATTCCACCTAGGACATATAGAGATATTAGAGCATTATTTCCAATATTATCAGTTATAATTTTTCCAAACCAGTAGAGAAAAAGCATATTCCATAAAATATGCATAAAGTTCATATGTAGAAAGAAGTAAGATATAATAGACCAAGGTTGAAGAATAAAGGTGCTCAGAGATGCGGGTAACATTAATTTATTTATGAGTAATGTAAAAAATGAGGAAAGACCAGAGATTGTTAATATTACCTGAATAAAACTGACGCTAACAAATACGATTATATTTATAATAATAATCTTGATAAGTCCATTATCCTTTTTATTCCATGCGTTTTTTATATCCTCTATTATAAAGTTTGCCATATTTAGTAGTAAGTTCCGTATTTATTTTTCCAATACCTTAGTATTATATATCCTATTAACATCCCACCTAAGTGAGCTAAATGTGCAACATTATCACCTGGCATTCTATTAAACTCACTCCATATCTCATATAACCCATAACCTAAAACAAGATATTTAGCTTTTATAGGAAAAGGAAAGAAAAGCATATATAATTCCATATTGGGAAATAGCATTGCAAAAGCTAATAGAATTCCAAAGACAGCCCCAGATGCACCAACCATTGGGATATTACTTTTACTTTCAAATATACTTCTAGCTATGCTAATACTTTCATCCTTGTACTGTGAAGAATTTGGATTTTCTGAATAGGAGTTGATAAAATCATATAGCTGATTATAATATTCTTTTGATTCTTCAAGTATTAAATTCCTAAATGCCTCAGGGGAGGGTTGACTTGTGTATGTTGTTACTTTATTTTCAAGTGTTAAGTTTTCAATAAAATTTACACCAGAATATAGAATTCCTGCCCCTACACCTGTAATCAAATAGTAAATAAAAAACTTTCTTGATCCCCAAACCTTTTCAAGTATAGGTGCAAATACTAAAACCGCAAACATATTACTGAAAATATGACCAAATCCAGCGTGAATCCACATATATGTCAGAAACTGATATGGTTTAAACTCATTAGATAATATGTACCTTAACCCAAATTCCTCTATAACGTAACCACTTGTTATAATGAAAATTACTCCATTAATTATTAATATGTTTTTTGCGGCAGGTGTAAGGTTAAACATTAAAATAAATTTTCTACCTTTTCAATACCTAATTCTATGTAATTTTGTTTCCCATCAGGCGTAAATTTTGGGTTCTTACATGCGAAAAGCTTATCAATTATTAGGTTCATCTCTTCCTCGTTCAAAGTTTTACTATTTGTTATCTTAACTTTTCTTGAGAAAAATTTAAGAATTTTATCTCTTTTCTCTTTATCTAAATCACTGTTATTATTTTTAATTTCTTCTATGAAACCCTCGATTAAATCTTTTTCATTTACATCATTTAGTCCAGCGGGAATCCCATTTACTACAACTGAGTTTTCGCCAAAGTAGTCGATATCAAAGCCGATTGATTTTATATCTTCCATAATAGTTTTCATTATTTCAAAATCTGAAGGATTAAGATCAATATACTGAGGGAATAAGTTTTGTTGAGTATTTGTAAACTTATTTATTCCCTTCTCATATTTCTCATAAATTATTCTTTGTTGGCAATTTTTATGATTAAATACAAGAAGTTTCTCTCCTAGTTGTTTAAAAATAAATTTATCTAGAAACTGAACAGGTTTATTGTTTATTATTTGTTCTTCTTCATCTTGAAATAATTTAGCAGTTTTATTCTCAGATCTAACATTTTCGAATATTTCATCCCAATCATTACCTCTTAATGAGTTAATTTCATTTTTATTTTCAAATGCGTGCTCTTTTTTATCGTAATTAGTAACAGCTTCTTTGAGGAAGTTAACGTCAGCATCAAAATTAATTGATGGTGAGACGTTATACTTATCAAGGGTTTTTTTAATTGTTGAGTTAACAAGGCTATATATTAACTTTTCATCATCAAATTTTATTTCTGTTTTAGTAGGATGAATATTAATGTCAACTTTTTCGGTATCTAAATTTATAAATAACACATAAAATGGATATTTTTTTTCTTCTATGAGTCCCTCATAACTTTTATATATGGCATGTCCTAGGTAGTTGCTCTTAACATACCTATTATTAACAAAGAGGTACTGTTCTCCTCTAGTTTTTTTTGCACTTTTTGGTTTGCCTATAAAGCCGTAAATTTTTATAGAGTCAAATTGCTCTTCGCACTCAATTAAATGTTCTTTATAACTTTTCTTAAATATTGAAATAATTCTTTTCTTAAGACTAGATTTTTGAAGAGTAAACATTTCAGCTTCCTCATTTATTAATGTAAAATTCACATCAAAGTTTGATATCGCACATCTTGTGAATTCATCAATTATATGTCTTAATTCTACATTATTAGATTTTAAAAAGTTTCTTCTAGCAGGTATATTAAAGAATAGATTTTTGACGTTAATTATAGTTCCAGATTGTATTTCAGATCTACTCTCCTCTAAAATTTTTGAGTCTTTAATTAATATCTCATTTCCTATATCACAATTTAAAGTCTTGGTCTTTATTCTTAACTCAGCTACAGAAGATATTGATGATAGAGCCTCACCCCTGAACCCCATAGTTTTCACTCTATATATATCTTCTGCCTCTCTTAATTTTGATGTTGAGTGTCTCAGGAAACATTTTTTGATATCTTTTTTATCCATTCCAATTCCATCATCAATTAAGGTTATAGACTGCTTACCAGCATCTTTTATAATAAGCTTTATATTTTTAGATTTTGCATCTATGCTGTTTTCTATTAATTCCTTCACAACAGAAGCTGGTCTCTGAATAACCTCTCCTGCTGCAATCTGATTTGCAACAGATTTAGGAAGTTGTTTAATTGTACTCATTTCCTTTTCTTGAAATTCTTATATAAAAACCACATAAAAAATAATGGCACAAAAATAAAAATTTTATTTCCTATATATAACCAACCAAAAATAAAAAATGAAAGTAAGAATGCTATTATGATTTGTAACCTCGAGCTATTTATTTGTTCTGATTTCTTATATCTACTAAAGTATTTTTTTGAATGTTTAATTCCAGATACTCTCTGTTCGATTTCTTCTTTTACTGGATCAAAATGCCTCGGTGAAAATTTAAATTTTCTGTTGTTTGGAAGCCTTATGAATGAAGGAAGTTTCATTTTTATAAATCATATTAATTAAAGTTAAAGATAGATTTAAAATTTGTTAAATTAGTAATGTTACTTTAAATGAAAACAAAATTTAATCTTTACCATAACTCTAAATCTTTTAGTTCTTAATGAAGATAGGTATTTTATGTTATCCTACTTTCGGTGGAAGTGGTGTTGTTGCAACGGAATTAGGTAAATCCCTCTCTAGGAAAGGAAATACGGTTCACTTTATCTCATATGCCCAGCCAGCTAGGTTAAATGTATTTAGTGACAATCTTTTCTATCATGAGGTTTCAGTAAAAAATTATCCATTGTTTGACTTCCCTCCTTATGAAACATCATTGACTAGTAAATTAGTTGAAATAGTTATGTTTGAGAAGTTAGACCTTATCCATGTTCACTACGCTATACCTCACGCCTCTGCTGCTGTTTTAGCGAAGCAGATACTTAAGACTATGGGAATTGACATACCCGTAATAACAACTCTTCATGGAACAGATATAACATTGGTTGGAAAGGATCCTTCTTGTAAACCGGTTATTAATCATTCAATAAACTTATCTGATGCGGTCTCTGCAGTTTCCAAGAGTTTAAGAGATGATACTCTGAAAACCTTTGATATAAAAAAAGATATTGATGTCGTTCCTAATTTTATAGATATCAAAAAATATTCATCAGTTAAAAGAAATAGTTACAGGGCTAAGTTGTGTGATGATGGAGATAAGTTGCTTATTCATACATCTAACTTTAGAAAGGTCAAGAGGATTCAAGACGTAATAAATGTTTTTTGTAAAATAAAGAAAAAGAAAAAATGTAAATTAATTATGATTGGGGACGGACCTGAAAGAGCAAATATAGAATCACTAACAAGATCGTTATGTACTCTAAGAGATGTTATCTTTATTGGTAAGGTCCCAGATGTTGAGAATGTTTTGTTTAATGCTGATTTATTTTTTCTCCCATCTGAGAAAGAAAGTTTTGGCCTTTCTGCACTTGAGGCAATGGCATCATCTGTTCCTGTTGTAACTTCAAACGCTGGTGGATTACCAGAATTAGTTGAGCAAGGAAAATCTGGTTATGTATGTGATATTGGCGATGTTGAGGATATGTCTATAAAATCATTAGAAATATTAGATAATGCAAATTCTAAAATTTTTAAAGAAAATGCATTTAAGAGGGCAAAAAAATATGATATTGAGAATGTTTTGCCTGAGTATATTTCTCTATATAGGCGTGTTATTAAAAAAGGAGTTAAGTGAATAAAAAAAGAAAAAAGATTTATGTTTTAGATACATCCGTTATTCTCTATTCCCATGATTCAATAATGAACTTCGAAGAAAATGACATAGGAATACCAATAACTGTACTTGAGGAATTAGATCATCTTAAGAAAGGGAATAACACCTTAAACTTTGAGGCAAGAGAATTTATCAGAATGATTGATAAGTTATCAAAAGAGAAAATGTTAAATGACTGGATTCCTCTTAATGGTAAGACTAAGGGAAAGTTTAAGATATTAGTTAATCATGTAACAAAAAATAATATTTTTCATGATGACATTAACGATCATAAAATTCTAGATTCAGCTCTTAACCTTCAAAAGGAGGAAAAGGATAAAATTATAACGCTCGTCTCTAAAGATATTAACCTTAGACTAAAAGCAAAATCACTTAATCTGAAGGCAGAAGATTACCTCACTGGTAAGATTAAAAATTTAAACTCTCTTGAGTACGAGAGTCAAGTTATTGAAAATATAAAATCTGAGACTATTGATAATGTATACTCAAAAAATATTATCAGTAAGAAGGAGATCTTTCCTAGAAAAAAACTTTCTGATAACTCATACTATGTCCTTAAAAATTCAAAAAAATCTGCATTAGTCTATAACGATTCAGATGATGGGAATATCTACAGAGTAGAGAAAAAATCTGTATCTGGAATCACACCCAGAAATGCAGAGCAGGCCTTTGCTATACATTCTCTACTTAATGAAAAAATTCCTTTAGTGTCTATTAATGGAGTAGCTGGAACTGGAAAAACTTTACTTGCAGTAGCCTCTGCAATCTCTCAGAGAAGAAATTTTAAGCAGATATTTGTTGCCAGGCCAATCGTCCCTTTAGGAAATAAAGACATTGGATATCTTCCTGGTGATATTAGTTCTAAGATAAATCCTTACATGGAGCCTCTTTGGGATAACTTTAAATATATTCAAAATCAATATAAAGAAACTTCAAAGGAATTTAAGGTATTAAAGAATATGATAGACTCTGAAAAATTGGTTATTCAACCTCTTGCCTATATAAGGGGAAGAAGTTTCTCAAATATTTATTTTATTGTAGACGAAGCTCAAAATCTAACCCCTCACGAGATAAAAACTATAATATCGAGAGCTGGAGAAAATACTAAAATAGTTTTTGCTGGAGATATTAATCAGATTGATACTCCTTACCTTGACTCTCAAAGTAATGGCCTATCATATCTTATAGATAAACTCAAGGGTCAAAAATTATATTCTCATGTTACATTGAGAAAAGGTGAGAGGTCTAATCTAGCTAATTTAGCAAATGAATTATTATAGTAATGATTAATACCTTTAGAAAATATCAAGAAGATTACAAGGAAAGTATAAAAAATCCTGAAAGTTTTTGGTCTGATTATTCTAAGTCATTTTTATGGCATAAAGAACCAAAAGAAATTTTATCGTGGAATTTTGAAGATCCAGATGTGAAATGGTTTTCTGACGGTGAAATGAATATCACTGAAAATATTTTTGAGAGAAATGAAAAAATTAAGGATGACACTGCAATTATATGGGAGCCTAATGAGCCTGACCAAAAAAATATAATATATACATATTCAGATCTCTTCAAAAGAGTATGTTCTTTTGCAAATGTTCTTAAGAAATTAAATGTAAAAAAGGGAGACAGAGTAATAATCTATCTTCCTATGATCCCTGAAGCAGCCATATCAATGTTAGCATGTGCTAGAATTGGTGCCGTTCACTCTGTAGTATTTGCAGGCTTTAGTGCATCTTCTCTATCAGATAGAATTAATGACTGTAATGCAAAAACAATAATTACGTCTGACGGAAATTTTAGAGGTAATAAAGTTATCCCTGTTAAAGATGTGGTGGATGAGGCATTAGAGAAAACAACATGTGTTGAGAATGTTTTAATAATTAAAAGGACAGACTCAAAAGTTAATATTATTGACAAAAGAGATTTTTGGTACCATGAACTTGTAAAATATGAATCTGATTATTGTGAGGCCGAAAAGATGAATTCAGAAGACCTTCTCTTCATATTATACACTTCTGGCTCAACTGGTAAGCCAAAGGGTGTTGTGCACACGTGTGCTGGATATATGATGTATAGTCAGTATACATTTGAAAATGTTTTTCAGTACATAAGAGGTGATACTTATTGGTGTACGGCAGATGTAGGATGGATTACAGGACACAGCTACATAGTATATGGTCCACTCCTTTCTGGTGCCAGAACAATTATGTTTGAAGGTGTTCCAACATACCCAAATCCCTCAAGGTTCTGGGAGATAATTGATAAGTATCAGGTTAACCAATTTTATACCGCACCAACCGCTATAAGGGCTCTGCAATCTTACGGTGATAAGTATTTAACAAATTATAATCTCTCCTCCTTAAAAGTAATAGGATCCGTTGGCGAACCAATAAATGAGGAGGCGTGGATGTGGTATTTTGAGAAGGTAGGTAAAGAGAAATGTCCTCTTGTAGATACCTGGTGGCAAACTGAAACAGGAGGTATTATGATTTCTCCTATACCAAATGCCATAGAATGTAAACCAACATATGCCACCTTACCTCTTCCNGGTATACAGCCAATTCTTCTAGATAANGAAGGGAANGAAATATTAGAAAATAATGTAGAAGGTAATTTGTGCATTAAATATCCNTGGCCATCAATTNTAAGGACTACTTATGGTGACCACAAAAGGTGTAAGGAGACATACTTTTCTNCCTTTAAGGGCTATTACTTTACGGGTGATGGTGCTAAAAGAGACGATGATGGTATGTATAGNATTTTAGGTAGAGTTGATGATGTNATTAACGTTTCAGGTCATAGGATTGGTACTGCTGAAGTTGAAGACGCAATAAATCAAGATNTAAATGTAATAGAATCTGCNGTAGTTGGATACCCTCATGATATAAAAGGTCAAGGTATTTTTGGTTTTGTTATAGTCAATNATTTTAAATCAGAATTTGATTATTTCTCNTCAATAAAGGCATCAGTATCCAAACACATTGGTCCGATCGCTAAGCCAGATAATATTTTAATTGTCCCTGGTTTACCAAAGACAAGGTCAGGNAAAATTATGAGGAGAATCCTAAGAAAGATAGCAAGTAATGAGTTTGNTAACTTTGGTGATACTTCAACACTTCTTAATCCTGAGGTAGTGAATACAATTGTAAATCTTTACAGGGACCAGGTGGGTAGCTAGATCAGTCAAGAATATCAATCTCTTGAGTAGGTTGTTTAATATTTGATTTTTTTAATCTTTCATTCATCGATGATAAATTTTCCTTTCCATAATTCTCTCTTTCTCCTGAAAACATAATTCTCCATATTTTCCCTTTTTTAGATTCTGAAATATATAAAGATCCGTCAGGACCTTGAGCCAGACCCATTGGTCTGTATTCAGCCTCTTCCATATCACTAATAGTATCTTTNCCTGTNAATCCATCTGCAAATATTTCCATCTCTCCATTTGGAATACCTTTNTCGAAAGGAATAAAACCAACAACATANCCAGCCTGCGGNTATGGCATTCTNTTTGTGGAGCCATGAAANGCAATAAATGCACCATTCTTATATCGCTCTGGAAATTGATTTCCTGTATAAAANAGAAGGTCNTTTGGNGCCCAGTGTGCTGGAAGTCCCATTATTGGATCAGAATAATCTTTAGATTCTATTTTTCCATCCCCCCCATATTCAGGAGCAAGCATCCTTTTNTTCTTNAAATGATCGTANTAAGTATAAGGCCAACCGTAGTTATCTCCANTCTCTATCTTCATAAACTCTTCAGCNGGAAGAACNGTNTTNTCCCATTTGCTATAATATTGAGGGTAATGATTATGAAGAAAATCCCTCCCATGATTCACTCCATATANACTATTAACCTTATTGTTCCATGTAAGTCCTACAACACTCCTTATACCTGTAGCATATCTTATACCATCTTTTAGAGACTGNCCNAATTTATTTTTATTAAACTTCCATATTCCNCCTANTATTTCAAGTTGTTCNCATGGGTACTGACCTTTAACATTTTCAGTTGAATATGTATTAGGTTTTGTNTCCCAGTCCTCACATGCATTGGTAGGTGCNCTAAATGTTACGTACATATTATCTTCTTTATCAAAAGCTAATGATTTTGCATTNTGCCATCTAATTGGGTAGGGATCTACAAGAATAATTTCAGGTTTACCTTTAGGTATTAGNTCGTAAGGNTCTAGTAATTGTCTGTAAATAACAAGCTCAGANGTATAGTATAGGTATCCATCATTTATTTTCATTTCCGTACCAAATTTCCCGTCATTAGGATAATCTCCAAATCTTTCTATTATATCAGCCTTTCCGTCTCCATCATTATCTCTTAACGCCACATTCCCATTTCTTCCATTAGCNTTNCTTAGTTTGACATATATATCACCATTATTTTTTACAGCCAAATGNCTAGAGGGACCTACACCATCAGAAACAACAATTACANCAAATCCTTCGGGAACAAATAATCCACCATTATNCNNATCTGGTGAAAGTTTTTTNTTTACCTCTTTACTACTTTCTGTACTTTTTTTTGTTTCACAATTTGTAAGAAGAGCAAAACAAATTAATAGGAATATTCTTGTATTCAAATTGATATTATTTTCTGTAAAATTATCTTAATAAATTACCTTTTTGAATTTTTTATTTTCTTTTTTTAGATTGTGNTATGATTCNANTTTATTTTTTAACTGTTTTAAGTTTAATATTTGTAAATAATGATAAGTCTATTGAGAATAAATTCATTAGAGTAGAAACTAGTTGGNACCTGATAGAGGAAACAAAAAAAAAGTATATTTATGANGTAACTTTCCANATAAAAAATAAAGAAGGTNAGAACGTATATTACATAGGATCAAAGGTTAAGAATTTTATTAAAACTAATGAGAGTAATAGTTTTTCTTCAGAACCCAATGAGGTAGAAACTGGTAATTTAAAAGATCAAGGCTCGAAAGTCACAACTGCCGTTCAGAAGGGATCATCATATGTTGACAGTGGCGGGGCTAAGTCTGTTGGAGACCAATCTTCATTATCTGGAGGGAGTTCTGGACGAACAAATCTAACTGAAAGGAAGCCACGTAAACTAAAAGAAAGTTCAACTAAATTGAATTCTTATGATATATTAACTCATTTTTTTTCTTTTAATAATAATAATCCTAAAAATTTAAAATTTACTTTATTTGATAAAAATCAGAAAACTATTTTATTACGATCTCAGTCGACAGAAAAATTTTCTTTCTTTATTCCACTAGATAATATTTTTGAATTAGAATATGATTTAGATAATTCTCCTATTATATGTCTAATACCTCCTGAGGGTATTGCCCAAAAATCCAGAATAGAAATTTCAAAACGAACTAATCAAAAGCAAAGTGAATTTAATCTTGCTTTTACTAAGGATGAAGTCTATGCAAACAAAATAAAATTATTACTTGATAAAACTTTTCACCTAAGTTTAGATGAGGCAATAAAAAAGTATACAGATTTGCAAAAAATACTAAATGAGTCTCTTTAATTTATAATTAGAATAGAGGACTCGGAGGGAGTCGAACCCCCAACCTCCTGGGCCGTAACCAGGTGCTCTATCCAGTTAAGCTACGAGTCCTTAATTAACAAATTTAATAATTAATAATAAGTAGTATTAAATTTCTTAAAGATTAGAATTATATCGGTTATCTTTACTTCTTAATTATAAGTATGAGAATCGCTATACTTTTCCTATTAATTTTTTTTAATAATAACATATACTCTCAGGACGATACCTCTAATGAGCAAGAGGATAAACCTAGATTTAATTTACCTGGATACCTCAAATTAAATTTTGGGTTATCAACTCTTAGTGATCCAGATCCCTCAATGAAAACAAATTTATTTCCATCCAGATCACTTGATTTCTACTATTCAAAACCATTTTTTCTTAGTGATGACTTTTCTTTTAATCCTGGTTTAGGAATATCTACTGATAAGTTATCTTTTAAAAATGATATTATATTAACAAATTCAATCAATAATGATGGTATAAATCAAACCTTAATAGATACATTAGATTTCACCCCAGATAAAAACTCACTTAAAGGCACTTACTTAATGCTTCCTGTTGATTTTAAATATTATTTTGGNTCTGGAAAATATGATAAAGGAAGATTTTTTGTAGGGATTGGTGCAGAGATTGGTTTACTATTAAACTCATCAACTAAAGTGAAAAATAATGTTAATAATACAGCTAGACATACAAAAATAAAAGATGATTTTGGTTTAAATCAATTAAAATATGGCATATCATTACAGGTTGGGTCTGGGAATTTCAACATGTATTATAAGATGAATTTGTCAGATCTATTTGATAAAAATAATCTCCCTCAAAATATTGATAAAAACCCTTCAATAAATAAGATAGGTATTTCTTTTTCGATTTTTTAGTATTCCTTTCTTAATCTAGCTACGGGTATATTTAACTGTTCCCTATACTTTGCAACGGTCCGTCTTGCTACCTTAAAACCTTCAACTTTTAATTTCTTTTCTAACAGTTCATCAGATAGTGGCTTTTCTTTATTTTCATTATTAATAAGATCCTTTAGAAAGTTTTTTACGACTTTACTGCTTACATATTCTTTCCCTTTCATAATGGTTGACTCTGAGAAAAAGTATTTGAGAGGAAAGACACCAAAGTCTGTCTGTACAACTTTACTACTAACAATTCTACTTACTGTTGAAATATCCATTTTAATTATTTCTGCNATATCTTTTAGGATCATTGGTTTCAAATCATTTTCTTCGCCATCTTCAAAAAATTTTCTTTGATATTCTATNATAGCGTTCATTGTCTTATTCAATGTATTATANCTTTGGTTTAAAGCTTCAATAAACCATTTTGCAGATTGAATTTTATTNTTAATAAAGTCATAGGATTCTTTTGACTCANTATCTTTATCNTTCATTTTAGATAGTTGATCAAACATTGATATATAGCTNTTGTTCACATTGATTTGTTTAGTATCTGAGGTAAACTCAACTACAAATTCNTTATCACCTTTTTTAATAATGAAATCTGGCATTAAAAATTCTGTAGTTGTATAATCTTCCATACCGCCTGAGGGAATAGGATTTAAGGTCTTAATATAATCGAATGCTTCATTAATTTTTTCTTTAGGAGATTGAANTTTTTCATAAATCTTATNGAATTGTTTTNGCTTAAAATCATCAAATGAATTAATTAGTATTTCTTTTGCAATTANATGTACTTCCGNGGGATCTTCAACAGAATTTACTTGGATAGTGAGNCACTCTTCNAAGTTTCTAGATGCTATACCAGATGGCTCTAANTTTTGAACTTTTAGNAATACTTTTTTTACNTCTTCTAGTTTAAATTCTATATTTTCTGTGAATGCAATATCATCTATNACAGACTCTAGATCTCTTCTTAAGTACCCGTCATTTTCTAAAGATCCAATAATTTGATTTGCAATTATTTTTTCATTNNAATNTAATTCTATATAGTTGANTTGATTTAATAAATTTTCTCTGAAAGACTCTTTACTTGATATNTTTGANTCTTTTGAATAATCATANGAATCTTTATTTGTTTTATNAGATGATTTATAATCAANNTGATTTAAATCATCTAAATTTTCTTTGTCGTTATTTTCAACCTCTTCTAAAGCAGGATTTTCTTCTAATTCTTTTTTTATCTCGGACTCAATATTTGAGTTGGAGACTTGNAGAAGTTTCATGAATTGAATCTGTTGGGGAGATAATTTCTGTTTAAGGTTNTGTCTTAACTCTAAGCGTGACATATTAATTTATTTATTCTTACAAATTTATTATAATTAGTCTATTCTTTGAAATAAGATTAAATTATAGTTCTTTTACCTCATCAATTTATGAAAAAAGAAAGGATCAAAATTATAAGTATTGATAATGTTAAAGAGGGTTCTCAAATCGAAGTTATGGGATGGGTCAGAACAATTAGAAAAAGCAAAAACGTATCTTTTATNTCTTTAAATGATGGCTCTACAATAAACAGTCTTCAAATTGTTTTAAANATGGAAATTTTNGATGAAAAAATAATCGATAAGATTAATACAGGATCTTCATTAAGTGNTAACGGNAAGNTAGTAAATAGTNCTGGAAAAAATCAGATGTATGAACTTCAGGCAGAAAGTATAGAATTACTTGGAGAATCAGATCCTGANTCATATCCTATACAACCTAAAAAACATACTTTNGAGTTTTTAAGAGAGGTGGCTCANCTCAGACCTAGGACAAATACCTTTAGTTGTATATTTAGGATAAGGCATGCATGNATTTTTGCAATTCATAAATTCTTTAATGAAAAAGGATTTATTAATATCCATACCCCAATCATTACCTCTTCAGATGCTGAGGGAGCTGGAGAGATGTTTAGGGTTACATCTCTTGACTTNGATAAAATTGAAAAAAATAAAATAGATTATNCTCAAGATTTTTTTTCAAAACCTGTGAACTTAACTGTATCTGGNCAACTNAATGCTGAACTAGGNGCTCTGGCATTATCTGANGTTTATACATTTGGACCTACATTTAGAGCTGAAAACTCTAACACTTCAAAGCATTTAGCTGAATTTTGGATGATAGAGCCTGAGATGGCATTTTATGATATTGATGATAATATGGANCTTGCTGANGAGATGCTTAAATATATTNTAAGTTATCTATTAAAAAACTGTTCNTCCGACCTCNCATTCTTAGAAAATCTTGAGCTANANGATGANAAACAATTACCACAANTAAAGAGAAATGAATTTCCATTAGTTAANAGGTTAGAAAAAATTATTNANAATGATTTCACAAGAGTTAAATATGATGAAGCTTTTCAAATTTTAAGAAATTCCAAACCAAATAAGAAAGGAAAATTTANGTTTAAAGTTGATGAATGGGGTATTGATTTNCAATCTGAGCACGAGAGGTATTTGGTTGAAAAACATTTTAAAAATCCTGTAATAGTAAGCGATTACCCCAAAAAAATAAAAGCATTTTATATGAGATCTAATAAAGATAATAAGACAGTTGCGGCAATGGATGTGCTTTTTCCNTCAGTAGGTGAAATTATTGGTGGCTCACAGAGAGAGGAGAGACTCNCGATGCTNGAGAAGAGAATGGATGAAATGAATGTTTCAAAAAGTGAACTCTCTTGGTATCTTGATACTAGAAAATTTGGNACAGTAAANCACTCAGGGTTTGGNCTTGGACTTGAGCGTTTGATACAATTTGTAACNGGNATGAAAAACATCAGAGANGTNATCCCTTTCCCAAGAACTCCAGGAAATTGTAGCTACTAGTTATTTTTTATCGTCTTCTTTCACCTCCTCAAAATCAACATCAGAGATATCATCNCCTTTCTTATNNCCAGATGATTTTTNTTTACCTGGNCCTGAAGAAGATGGNTCTGNTTGTGAAGCCTGNTGTTCTTGAGTTGCTTTGTAGATCTCTTGACTTGCTCCCTCCCACGACTTGTTNAGNGCCTCAATTGCAGNATCTATGTCATCTATATTTTGATNTTTATGCAATTCCTTAAGTTTGTCAAGGTCTGCTTGAATNGTCTTTTTATTCTNATCAGATAACTTTTCTCCAAACTCTTTAAGTTGCTTTTCTGTCTGGAAGATAAGACCATCTGCTGTATTTAATTTGTCAACTTTATCTCTCTCTTTCTTATCTGTTTCAGCATTTGCCTTAGCTTCGTCTTTCATTTTATTTATTTCTTCATCTGATAGGCCTGAGGAAGCTTCAATTCTAATATTTTGNTCTTTACCTGTTCCATTATCTTTTGCTGAAACATTCAATATTCCATTAGCATCTATATCAAAAGTTACNTCAATTTGNGGGACACCTCTTGGCGCTGGTGGGATACCATCNAGATGAAACCTTCCNATTGTTTTATTATCTTTAGCCATTGGTCTTTCTCCTTGTANAACATGTATTTCTACAGCTGGTTGGTTATCGCCNGCTGTTGAGAAAGTCTCAGANTTTTTNGTAGGTATTGTTGTATTTGATTCAATAAGNTTTGTAAAGACTCCATTNAAAGTTTCAATACCTAGAGATAATGGCGTTACGTCTAGTAATAAGACATCNTTNACTTCTCCNGTAAGNACTCCTCCCTGTATTGCTGCACCAACAGCNACTACTTCATCNGGATTAACTCCTTTTGATGGTTTCTTCTTGAAAAAACTTTNGACTTCTTCTTGAATTTTAGGAATTCTAGTAGTTCCACCAACTAGTATAACNTCATCAATTTCTGATATATCTATTTTAGCATCTTTAAGTGCTTTCTTACAAGGCTCTAGNGTNCTTTCAATTAATTTCTGAGATAATTGTTCAAATTTTGATCTACTCAAAGACCTTACTAGGTGCTTAGGNACTCCGTCAACAGGCATAATATANGGTAAATTGATNTCAGTTGATGTTGAACTTGAAAGTTCAATCTTAGCCTTTTCTGCACCTTCCTTTAGTCTCTGAAGAGCCATTGGATCTTTTCTNAGGTCTATNCCNTCNTCTTTATTAAATTCATCAGCTAACCAATCAATTAGTACACTATCAAAATCNTCACCTCCTAAATGAACATCNCCATTAGTAGATTTTACCTCAAATACACCATCTCCAAGCTCTAATATAGATATATCAAATGTTCCTCCACCAAAGTCATAAACTGCAATTTTTAAGTCTTTATCTTTCTTATCAAGCCCATACGCTAAAGCAGCAGCTGTTGGCTCATTAATNATTCTTTTTACATCAAGTCCTGCAATTGTCCCTGCTTCCTTAGTCGCCTGTCTTTCTGAATCNTTGAAATAGGCAGGAACAGTAATNACAGCTTCTTTTACCTCTGACCCTAGATAATCTTCTGCTGTTGATTTCATTTTCTGNAGTATCATAGCTGAAAGTTCTTGAGGNGTATATTTCCTNGATCCTACCTTAACTCGAACTGTNTCNTTTGCTCCTTTTTCAACATCATATGATAGGTTTCTTTTCTCNTCGTTAATATCGGAATATTTTTTACCCATAAATCTTTTTACAGAGTTAATAGTATTTTTAGGGTTTGTAATAGCTTGTCTTTTTGCAGGATCACCTACTTTTCTTTCNCCTTTACCTTCGTCAAGGAATGCAACAATTGAGGGAGTTGTTCTTTTTCCTTCACTATTAGGTATNACAACAGGCTCGTTTCCNTCCATTACTGANACACATGAATTTGTNGTACCTAAATCTATTCCNATAATTTTACTCATAATANTTTAATTTANTTATAAGNCATATACGACAAGAATTATGCCATACTGATATAGTGACAGAATGTCAGTTATTTTTCAATTAGTGCGTTTACTTTATTGTTGAGAATTTCAACAATACCNCCAGANACGTNAACAGAATNCTCTTTTTTATTCTCNGTATACTTAATTGATCCCTTTTGTANGGAACTAATTAGAGGAGCGTGNTTATTTAAAACNTGAAATTCACCATCAGATCCNGGAAAAATTGCTGATTCAACCTCACCACTATAAACTTTTTNTTCTGCNGANAAAATTTCCAAAATCATGGGAATTATTTTACTTCTTCTAATAGTTTNTCTCCNGCAACAATTACCTGATCAATTGTNCCTTTTAGATTAAATGCAGATTCAGGTAGATGNTCTAAGTCTCCATCCATGATCATATTAAATCCTTTGATGGTATCNTTTATGTCTACTAATTGACCTTTGACTCCTGTAAANGGTTCAGCAACGTGNAANGGTTGAGAAAGAAATCTCTGAACTCTTCGTGCNCTGTGNACAACTTGCTTATCTTCATCGGATAATTCATCCATACCTAAGATAGCAATTATGTCTTGAAGTTCTTTATATCTCTGTAGAAGCTCTTTAACTCTCTGGGCACATGAATAATGTTCAGTCCCAACAACTTCTTCTGTNAGTATTCTAGATGTTGACTCAAGTGGATCAATAGAAGGGTATATACCTATTGATGCAAGCTTTCTTGATAATACACTNTGCGCATCGAGATGAGCAAATGTTGTAGCAGGTGCTGGATCTGTTAAATCATCNGCAGGTACATAAACAGCCTGAACNGATGTAATNGAACCTTTTTTTGTTGANGTAATTCTTTCTTGCATTGCACCCATTTCTGTAGCNAGGGTAGGTTGATANCCTACAGCTGAAGGCATTCTACCTAATAATGCAGAAACTTCAGAACCGGCCTGAGTGAATCTGAATATATTATCAATAAAGAATAATATATCTCTACCTTGGCCTTTCCCATCACCATCTCTAAAATANTCAGCAAGTGTTAAACCNGATAGCGCAACCCTAGCTCTCGCACCAGGAGGTTCGTTCATCTGACCAAATACAAATGCAGCTTTTGATTCTTTGAGTTTCTTTTTGTCAACTTTTGAGAGATCCCATGAACCCTTTTCCATTGACTCTTTAAATTCTTTTCCATAATCAACAATTCCAGCTTCTATCATCTCCCTTAACAAATCATTTCCCTCTCTTGTCCTCTCTCCAACACCAGCAAAAACAGATAGTCCAGAATATGCTTTTGCAATATTATTTATTAGCTCTTGTATTAAAACTGTNTTACCTACACCTGCTCCACCAAATAAACCAATTTTACCACCCTTGTTGTAAGGTTCTATTAGGTCAATTACTTTAATNCCTGTGAATAGAACTTCAGCTGATGTCGAAAGATCTTCAAACTTTGGNGCATCTCTNTGGATAGGTAATCTTTCNTTGGTTGNTGGCTCTTCAATTCCATCGATTGCATCACCAACNACATTAAAAAGTCTACCTTTTATNTCATCACCAACAGGCATTGAGATTGGCTGTCCAAGGTCAATTACTTTCATTCCCCTCTTGAGTCCTTCNGTTCCTGTCATTGATATTGTTCTCACTCTATCTTCACCAAGATGTTGTTGAACTTCNAATATNAGTGTTGATCCATCTTCTTTTTTTATCTCGAGGGCATTNAGAATTTCNGGTAGGCTATTCTCTTCAAATGANACGTCTACTACGGGTCCAATTACTGCTGTTACTTTTCCTTGACTTGGCATTACATGTGANNNTTTATTATAAAATAATTTAAAGCGAAATTAAATTATAAATCCTATTTAACAAAGACTATATAAAATATATTAATGATAAGATTATTTAATTATTTCTTTAGCTCTATTCTNATTGTAGTTTCNATATTTTTTATGGATTTNAATACATAGATTTTACCTTCATGGTANTTTTCAATTATTCTCTTAGCCAATGTGAGACCAAGNCCCCATCCTCTTCTTTTTGAAGTAAAACCTGGACTAAATACTTTTTTGAATTCACCTTTTTTTATTCCTTTTCCGTTATCAGTAAAATCTATAACTACTGATTTTTTTCTATCAACTAAATTGATATTGATCTCNCCATCTTCNCGAACTGCATCTATTGAGTTTTTGTATAAGTTTTCNACAACCCAACTGAATAACTGTTCATTATATTTTATATTAACATNATCCAAATTCATTTTAGTTTTTATTTTTAAAGATGTTCTAACTTTTAAATATTTAATAGAGTTATGAATGATTTGACTAAGATTACCTTCATTTAANTTTGGTTTTGAACCTATATTGGAGAACCTATCAGTTATAGTTTTAAGTCTATTTAAATCTTTTTCTATTTCTTTTGAAACAGTTTCATTATCTATATTTTTTTTTGATTTTATATATTCGTTCCATCCAATTAGAGAGGATAATGGTGTCCCAAGTTGATGAGCTGTTTCCTTTGCAAGACCTGTCCAGAGTCTATCTTTTTCTGATTTATTGGAATAGTAAAATACAAGNTATAAGGATGATAATACTAGAATCATAAAAATTATAAGAAAGTATGGGGCTATAATTATTAGGTCTAATACATAAGAGTTTTTAAAGAAAATATATTGTTTTTCNTCTTTATCANCTCCAATTTCCTTCAAATTAACTATTANAGGATCATATTGATTTTTCATCTTAATAAGTTCANTTCTTAGATAAGAAGAGTCATTTAGGGCTTTTATTCNATCTAAATTTTTATATTCAATTATTNTATAATTTTCATCAGTTATAATTACNGGAATAGTTTTNTTTTCAATAAGTATATCTTCAANAAAAATATTAGCGTCATCACTTTGATTTGGATTAGATATGTATTCAAGGAATTTTCCATATCTTTTTATAGACGATACTTCTCTNTCCTTAATGTCTTCTACAATTTGATTAAAAAAAAAGATTGAAGACACTATAAAAGTGACTAAGAGAGAGGAGATAATCCACCTAATATTTCTTCCTGTATTCAGTTTNTAAANATTTAATTAATAANCTAAAATAACTAAATTAATTATTTGAGNTAAGNACTTAGCTCATGAAATCCCTGACTCTCTCAAAAAAACCTTTATCAGATTTACTTGGATTTGGCTTAAAATTTTTAGAATCTTTTAATTTTAATAATATCTTTTCTTCTTCACCACTAAGTTTTTTAGGTGTCCATATNTTAATATGAATTAGCTGATCGCCAGTTAAAGAAGAGTTAATATCTCTTATACCTTTTCCCCTTAATCTTAATATTTTTCCGCTTTGAGTTCCAGAAGGAATTTTAATTTTTACTTTTCCATTAATCGTAGGAACTTCTAGTTCTTTACCTAATACGGCATCTATGAAATTAACATATAAATCATAAACAATATTATTACCATCTCTTTTAAATTCTTCACTTTCTGTTTCTTCTATNAGTATAAGTAGATCTCCNGGTATTCCTCCAGATGGTGACTCATTTCCTTTACCTGACATAGATAATTGCATTCCATCAGAAACACCNGANGGGATCTTAATTTCNAGAATTTCCTCTTTATATTGTAAACCAGTGCTATCNACNCCNGGTGGTTTATTATCAATTATTTTTCCAGTTCCACTACATTGGTAACATGGAGAAGATGAAACCATTTGTCCAAGCATTGTATTAACAACTTTATTTACCTTTCCAGTTCCGTTGCATGTAGGACAAGTTTTAAATGTTACACCAGGNGCAGTGACTAATCTTTTTACCTTTATTTTTTTATCAACTCCANCTGCTATCTCCTTAATACTTAGTTTAAGTTTTATTCTTAGGTTAGTTCCTTTATTTCTTTGTTGGGTTGATCCNCCTCCAAAAAAACTATCNAAAGGACTTCCACCACCNAAAATATCCCCAAATTGATCAAAGATATCTTCCATATTCATGTTNCCACCNGAGAAACCACCCTGACCTCCTTTAAAAGCATTATGACCAAACCTGTCNTATTGTTGTTTTTTTTCAGGATTACTTAGAATTTCATATGCTTCAGCGGCTTCCTTAAATTTNTCNTCAGCTTCTTTATTATCTGGGTTTTTATCTGGGTGNAACTTTATGGCAACTTTTCTGTAAGCTTTCTTNATTTCAGNTGCNGAAGCAGACTTGTTAACACCTAAAATATCGTAGAAGTCTCTCTTTGACATTATGATCCAATTACAACTTTACCAAACCTCAATATTTTATCAGCTATTAGATAACCATCTTCTATNATATCAACAACCTTTCCTTTTAGCTTTTTTTCTGATGGAGTACTTGTTATGGCTTCATGTAATTCNGAATTGAAATCATCACCAACCTTTATTTCCATTTTCTTTAAATTATGCTTCTCAAGAATTCCTCTTAATTTTTGGAATATNAGNTTAATTCCTTCNNCNTCAATAGNATTGTCAGGNTCAGAAGATTTGATTGCTCTCTCAAAGTCATCAGATATTGGTAATATTTCTTTTAGCAAATCTTTATTTGCTGAATCGATCATTTCAATTTTTTCTTTTGATGTTCTCCTTCTGTAATTTTCGAACTCTGAGTACAGTCTAAGATATTTATCTTTAGATTCTTGAAGTTCTAATTTTAGATCTTGACTTTTAGTTGATTTTGTTTTTTTAGTAGTCTTCTTCTTATTCATATTAGTTATTAATTACAATTTCTTTGCCAAAGAAAATAAATGCCATTTTGACCATTATTTATTTAATTTTTTCCAAATCATATTTTTTAATTTATCAAGATTATAATTTGTTATACTNGAAATAAAAACTGTTTCATGTATAAAATCTAAACGAATTTTTTTTATTTCCTCGGTGNTTTTTAAGTCTGATTTTGATATTGCAATGATAATATCTTTCTCCATTAACTCTTTATTATATTTATTTAGTTCTTTCCTTAACATCTTAAACTCTTCAGTTATTTTAGAAGTAATTGGAATTAGAAATAAAAGGATAGAGTTTCTCTCAATGTGTCTTAGAAATCTAAAACCTAAACCTTTACCTTCTGATGCACCTTCAATTATCCCTGGAATATCGGCCATAATAAATGATTTNTCANCTTTGNAAGGGACAACACCTAAATTTGGNTTAATGGTAGTAAACGGATAATCTCCAATTTTAGGTTTCGCCTCTGATATAGATGAAAGTAAAGTGGATTTACCTGCATTTGGGAATCCAACAAGTCCAACATCTGCCAAAACTTTTAGCTCAAGCGTTACCCAGTTTTCAGTTCCTTTTTTCCCTGGTTGGCTGTACTGTGGTGCTTGGTTGGTTGATGATTTAAAATGGAAATTACCTAACCCACCTTGTCCACCNTNCATNAAAACTTTTTCATCNCCGTCATTAATTANTTCTAATAATNTTTTCTCNTCATCTGCAGATTTTACTACTGTNCCAAGGGGAACATTAATAATAATATCTTTNCCGTCTCTACCATGCTTTTTAGATCCGCTACCATTTTCTCCATTTTCTGCCTTTAAATGCTTAGTATACCTNAAGTGTAGAAGAGTCCAAAATTGGCTATTGCCTCTCAGAATAATATCACCTCCTTTTCCACCNTCTCCACCATCAGGNCCACCTAATGGTACAAACTTCTCCCTTCTAAAATGAGAGGAGCCTCCTCCACCATTTCCAGACTTACANAATATTTTTATGTAATCAATAAAATTAGGNTTACTCATCAATGNTCAATTTTAGAACATATTGAATCGAATATATTATCAATTGTACCATGACCATCTATTGGATAGTATTTATTTTGTTTTTTATAATGATTGAGAACAGGAAGGGTTTCTTTTTTATAAACACTAATCCTATTATTTATTTTTTCTTCACTTTGGTCATCAACTCTTCCAGATACTAGTGATCTTTTTTTAATTCTCGAAATAAGTTCTTCATCCTTAACATCTAGGGATATNAANCGGTTGATCTCTAAATTTTTAGTTTTNANCATTTTATCTAGAGCTTCNGCNTGTTTTACTGTTCTAGGAAAGCCATCAAAAATAAAACCATTTGAANTTAAATTTTCTTTTATCTTATCTTCTACCATATCAATAACAACTTTATCTGGGACAAGATTTCCTTCCTCCATATATTTTTTTGCCTTTAACCCAAGAGATGTNTTATTTCCAAGATGCATTCTAAATAGATCTCCAGTCGCAATGTGAATTAAGTTATATTTTTCAATTAACTTATCGCTTTGTGTTCCCTTTCCTGCACCTGGNGGACCAAAAATAATTACATTCATATTATATANAAGTTAATATTNAAAGATATAAATCTAAATTGTATCTTTTAGTTTTTTCCATAAGCTCTTTGTTATCAATAGCTTTTACACCTGAATAATTACAAACTATGCCACCTGCAATATTACATATTTCNCCAATAAACTTTTGGGGTAATTTTAGATAAAATAATATAGAAGCTAATGATATAATTGTATCGCCAGCNCCNGATACATCAACTATTTTTGAGTTAAAAATATCATGTTTTGTAACTTCTTTTTTAGATAGAATGATAATTCCTTTTTCAGATAGAGTAATCATTAANTCATCTATCGAATTTTTTTTCATAAANTTTTTACCAATACTCTCAAGATTTTCAAAGTTAGGGTTGTTTATTTTGAGCGATTTTGTAATCTCATTTAAATTAGGTTTAAAGAAATTGANGTTTTTGTAATTAGTAAAGTTTTTGTATTTNGGATCGACAGAAATAAATATTTTTTTATCTGATGTTATTCTATCAATTAATACACTATCAATAACNCCTTTATCATAGTCTTGAAAAATCAATATATCAGAGTTTTTNATCATTTCATTTATCTTCGCAATTAATTTNGAACGGNTTTTTTCATTTAAATTTTGATNAATTTCCTCATCGATTCTAAGAACATGTTTTTCTTGTACAATTATCCTTTCTTTAACTGTAGTTTTTCTAGAGGGGTCAATAATAATTCCACTTGTTTCTAGATTATTTTTTTCTAATTCTTTTATTATCTCTCTTCCACTTTCATCATCACCTAAAACACTGCACAGAATGGGAGTTACTCCTAATTGCTTTAGGTTTAGTATTACATTTCCAGCACCACCAAGTTTTGTAGAATTTTCAATAACATCAACAATAGGTACATCAGCCTCGGGGGATTGTCTATTTATTTTCCCAATTCTATAGGAATCTAACATTGCATCGCCAACTACTATTACTTTAAGTTTTTTGACTTGATTAAATATAGTTTCAAGCTTCACTCTAATTGAGTTTATGAATGGATTTATCTAATCTTTTACATGCTTCGATCAGATCACTTTCACTAGCTGCATAAGATAATCTTATACAATTTGGGGCTCCAAAGTCTTCACCTGGAACTAAGGATATCTTCGCATCTTCTAAGAGATACATTGCAAGGTCATTTGACGATTTTATCTCTACACCTTTACTATCTCTTTTTCCAAGAATATTATCAATCTCAGGGAAAAAATAGAAAGCACCTTCTGGTAAATTTACTTTTAGATTAGTTATTTTATTTAATTTATCAAAAACTAAATCTCTTCTTTTAAGGTAGGAATTTTTCATTTCAATTGCGCAATCATTTCCTGNNCTTAATGCAGCTAATCCAGCTCTNTGGGCAATTGANCAATTAGCAGATGTNGTTTGACCTTGCATTTTATTTATNGATTTAGCTATTCCTTTAGGGGCACCTANATACCCAAGNCTCCAACCAGTCATTGCAAATGCTTTTGAGAANCCATTCATTGTGATCGTNCTATCNGACATACCATCTAANGAACCAAAACTGCAGTGTTCATTTGTGAAATTAATATGTTCATAAATTTCATCCGATATANTTACTATATCAGGGTAATCAACTANTATGTCTCTGTATTTTTTGAGGTCTTCTCTACTAAAAACAGTACCTGTTGGATTGCATGGTGAGCTAAATATAATAGCCTTGGTATTTTTNGTTATGGNACTTTTTAGCTGTTCTANAGATGGTTTAAAATCNTTATCGATGGAAGTATTTATGTATACAGGAACACCTTCAGCTAAGGTTATAATTGCAGAATAACTAACCCAGAACGGTGAAAAAACTATAACTTCATCTCCCTTATTTAAAATTGAAAACATAACGTTAGTTATAGAATGTTTAACTCCATTAGACACGATTATCTGACTGGGGTCATATTGTAATTTATTTTCTTCAATAAATTTCNTTGATATCTCTTCACGNAAATCTATATAACCAGCTACAGGAGGATATGAAAAATAATTCCCTGAATCTATTGCTAGTTTTGCTCCATCACATATGTGAGTAGGTGTTTTGAAATCAGGCTCACCTAAACTTAAACTTATCACATCAACTCCCTTTNATTTATATTCTCTAGCNAGAGCAGCCATAGCTAGTGTTGAGGATTCTTCAACTTTTTGTAATCTGTTGGATTCAGTCTTGTTCATTACTTTAAATTATAATTAATTCTTGAAGATATACTTCTTCCTAATGTTACTTCATCTGCATATTCAATCTCACCTCCTATTGGAATNCCTCTTGAAATTGTTGTTATCTTGACATTGAATTCTGAAAGTTTTTTTGATATATAGAAAGATGTTGTATCTCCGTCTAAAGTTGGGCTTAAAGCAAATATAATTTCTTTAATATTGTCTTGTTTGACTCTTTTGATTAGTGTCGATATGTTAAGCTCCTCTGGTCCAATGCCATCGATAGGGGAAATTAATCCTCCNATAACGTGGAAAAGACCGTTGTAGTGGTTGGTNTTTTGAATAGCTAAAACATCCGGAGTATCTTCCACAACACATATAATTTCTTTATTTGTAAATGGATTATTTTTTTTACAGACACAATCATNATCTTCACACATCATGTGACAAACATCACAATATTGAGTTTTTTCTTTGAGGTCAGTTATTGATTTAGATAGGTTTTGGCTAAACTCAATATCTTTTTTCAGTAGGTAAAGAGAGAGTCTAAGTGCAGTTTTTTTGCCAATGCCNGGNAATTTGGANATTTCATTAACNGCCTCTTCAAGTATTTTTGTTGGTAATTTCATTCAAAATAAGATATTATAAAATCTAATTTGATTTTAGATTAACTTAGTAAAATTATAATCTAACATAACCATTTTTTTGATTAAAAAATATGAATCCAAATATTATATTATTCATATTCATTATTTATTTTCTGATTCTATTACTGATCTCAAATTTTACNTCAAAAAAATCAAAATTTAATGATTTTTTTAATGCTAATAAATCNTCACCGTGGTATNTGGTTGCCTTTGGAATGATNGGAACTTCGCTNTCNGGNGTAACATTTATCTCNGTTCCAGGTGAGGTTGGAAACTCTNATTTTTCNTATTTTCAGATGGTTATTGGGTACTTGTTTGGGTACTACTTTATTTCAAAAGTATTACTTCCCTTGTACTATAAATATAATTTGATCTCTATATATACTTACTTGGAGAGGAGGTTTGGAGTGTATAGTTATAAAACAGGTGCATTTTTCTTTTTGCTATCAAGAACTATAGGTGCCTCATTTAGATTATTTTTAGTTGCAGGGGTTCTCCAAATTGCTGTTTTCGATCAATTTAATTTACCTTTTTATTTTTCAGTTTTTATTACAATTGTTTTGATATGGATATATACAATTCGTGGGGGAATAAAGACAATTGTTTGGACAGATACTCTTCAGACATTATTCATGATATCTTCTGTCATAATAACCATTTTTTTTATTTTAAATGAGATGAATCTAAGCTTGTTAGAGATAAAAAATATCCTTTTTTCAAGTAGTTATACACAAGTATTTATATTTGATTGGAGGGAAAGTAATTTCTTTTTAAAGCAATTTCTTTCCGGTGCATTTATAGCAATTGTGATGACTGGATTAGATCAGGATATGATGCAAAAAAACCTTACTTGTAAAAATTTAAAAGAATCACAAAAAAATATTTTTTGGTTTTGTATTATTCTGGTTTTTGCAAACCTTTTATTTTTAACTCTTGGCGCATTACTTTATTTATATAGTGACTTTATTCAATTTGATATCCCAAATAGAACGGATACTCTTTTCCCACTCCTTGCAATTAATCATATGGGAGAATTTGCTGGTATAGTTTTTGTCTTAGGAATAATTGCAGCTGCTTACTCAAGTGCTGACTCTGCACTTACCTCACTGACTACATCATTTTGTATTGATTTTCTCGATATTGAAAAATATAAGTCAAAAAAAAGAGTACGAGTTGTTGTTCATATAATGTTCTCAATAATATTATTTTTTGTAATACTTATTTTTAACGAAATAAATGATCAGAGTGTGATTAATTCCATATTTAAGGCCGCAGGTTATACCTATGGACCTCTTCTTGGTCTGTTCTTTTTTGGAATTTTTACCAAATATAATATTGAAGATAAATACTCCATTATTGTTTGTTTTATATCACCTTTCTTAAGTTATCTTATAAACATATATTCTCAAGAAATTTTATTTGGATATATATTTGGATTTGAAATTTTACTATTAAATGGTTTAATTACATTTATGGGGTTATATCTTATAAGAAAGTAGAATTTAAAATTATAGTCTGCTATTCAAGTAATTATTGTAAGCAGACCCAAAAGTATAGCTTAATCCAATTCTAAATTCCGTAAAAAAGTCTGTCGCAATCTCTTTTTGCTGAAGTAGTAAATCTTCAATAGAAACATTTCTCATTGGTAGACTTAGCTGGTCTCTTATTAATTCTAACTCTCCTCCAAGCCTTACTGATAATCCTTCGAAAACTCTTATTGAGAACCAGCTATCAAACCTTAAACTATATTTTTCTGGATCTTGAAGAAATGACTTGCCTGATAAGTTAGTATTAATTTCTCCCCACGGCTGTCTAAATCTTGTCTCAAATCCAACAAAATGTACATATACATCTTCTTTGAGTTTATCGTATATTGTTTTTTCTATATAGTTTCTATAACCATAACCAATTCTGTAATTAATTACCATCTCTCTTCGGACGAATTCATTGTAAGGAAAAAAGCTATATTCAATTGCTGGTAATATATGATATCTAAAATCTATATTTTGGTAGGTATCACTACTTGCTCCACCGCTGAATCCTGCTGACCATTTTTCGTTCAAACTCCAAACACTTTTCATCGAAAAAGATTTTCTGTTTCTTCTACTTGTAAAGATATTATCATCATTTTCGTATCTGTCATTAGATCTCTCAAAATCTAAATCAAATTGAAGTTTGATCTTATCGGTAACCTTATCAGCATCAAATTGCAGATTTATATTAGATTTTTTTCTGCTGGTTTCATTTTCAAAATTTGCGTCTCCAGCACTCTGAAATACCCAATTATTCCATTTGTCAGAACTTGATTCAATTTCATCGCTTAGGATAGCACTGTCATAGGTAATCCTTATTTTATTTGATATATCAGTTTCAATTAGATAGTAGACTAAACCAAGTTCGATTTTATTTTTTAAGGATGACCTAATTTCATCCCTCGTCATTTTAGGGTTTGTATCAACTTGAAGAGATATATTTTTATCACTAAAAAATTCATTTCCTATAAAATCTAATGTATATCTATTTCCGTTGTTAGCATTTCTATTTCTATAAATAAAAAGTTGAATATTTGCTAGGGCTTGATCCCTTACGTGGTCGACATAGTTTATCTCTTTTCTTATGTATGTATCATCACATCTGTCACATTTAATAAACAGCTTAGGTATAAGATCTTGAGATTTTACAATTATGGGCAGAATGGATAAAATACAAATCAAAAACTTTATCATAATTTTTTTTACAATTCTAGTTCATTTATAGGACTCCAGAATACCTCTCTAAAATTTATTATTTTATTATTTTTAACTTGAATCCCCTCGTCGATTAGAAGTTTGTCCATCCTCGTTCCTATAAAATTATGTTTTCCTGTCAGAAATCCATTCCTATTTACAACTCTGTGTGCTGGAATGGTAGCATCATTATGTGAACTTCTCATAGCCCATCCAACTATCCTAGCACTTTTTGTTATTCCTAGATAGTTAGCTATTGCACCATATGAAGTTACTTTTCCTTTGGGAATTAGCCTAACTACGTCGTAGACGTCCTCAAAAAAATTAGATTTTTTCAATTTTTGAAATTTGCAGAGGAGGAGGGATTCGAACCCCCGGTACCTTGCGGTACAACGG
Source organism: Marinoscillum sp. (assembly GCA_002692105.1). Taxonomy (GTDB): domain Bacteria; phylum Bacteroidota; class Bacteroidia; order Cytophagales; family MED-G16; genus MED-G16. Next base: position 20,027 of record NZKG01000023.1, on the reverse strand, counting down.
TTTTCAAGACCGCCGCATTCGACCACTCTGCCACTCCTCTGTTTTATCTTGGCAGCAAAAATATACTAATTAGTAGACTTGCCAAAAATACCATTTTAAATTTTTGCCTTTATTTTTTTTATTGCAATGTCAATACTTGTATTCCACTCGAAACCTACTAGGATAATAGATGAGACAACATATACCCATCCCATGTAAACTATTAGTATTCCTAAAGAACCATAAAGTTTATTATAAGTGGGAAAATTATTAATGTAAAAAGCAAACGCTAGTGATATTAATACACACCCTATTGCGGATATAATTGACCCTGAAGATATAAATGTCCATCGGTTGTGCATTACAGGTGCAAAATAAAAAATNGATGATATTCCAAGATAAAAGGATATAAATAAAATTAATATTTTGATAAGCATAATGGTGTAATACTCTACGTTATCAAATAGATTATAATTTAAAATAATATTTATTAAATAGTCTCCAAGAGTCGAAAGCACTATNGCTATTAGAATAACCATAAAAAAAACTAGTGTAAGGATAATAGCAATTAATCTTGTCTCAATGAAACTCCTATTTTCTCTAATTTTATGGCAGCTATTAAAAGTTTTAATAAGTGTGTTAAATCCGTTTGATGAAAGAAGTAATGAGAAGATNACTCCAAAAGATAGTAGTCCTCCTCTTTTTGTCTCAACNAAATCAANAATTGTATTTTCGGCNATATTATACATNTTTTGGGGCATTACCTGTTCAAGAAAGAACAGAATCTTTGTAGAATCTATCTCAGGTATTAATGANTTTATATATGGTATTAATGTGAAAAGGAATATTATTAAGGGGAATGTGGCAATTGTAAAACTGAATGCAACAGCTAGTGACCTTTCAAATATCTCATCTTCAGCTAATTTTTTNATAAATATTTTNTAGACGTTGTAATATGATATTTTATTATCAATTAAGTATAAACTCTTGAANAGAGATCTTATAATATCTATTGTATTCTTGAGTCTATTTTTCAAAACTTTTATTAATTATTTNCTCTAATTTTTTAGGTAACCTTANAACCTTTTTNTTTTGGAGATTGATAAAGGTAAGTTCTGTTTTACCAANATTTGCTAAAACTTTATTTTCATTAAAAACTTCATAATCAAAAGTTATAATTGAGGATGGTATTTCCTTTATGATTGTTTTTACTTTAACCAACTCATCATATTTGATAGGATGTATAAATTTAGATTCCATATTAATTACTGGCATTCCTGTTCCTTCATCTTCTAAATTTCGGTATGAAAAACCAAGACTTCTAAATAATTCAACCCTTCCGACTTCATATAAGTTGGCGTACCTTCCATAGTATAAGAAACCCATCTTATCAGTATCAGAATATCTAACCCTTAATTCTATTTCTGCTTTAATCATTATCTAAATATTTTCCTATTATCTAAGGCTCTTTGAAATTTTCTAGCGTTTCTGTTGTGATCTCTAAGATTAGTAGCAAATGAGTGATATCCTGAAAAGTCTTCTTTTGCACAGAAAAAAATATAATTATGTTTTTCATAATTTAATACAGCATCAATATAGTTNTTTGGAGTTAACCTAATAGGACCAGGTGGNAGACCCTTATTTAAGTAAGTATTATATGGAGATTTTATTTTTTTATGTTTGTTTAATACTCTCCTTATTGTNAAGTCATTAGCTGCAAATACTAATGTGGGGTCAGCNTGAAGTCTCATATTTTTATTTAATCTATTCATNTAAACTCCTGCAATTCTATCNGCTTCGTCTATCATTCTAGTTTCAGATGCNACAATAGAAGCTAAAACNATNGANTCTTTTTGATTCAAGTTTATTTTATTAAGTTTTGCTATTCTATTACNNTTCCAGAATTTTTTGTATTCNGAGTACATTCTGTCAACTAAATTTTTTGGTGAAATATTCCAATAAACTTCGTAGGTATCAGGAAGAAAAATACTTATTATATCCAATTCNTTAAAACCTTGGTATTTATCTAGGTTTTCATATAAATATGCTTTTAATTCCTCATCAGAAATCTTTAATTTATCGGTTATTTTTTTAGCTAAATCATCAATTTTCCTGGCGTAACTAAATGTAATATTAATTGGGGTCTGATTTCCTGATCTTAACATACTAATCATGTCATAATTAGACATATTCATGTCAACTTTATATGCACCAACCTTAATATTTTTATCATATTCCATTAGTTTACTTAAGACACTAAATGAAATGACATCATTAAGGAGGGTGTCTTCAATTAATTGATTTCTTAGATCATCGAATTCTATTTCATCTTTAATAATTATAATTTTTTCGGGTTGATTTATAAGAAAATTTGGAGCATATAACATCTGATAGATGTATACACTNGATGTGGTNAGTACAGTAGAGAATATTATAAAAGGTATTAAAATCTTTTTTTTTGTCATGCTATATTTACTTGTAAAGATAAAAATAATGATTTTAGTTCAACCAGAATATTTACCAAAAGTAAACTACTTTAAAGATNTAATGAATCAAAANATAGGGTGTAAAGTCAANTTAAAATATCATAATTCAGATTTTTTTGATAAGGGTTACCTATGTAATGAAGATGGATTTTTTTTTATNAAAGTACCGACAGTAAAGAAAACCAGNACTGNGTTCCAAANGGATATTAAAATTGATTATAAACAAAATTGGATTAATAGNCATATGCAGTCTCTTCAATCNTCCTATGGGAAATTTCCCTATTTTATCTTTTACATAGACTATATTNANAACATCCTTAAACTCAATCATACTTTTTTGATTGACTTAAATTATGACTTATTGTCACTTTTTTTAGATTTATTAAACTTTGATAAAAAACTTTCTAAAACATCTTCAGGTGATAGTTTAAGAAATAAAAACACAATAATTCACTCAGAAACTAGTTTACCTTCTNNCANGAATGTAAAANTAATGAGGAATGATTTTTTTCTTGGCAAGAATTTTGATTATGAANTAAGTATAGTTGATTTACTTTTTTTAAAAGGACCAGAAAGTGGTTTTTATATAAGAAATTTTTAAAAAAAAATAATTGTGTTTTTTTATCAAAAAAGACTATCCTTACGTATATAAANTATGGAAGCAAAATTTTCAAACAGAGTAAAAGAAGTTATATCNCTTAGCAGNGAGGAAGCACTCCGTCTCGGTCANGACTATATAGGAACAGAACACNTGNTACTTGGNGTAATAAGAGAAGGTGAAGGCGTAGCAATAAGNTTATTAAAGAAATTAGGAATTAGTTTGGAAGACCTCAGAGCTTCAGTTGAACACAACACTAAAAATACCAGTGTCAGTAATTTAAAAAATATGTCAAATATTCCTCTGACAAGACAGACCGAAAAAGTTTTAAAGATTACCTACTTAGAAGCCAAAATTTTTAAAAGNAAATTAATTGGTACTGAGCANCTTCTTCTATCNATACTAAGAGATGAGGATAATATTGCAACTCAAATATTAGATAAGTTTGATGTGACTTATGACGTTGTAAAGGAACTTCTTGANTATCAGACAAGTAAGCCNCAAGGTACAACTTCATCAGAACCATTGGATGATGAGGATCTTCCTAAATCAAAAGGCCCNATGTCACCTCAAAAACCTTCTAAATCNAAGGAAAAATCTAAAACTCCNATATTAGATAATTTTGGAAAAGATCTTACAGAGCTTGCCTCAAAGGACAAATTAGATCCNGTAATTGGAAGGGAGAAAGAAATNGATAGAGTTGCGCAAATACTTTGTAGGAGAAAAAAAAATAANCCAATTCTNATAGGTGAACCTGGAGTAGGTAAGACAGCAATTGCAGAAGCTTTGGCTCTTAGGATTACCCANAAAAAAGTTTCTAGAATCCTTCATAACAAGAGGGTAGTAACACTTGATTTAGCATCTTTAGTTGCAGGNACTAANTATAGAGGTCAGTTTGAGGAGAGAATGAAGGCTATTATGACNGAGATTGAAAAGTCTGATGATGTNATACTCTTTATAGACGAACTCCANACCATNGTTGGTGCAGGTGGAGCNTCTGGTTCACTAGATGCGTCTAATATGTTTAAGCCNGCCCTTGCNAGAGGTGAACTACAATGTATTGGTGCAACNACTCTAGATGAGTATAGGCAGTATGTGGAAAAAGATGGAGCNTTAGCAAGAAGATTTCAAGTNGTAGTTGTAGACCCAACAACAGCAGAAGAAACTAAGAATATATTAGATAATATNAAAGATAAATATGAATCACANCACAATGTTACATATTCAAGAGAANCTATAGAAGCTTGTGTTAGCCTNTCNGACAGATANATAAGNGATAGATTCCTACCAGATAAGGCNATTGANCTATTAGATGAGGCCGGTTCTAGAGTTCACATGCACAACCTCGATGTACCTGANGTTATAATTGATATNGAAAATAAAATTGAAGAAATTAAAAACCAAAAAAATCAAGTTGTTCAAAATCAAAAATATGANGAGGCAGCTCAGTTGCGTGATACNGAAAAGAAATTGCTTGCTGAACTAGATATNCAGAAAAAAAAGTGGTTAGAAGAATCCAAAAAGAAAAGACATAAAGTAAACGAAAAAAANATTTCTGAAGTAGTNTCAATGGTNACTGGTATTCCAGTTGAGAGGATTGCTCAGAATGAGAGNAGTAGNCTTTTAGGAATGTCAAANGAGCTATCNAAAGAAGTAATAGGACAAGNTACNGCTATTGATAAACTTGTAAGAGCCATNAAAAGAAACAGAGTTGGNCTTAAAGANCCTAAAAAACCAATTGGTTCATTTATATTTCTGGGACCAACTGGTGTAGGAAAGACAGAGCTTGCTAAAGTTCTCTCAAAATATCTNTTTGATAAGGATGATTCTCTCATAAGGGTNGATATGTCAGAATACATGGAGAAATTTTCAATNTCAAGATTAGTTGGTGCNCCTCCAGGTTATGTTGGTTATGAGGAAGGTGGGCAACTTAGTGANAAAGTTAGAAGAAAACCATACAGTATAATTCTNTTAGATGAAATTGAGAAAGCTCATCCGGATGTTTTTAATTTATTACTCCAAATTCTTGATGAAGGCTTTNTAACTGATGGGCTAGGNCANAGAGTTGACTTTAGAAATACTATTATGATAATGACTTCAAATATTGGTGCTAGAGATGTCCAAGATTTTGGAGCAGGNATAGGATTTGAAACAAAGTCAAGAGCTGATAATATAAATGAAAACCTTAAGTCAACTATTGATAAGGCATTACAAAGAACTTTTAACCCTGAGTTTATAAATAGATTAGATGANATAATTATCTTCAACTCACTCACNAGAGATAATTTGTATAAAATNATTGATATAAATCTTNAAAAGTTNTANAAAAAAGCCAATGAAATTGGGTACACGATTAAATTATCAAAAGAATGTAAAGACTTTTTAATTAAAAAAGGTTACAATCCAAAGTATGGTGCTAGGCCTCTTGAAAGGGCTATCCAAAAATACCTTGAGGATGTTCTTGCAGAAGAAATATTATCTGGTAATTTGAAAAAGGGAGATATTATTAGCGCTGATTTTGATTCGAAAAAGGAGGAGATAAAAATAAAAAAGTTAGATTCTAAGAAGAAGATTAAGTAACTAATCCTCCATCTACATTTATTACCTGTCCAGTTATATAAGTAGCTTTTTCAGATGCTAGAAACAGGCATAGTTCTGATACGTCACTCACCTTTCCTGCTTTTTTTAGAGGTATAGATTCTATCCATCTATCTAGTAGCTTTGAACCATCTTTTTTAGTCATATCTGTCTCTATAAATCCAGGTGCAACTGCGTTACATCTTATGTTTCTTGACGCCAATTCTAGGGCAATTGATTTAGTAAAACCATTTACTCCAGCCTTAGAAGCAGCATAATTTGATTGACCTGGGTTCCCTTTAACACCAACTATTGAACTGATATTAATTATCACTCCTTCCTTCTTTTTTATAAACTCTTTAACTGAAGATTTAGTTAAATTAAAGCAAGAGTTTAGATTAATATCAATAACCTTTTTCCATGCCTCTTCATCCATCCTAAGTATCAAATTGTCTTTTGTTATTCCTGCATTATTAATGAGAATATCTAAGCTCCCAAAATCATTAATGACATCTTCAACAAGTTTTATACTTTCATCAAAATTTGAAGCATCTGACTTATATTTTTTAATTTTTAATCCGTTTTTTTTAAATTCTTTTTCAATCTTTGAGGCTTCTTCATCACTACTCAAATAAGTAAAAGCAACATTGCAATTTGCATTTATAAACTTATTGACGATGTCTTTTCCTATACCTTTTGAGCCTCCTGTAATTAATGCAGTCTTATTTTTGAAGTTATATGACATATAGTAATTTTTAATTTTAATACAATTATAAACAAGATATAATAATCAATAGTTTTATTATAAGTAATAAGACTTTAAATTTGTTAAAAAAAAATATGTCATATAATTTAATAGTTATTGGTTCAGGTCCAGGGGGTTATGTTGCTGCAATAAGAGCTTCACAGCTAGGCATGAAAGTTGCGGTTGTTGAGAAGGAATCACTGGGTGGGATATGTCTTAATTGGGGATGTATACCTACTAAAGCACTACTTAAGAGTGCTCAGGTTTTTGATTACGTTAATCACTCAGAAAGCTATGGTATAAAGATTAATGATTCAAGCATAGATTTTAACTCTATTATTAGTAGAAGCAGAGGAATAGCAGATGGTATGAGTAAGGGTGTTAATTTTTTAATGAAAAAAAATAAAATTGAGATTTTAAATGGCTTTGGTAAAATTATTTCAAAAAATGAAGTTGAGGTAACAGGAGATGACGGCAAAAAAAATATTCATAAAACAGATAATATAATTATAGCAACTGGAGGGAGGTCAAGAGAACTTCCAAATGTTAAAATTGATGGTAAGAAAATTATTGAATATAGGAAGGCAATGACTTTAGAAAAACAACCAAAAAAAATGGTTGTAATCGGTTCAGGCGCAATAGGATCCGAGTTTGCGTATTTCTATAATAGTATTGGAACGGATGTTACATTAGTTGAGTATCTACCAAATATTCTACCTCTTGAAGATATTGATATCTCAAAACAACTTGAAAAGTCTTTCAAGAAAGCAGGTGTAAATATTATGACAAATACTGAGGTTCTTTCAGTTGATAGTAAAGGAAAAGGATGTAAAGTAAAATTTAAGAGTGGCAATAAAGAAGATATAATTGATTGTGATATTGTCCTTTCAGCAGTTGGAGTTCATACAAATATTGACAATATTGGCCTAGAAGAACTTGGTATAATTGTAGAGAATGGAAAAATTAATGTGAATGATTATTATCAAACAAATATCGATGGTGTATTTGCAATTGGAGATGTAGTTAAAGGACCAGCTTTAGCTCATGTAGCTTCAGCAGAAGGCATAATTTGTGTAGAAAAAATTGGAGGATTAAACCCAAGTGTTCTGAATTATGATAATCTACCATCATGTACTTATTGTAATCCTGAGGTTGCTTCAGTCGGTTTTTCAGAAAAGCAAGCTATAGATTTGGGTTATGATATAAAAGTAGGCAAATTCCCTTTCTCAGCTTCTGGTAAAGCAAATGCTTCTGGTCATTCTGATGGTTTTGTTAAGGTAATATTTGATAAAAAGTATGGGGAGTGGTTGGGATGTCATATGATAGGTTATAATGTTACTGAGATGATAGCTGAAGTTGTTGCTGCGAGGAAGTTAGAAACTACTGCACATGAAATAATTAAGTCGGTTCATCCTCATCCCACAATGTCAGAGGCAATAATGGAAGCTGCCGCCGCTGCATATGATGAAGTAATTCATTTATAAACTCTTTTTGACCTGTTCTCCGATATTGGCTGGTGATTCAGCAACGACTAATCCACATTCTCTCATTATCTGCATTTTTGCTGCTGCTGTATCGTCCTTACCTCCGATTATAGCTCCCGCATGACCCATTCTCTTCCCCTTAGGAGCCGTCTGCCCAGCTATAAAACCTATAACTGGTTTTTTATTTCCACTTTCTTTAATCCATTTTGAAGCTTCAGCTTCATAATTTCCACCTATCTCCCCTATCATGACAATCCCTTCAGTATCCGTATCATCCATAAATAATTTAATAGCATCTAAGGTAGACGTACCTACTATAGGATCTCCACCAATTCCAATCGCAGTTGAAATACCGAAACCAGATTTCACAACCTGATCTGCAGCTTCATAAGTCAAGGTCCCTGACTTTGATATGATACCTATATTTCCTTTTCTGAATACAAATCCTGGCATTATACCTACTTTTGCTTCTCCAGGAGTTATTATTCCAGGGCAGTTAGGTCCAATAAGAGTACTATTAGAGTTTCTGATCTGTGATTTTACCCTGATCATATCTTTAACTGGAATTCCCTCAGTAATTGCAACAATAACATCTATATTAGAGTCAATAGATTCTAATATAGCATCTCCTGCAAATGCTGGTGGAACAAAAATTATTGAGACATTAGCTCCTGTATCTTTTTTAGCATCATAAACAGTATTGTAAACTGGTTTGTGAAGGTGTTGATTTCCTCCTTTTCCTGGTGTTACTCCTCCCACAATATTTGTTCCGTACTCAATCATTTGAGTAGCATGGAAGGTTCCTTCTGATCCGGTAAATCCTTGTACAATAACTTTTGAATCTTTATTGACTAGTATACTCATTTTAACTATTTTGGCTCAAATATAAGTCACTAAATTCCCTAACACAACCATATCCTCCTTTTGATTTTAGAACTAATGATACCTCTTTTTTTACTGGTTCAGAGGCATCGTCAGGACAAGCACTGAACCCAACTATACGGATTATACTCATATCGTTGATATCATCTCCTATAAAGGCAACTTCTTCTGTCAAAATTTTTTCTTTTTTAATCCAATCAATTAAAATCTTATCTTTAGCTTCATTTCCAACATAACAATGATCTATACCTAGATAAGATGCTCGAGATTTAATACCATCACCTCTTTCAGAATGACTGATTATCCCTATTTTAACTTTATTCTTGATTAACTCATAGATTCCTACTCCATCTTTTGCATTGTATCTTTTCGATTCGACTCCATTCTCATCTATGTAAATACCATTATCAGTCATTGTTCCATCAACATCTAATATTAGCATTTTTATTTCAGGAATTTTCATATTAAGTTTCTATTTACTGCTTTACAAATTGGTTTTAGTGAGTCAAACATTGTATTAAATTCTTTGAAATTAAGCTGTTGGGATGCATCAGACAGTGCTTCAGATGGGTTAGGATGACTTTCTATCAAGAGACCATCTATACCCATAGCAACACATGCCCTAGTCAAATCAGGAACTCCGTAGCTGTACCCCATAGCATGGCTTGTATCAAGTATTATTGGTAAATTTGTATATTCTTTTAGGAATGAAACACCACAGAGGTCAAGGGTGAACCTTGTTTTTGTCTCAAATGTCCTTATTCCTCTCTCACATAACATTACATTGGGATTGCCTTCTGATAATATGAATTCTGCTGCTTGTACAAACTCCTGAAGATTTGAACCAAAACCTCTTTTAAGAAGAACAGGTTTTTTTTGTTTTCCGGTTTCCCTAAGAATTCCATGATCATACATAGCTTTTGCCCCTATTTGTATTATATCTGTATATTCAATAACATCATCCACATGAGAGGCATCTTTAACTTCAGATATTATATTAAAACCATATCTATCCCTTATATCCGATAACATTTTTAGACCTTCAAGTCCAAGTCCTTGAAATGAATATGGTGACGTTCGTGGTTTAAAACACCCTGCTCTGAGCGTGGTTAATCCATTTGCTTTTAATAATTCGGCGCACTCTTCTATCTGGCTCTTGCTTTCAATAGAGCAAGGACCTGTGATCATTAAGGTATTCTGACTATCCCCACCTACCTCAATATTATTGATTTTAACCTTTCTTGTTTCATTTATATAATTTTTACTCGATAACTGTATGTCATTATCTATAATAAATGAATTGTCAATTTCATTTTCATATTTTTTTGGTATTAAATCATTCTTTGAGGACGTTATAATTATATATTTATTTTCATCATATATAAGTTTCCCACTCATCTCAGTTGCGATTTTTACTGCAGATTCTTTATCAATATTTGCCTTAAGATGAATTATCATGACTCACTATTTATAAGATTAAAAAAAGTAATTGAACCTTTTATTTTTTTATTATCAACTACAGGTATGAAAGATATTAGAAAATCATGATTTTGAATAGTTTTTAACATATAATTAATGTTATCAGATGTTCTAATTGTCACAGGTCTATGGTTAATTATGTCATGTGCATCTATTTTTTTAATATCGAATTCTTTTTTTATTAAACCTCTTCTTACATCTGCCATACTTATTATACCAACAAACTCTTTATTAGAATTTTCAACTAAAACATATCCAAAATCAAAGTCATTAATTTTTTTTAGAATATTAGGTAGAGATGATTTTATGTCAATTATTGGACACTCTTCTTTTGATATCATGAACTCTTTGACTTTCAGTTGTGAATTTATCACCGAGGATTTCAACTTTAGGAGTGATTTAGAAATATTTTCCTTGACAAGAAAAGAGCCAGACACAACAGATTGGACCCCTAAAATTCTCATCACAAATCCTATCTCATCATTTATTCCTCCATCAACGTGGATTGATTTATTAGGGTATAACTTTTTAAAGTGTCTGATTTTTTTGAAATTGATCGTGTTGAATTTCCCACCACTTTCTCCAGGTGTAGTAGTCATTAATAGGATATAGCTGCATCTATCTGAGTATTTATTAAATACCTCAATATTTGTATTTGATGTTATTGCCAGTCCAAATTCGATATTCTCAGAGTTTGGTATATCAAATTCATTTTCTTTTATATCTTCAAACTGGTACGCAACTCGATCTATATTATTTCTCAAAATAAAGTTATTGTACTTAGATGGTTCCTCAGAAATTATATGTAAATCTATTGGCGTACTACTCACATTCCTAATCCTTTTAATATCATGTTCTATTTTTTCAATTTCAACTTTTTTGTCATTAAAATCAATATGAAACATATCTATATTAACGGAGTCAAGCTCCTCAGTAAGAGCTTCTAATTTCTTGGTTTTATTAGAATATAATGAGGCTGATATTTTCATTCCTTAACAAATATACTTTAGTTATGTTCATTTATGAGAGTTTAATATCTAATTTTAAAATGTTAATCATAACCAATAGATGTCATATTTATACAACCTAATATCTTACCTTCCTCTTAAAATTTTATACTCTTTTTCAACTTTTATATCGACTTTTTTACCTTTTTTTTATAGAGGGAATTTAGTTCGTAAAAATCTTATGAAATCATTTCCAGATATGCCAGAGGAACAGATGAAGAAAATATATTACAAGTTTTATATAAATTTTTGTGATCTGTTTTTTGAAACAATAAAGTCTTACTCAATATCAGAGAGTGAACTTAGAGAGAGGGTTAATTTTAAAAATTTTCGTGAGATAAGTGATAAGCTCAATAATAANAAAAAAATCTTAGTACTTGCTTCTCACCAATGTAATTGGGAGTGGCTTCTCCTAGCTTCTCAGTTAAACTTAACNANACCTCTACATGTTATTTATAAGACAATTTCTGATAAGAAATTTGATAANATTATGATGTATTCACGTTCAAGATTTGGTTCAATGTTGATTGATTCAAAAAAAGCTATGCTTTATTTGAAAAGAAATTTAAAAGAAGTTGATGTATTAGCGGTAGTTGCTGACCAGTCACCNATCAAAAAAAATAGAAAGTCTTGGAGAAAGTTATTAAATCAAGAGACAGCTTTTTTTAAGTCAGTTGAATACCTNCCTAGNGTCATGAATTCNTATGTGTACTTTGCTTCAATGGAAAGGACATCNAGGGGTCATTATTCTGTAGATTTTGATTTGATTAGTGAACCTAANTCAAATTCAAAAAAAGANATATTGTCTGAATATGTCCTCAAATTAGAAAATCAAATAAAATTNAAACCAGATGAATGGCTTTGGACCCATAATAGATGGAAATTTACGCGAGATGATATATGATTTTTTAATTATAAATTATCTAATTTTGATCTCCTTAATATGAAAAAAATAAGAAATTTTTGCATTATAGCTCACATTGATCACGGAAAAAGTACCCTTGCTGACAGATTATTAGAGTTTACAAGGACTGTNGATAAGAGAGATATGACAAATCAACTCCTNGATGACATGGACCTAGAGAGAGAAAGGGGTATAACTATAAAGTCACATGCTATTCAGATGNTTCATGTACATCAGAATGAGAATTATACATTGAACTTGATAGATACACCAGGTCATGTTGATTTTTCATATGANGTATCAAGATCAATAGCTTCGTGTGAAGGAGCAATATTAGTTGTTGATGCTGCTCAGGGAATTCAGGCTCAAACAATTTCTAACNTGTACCTNGCTCTTGAACAAGGACTTGAGGTAATTCCAGTACTAAATAAAATTGATCTTCCTGGTGCTATGATTGAGGAAGTCTCAGATCAAATTGTAGATTTAATAGGCTGTAATAGTGAAGATATATTACAAGTTAGTGCTAAGGATGGATTAGGTATTGACAATCTCTTAGAGAATATTATTAATAAGATTCCATCTCCAAGTGGTGATTCAAGTGATGATTTACAAGCAATGATTTTTGATTCTGTGTTTAACTCTTTTAGAGGTATAGAAGTATTATTTAGGGTATTTAATGGAAAGATTAGAAAGGGAGATAAAGTAAAATTTGTAAATACCGGAAAAGAATATAATGTAGACGAGATAGGTATCTTGAAATTTGATAAGAGCTCATGCGAAGAAATTTCTGCAGGGAATGTAGGTTATCTTATTTCAGGTATTAAAAATGCTAAAGAGGTGAANGTAGGNGANACNATAACTCATTCTGAAAATGAAAATATTGAAATTATTAAAGGATTTGAAGATGTGAANCCAATGGTTTTTGCTGGAATTTANCCTGTTGATAGTTCGGATTATGAGGATTTAAGAAATTCTTTGGAGAAGCTACAGTTAAATGATGCCTCNCTGGTCTGGGAACCAGAAACTTCTGCTGCNCTTGGTTTTGGTTTTAGGTGCGGATTCCTNGGAATGTTGCACATGGATATNATTCAGGAGAGGCTAGAGAGAGAGTTTGATATGTCTGTAATAACAACTGTTCCCTCAGTAGAATTCCTTTGCTATAAAACTAACCAAGAAAAAATAAGTATATACGCACCTTCAGAAATGCCTGAACCAAATGAAATTATAAAGATAGAAGAGCCAATGATAACAGCTCAGATTATAACCAAATCTGAATATATTGGTGGTATAATTAAACTCTGTATTGATAGAAGAGGAAGTTTAACTAACCAGATATACCTTTCTAAAGACAGAGTTGAGTTATCTTTTACCCTTCCTTTGGCNGAAATTGTCTTTGATTTTTATGATAAGTTAAAATCTATTTCCAGGGGATATGCATCATTAGATTATGAGTTTTCAGATTTTAAACAGTCTAAAATGTCCAAGCTGGATATAATGCTTAATGGTGAGAAGGTTGATGCTTTATCAGCAATAGTTCACAGAGAGAAAGCTTACACCTGGGGTAAAAAACTATGTGAGAAATTAAAAGAGTTACTACCTAGACAAATGTTTGAAATTGCTATTCAGGCATCTATTGGCACNAAGATTATTGCTAGAGAGTCAGTTAGGGCTTTAAGGAAAAATGTCACCGCAAGGTGTTATGGTGGTGATATTACAAGAAAAAGAAAATTATTAGAAAAACAGAAAAAGGGTAAGAAGAGAATGCGTCAAGTTGGAAATGTAGAAATTCCTCAGTCTGCTTTTCTTGCAGTTTTAAAAATAGATGAATAAAATTATAGACGGTATAAAGATATCTTCTGAAATAAAAGAGGAGATAAAAGAGGNGGTTTCCTTNATTAAGGAAGATGGTGGCAGGGCGCCATCATTATGTATAGTACTTGTTGGTAATCACTCAGCAAGTAGGATTTACGTTAAAGCTAAAATTAGAGCATGTGAAGAGGTAGGAATAAATGTCGATTTAATCACTTTAAACGATAACATTTTACAGGCGGAACTGCTTGATTTAATAAAAAAATTAAATAATAAAAAGTCATTAGATGGTTTTATAGTCCAGTTGCCATTACCCGATCAGATAAATGTCCAAAATGTAATTGATTCTATTAACCCAGATAAAGATGTTGATGGTTTTACTAATGATAANATAGGTAGNATAACATCAAATATTAAAAAANTACTTCCTGCTACAGGNTTAGGTGTTATGACTCTTATCGAAAGGTANAATATCGATCTTGAATCTAAAACNTGTGCTATTTTAGGATCAAGTAGAAATGTTGGTGCAGCTATTGCTCAGATGCTTATGCAGAAAGAAGAAGTGACAGTAACTGTCTGCAACAGTAAAACAAAAAATCTCAAGGATATAACTACAAATTCAGATTTAATAATATCTGCAGTTGGTAAACCAAGTTTAGTTACCAGTGACATGGTTAAAGATGGAGTTATAATAATTGATGTAGGTATTTCTAGGGTACGTGACGAATCCAAAAAATCAGGTTTTAAAATTGTAGGAGATGTTGATTTCGATAATGTTCTACCTAAGGCAAGTCTTATAAGCCCTGTTCCGGGAGGCGTTGGTCCTATGACTATAGCTTCGTTGATTCAAAATACTTTAAAAGCTTATAAAAATAATGAAGAGGGGTAGTAAAAATCTTCCAGTAATGGAGTCATTTTATAGTATCCAAGGAGAGGGTTATCACTCAGGTAAACCAGCATATTTTGTTCGTCTTGCAGGGTGTGATGTGAAATGCTCCTGGTGTGATGTAAAAGATTCATGGTCTAACAGTGCTGATCAGTTTGTTCACGTACAAGATATTGTCAAAGAAATAAACCAATATTCNACTGATTTAGTTATAATTACTGGCGGAGAGCCTTTTTTTCATGACTTGGGACCATTAACCAATTTACTTAAAGAAAATGGAAAAATGGTTCACGTTGAGACGTCAGGAACTGAAAAATTTAGTGGTGAGTTTGATTGGATATGCCTCTCTCCTAAAAGATTTAAAAAACCTTTAGAAAACTTTTATGAAATCTCAGATGAGTTGAAGGTGATTATTTACCAAGATTCTGATTTTAGGTGGGCAGAGAGAATTTCATCAAGGATGAAAAAAGATACTAAGAGACTTTTACAACCCGAATGGTCTGTAGAAAATATAGTTAATCCTAAAATTTTAAATTTTATAAAGGAAAACCCTCAGTGGAGAATTTCTCTACAGACCCACAAATACCTTAAAGTTGATTAGATATTTTACGATTTCTATTTTTATTTTTTTTTCCTTGGAGCTAATAGGGCAATCTAAGAGAAATTTAAAGCTTTTCAAAGATGCAAATTATAATTATGATATCGGTGAATTTAATTTGTCAGTAGAGGGTTACAACAAAATTCTTAAGTCTGATCCTGAGAATTGTGATGTTTTATACAAACTTGGTTTGGCTCATAAAAAACTAAAAGAATTTAATGAGTTTAAAAATACTTTTGTGAAGTATTCAAATTTAAGCTGTTTAAACTACTCNGATCAGGTCCATTTTGATCTTTCAAATTATTTTTTGGGTGTTGGATTGATTTCAAAATCAGCATTTCATCTAAATCAAATCAAGATAAAAGAAGCTTTTGATTCATATAGTGAACTCGTANATAGGATTAATTTTATTAAAAACTTNGATCAAAATATATCAATAAATCATCTGGATATTGATTCTATAGATAATTTTCCTTTACAGTATTCACCATCNTACAACCCATCTGATGAAAATATTTTTTTTACAGCAAGGAGTGGATATGGTATGTTTGATGATGAGAATATNTNTACACTTAATATCGGAGAAAGCGGGTTTATTGGAAACATATCAATTTTTAAATTTTTAAATACTGAAAATAACGAGGGNTCAGTNACATTCTCTGATGATGGTAAAGTTTTAATATTTACATCATGTAAAATGAATTTTAAAAAAAATTCATGTGACCTTTTCATATCTCATCGTAGTGGGTCGGGATGGGGTGTGCCTGTTAGATTAAATGAAAGAATTAATTCTGATTATTGGGATTCGCAGCCACATCTTCACGGAGACAGTTTGCTTTTATTCGTGTCTAATAGACCTGGAGGNAAGGGAGGTAGGGATATTTGGTATTCTAGGTTAGGTTTAGATGGAAATTGGTCNGNTGCAAATAATTACAGTGATATTAACTCANAATTTGACGANATNTCACCATATGTNTATANTGGTATAATTTATTTTACATCNAATAGGATAGAATCTTTTGGTGGATTAGATGTTTTTTACTTGAAGGGAGGAGTAAAAGAAAAGAGCANGGTCNTAAATATTGGGAATTATGTAAATAATAGCAATGACCAGTCTTCTTTCCTTATTAACGATCAATTTATGCTTGTGACTGAGGAGACAAAGTATACTAGGGAGGTTAAAAGTAAAATAATTTTGAGTGAAGTAAAATCCAATGATATTTATGGGACAGATCCTATTCGTCTGTTTATAAAAGATGAAAATTCAAAAATACCTATCAAATCTAATATTTTTATAAAGGGTTCAGAAACTNTTAATGAGTATTANAACTTATTAGGAGGATCAATATTGTTAGACAAAGAAGATATTATATTAGGNGATGTTGTAATATATGCTGATAATTACTTTCCAAAAAAAATTAATATTGAGATGGCTGATACTGTAGAAATTTTTTTGACAAAAATTAATGATAACTATACCTTAGGAGATATAGTATTTGAATATGATAGTTATAAACTTTCAGAATTGGCGAAGTCTAATTTAAATTATTTTATAGAATGGCTAAAACTTCATGTTGAAGTTAACTTAAAAATTGAAGGTCATACAGATAGTGTCGGGTCTGATAAGTATAACGCTGAACTGTCTAAGAGAAGAGCTGAAGAAGTCTTAAGTTTTTTGGTTTCGAAGGGAATAGATAAGAATAAAATCAGAGCAGTTGGTCTCGGAGATAAATACCCAATTAGGAAAGGGTACGACGGGCCAAGAAATAGGAGGATTCAAGTATCGATTTTTTGATAACCTTAAATACATAGTTTTAGCTTTAAATTAAGTTTAAATAATGGTTAACTTATTTATTAAAAAATTAAGAAATATCATTGATTTGTCATTAATAGTTATTAAAATAGCCTCTAGGTTTTTTTAGAAAAACCATAAAATACTCGTTTCCTTGCTTAAAACGCATGTTTTGGGTTGGGAGACTTGTCTGTATTTATGCAATTTTTTAACATTTTTTGTGAAATTTGTTATAAATGCGGATAATTATTTTTTTGAACAATTGTTAAATAAACACAATTAAACTATGTTTAGATTTTTACTAGTTAGTTTCTTGTTCTTGGCATCCAATGTTTGGGCTCAAGACAGAACTATCAATGGTAGCGTTACATCAGACGACGACGGAAGTGGTCTTCCTGGAGTAAACGTTATTCTACAAGGTACGACTGTTGGTACTACTACAGATGTCAACGGNTCCTATTCACTTGCAATACCAAGTGACGGAGGTACCTTAGTATTTTCATTCATTGGTTTAGCATCACAAGAAGTTGAAGTTGGTGCAAGATCAGTGGTGGATGTAGTTATGAGCTCTGATGTTGAAGAACTTCAAGAGGTTGTTGTAACTGCATTGGGTATCACCAAAGAAAAAGCTGCATTAGGATATGCGGTTACTTCTGTTGGTGGTGAACAGCTTGAAGCTAGACCCGAAGCAGACATAGCTAGGTTGTTGCGAGGTAAAGTTCCCGGAGTTGATATCACTTCTCAAAGTGGTGTTTCTGGAACTGGAACTAATATTATTATTAGGGGATATACCTCAATTTCAGGTTCTAACCAACCTTTATTCGTTTTAGATGGTGTTCCGATTGATGCGAACACATATTCTGATAGAGGTTTTACTAGTGGTGGTGCTACCGCTTCTAGTAGGTTTTTAGATCTTGATCCAAACAACGTTAGTGAAGTTAGTGTGCTAAAAGGACTTGCTGCAACCGTATTATACGGTGAAGCTGGTAGAAATGGTGTTGTTCTTATTACTACTAAAACTGGCCGTATAGGTGGTGCTAGTGCTAATAAGGGACTTGAAGTATCATTTAGTCAATCATATTTTGTGAATCAGGTAGCAAGTTTACCAGATGACCAAGATCAGTATGGTAATGGATGGCAGAATAGAGCCGCAGCTGCATTTAGTAACTGGGGTGCGCCTTTCAACCAACCTGGTAGAAATGGTTTAGATGCTGAAGGTACAATTTCACATCCTTACGATAGAGCAATATGGAATGGTGTTTTCCCACAGCACGTTGGTGCTAGATGGAAATATCAGGCATATGACAACTTACAAAATTTCTTTGTAGANGGTGCTCAGCAGAATACCTCAATTGGTATTAATGCAAACGTAGGTGCAACATCTATNAANGCAAATTACGGTTGGACTAGTGATAAAGGATATGTGCCATTTAATGAGTANAAGAAACATAANTTTTCTGTTGGTGCTAGCACTCAACTTGCTAACGGGTTAAAAATTAACACATCTTTCAATTATATTGAATCAAATGCTGTTAAACCACCTGTTAATCCAAGTAGAAACTCTAATGCTACAAACGTTTCTTTATTCGGTAATGTCATGTATACTCCTAGAAGTTGGAATTTATTTGGCTTAGAGTATGAAAGACCAGATACTAACGGTAGTGTATACTACAGGGGTAATAATGGTATGCAACATCCACTTTGGACTCTTAATTATACAAGAGACAACGATGCTGTAAACAGATTTATTGGTAACATACAATTAAGTTATGAGATAGCCGATTTCTTAAACCTTACCTACAGAATAGGTATGGATAGAACTAATATGGATAATGACTACATGATTAATAAAAATGGTGTACAAGGTTCTGCAGTTCTAGGTCTTTATGAGACTACAGTAAGAAATATTATGAATTATGATCAAATTGTTAACCTTAATGGTGCAGTTGAATTATCTGAAGACCTTGATTTAGATTTCCTTGTTGGAGCTAACTTAAAGTCTAGAGAATACGCTTATCAGCAAATTACAAGTTCTGATATGTTTATTTTTGGATTTTTTGATCATAGTAATTTTACAACTACAACAGCAAACACTTATGTGTCAAGAGAAAACGTATACGGAGCATATGCAAACGTAACCCTTGGTTATGATGATTGGGCATTCCTTTCAGCATCTGCAAGAAACGACTGGACTTCTACATTAGAACCAGAAAACAGATCGTTCCTTTATCCATCTGTTTCGCTTTCTGTTTTACCATTTGATGCGTTGTCAATCAGCAACCAAAACCTTAACTTCTTGAAAGTTAGATTTGGGTTTGGTACATCAGCTGGTTATCCTAGTCCGTATTCTACGAGAGGATCTTTAGCGACATCTACAAATGTATTCCAGACAGCAGGCGGTACTACACTTAACACTAACGCTGTTAGTAACTTTTTTGCAAATCCTAACTTGACTCCTGAGATTCATAAAGAACTTGAACTCGGTATTGAAGCTAAGTTTTTCAAAAACAGAGTAGGTGTTGATGTCTCATTATATACTAAAGATTCTGAAGATCTAATTATTGATTTAGATTTAGATGCGTCTACAGGATATAGTACATCTACAGTAAACTCTGCATCAATTAACAACAAAGGTATAGAAGCAATAGTTAACGTTATTCCAGTACAAACAAGAAATTTCACTTGGGACATTACTGGTCAGTTCTCTTTATTGAGAAGTGAAGTTCTTTCTATTGCTGATGGTATCGATCAGATTTATGTTGGTGGTTATGTAGGAAGAGGTAATATTGCCATACCAGGTT
>NZKG01000022.1 GCA_002692105.1 Marinoscillum sp. | reverse complement strand
TGTAGAAGACGCAAAAAAAATAAAAAAAATAGAGAGTAAAATTAATCACGATGTCAAAGCAGTTGAATATTTTATTAAAGAAAATCTTGACGATTTAAACCTCTCAAAATATAAAGAATTTGTCCATTTTGGCCTCACATCTCAAGATATAAATAATACAGCAATACCGCTAATGATTAAGGATTCTATTAGTAATATAATATCAAAATCCTATAATATTTTAATGCGGGATCTAAATAAAATTTCATTAAAAACATATGACATTCCAATGATTGCAAGGACCCATGGCCAACCGGCAACTCCAACTACGTTCGGTAAGGAAATAAAAGTTTACGAATCAAGGCTGAAAAATCAAATTGATGCATTAGGTAAAATACCTAACAATGGAAAATTTGGAGGTGCATCGGGAAATTTAAATGCACACTATGAAGCATATCCTCAGATAGATTGGGATGATTTCTCTGATAATTTTTTAATGGGAATTGGTCTGGAGAGAAGTAAGCCAACAACTCAAATTGAACATTATGATAACATGGCATCAATTTTCCATAACCTATCAAGAATAAATACTATTTTGATTGATTTTTGTAGNGACATGTGGCATTACATATCTATAAATTATCTTATTCAAAAGGTAAATAGTAAGGAAGTAGGTTCATCAGCTATGCCACANAAAGTTAACCCAATAGACTTTGAAAATGCAGAAGGAAATCTTATGTTAGCTAATTCTCAACTTATATTTTTAGCAGAAAAATTACCCATATCANGGCTTCAAAGAGACCTTACTGATTCAACTGTGTCCAGGAATATTGGTATTCCATTTTCTCATATTAAGATAGGTATAGACTCAATAGTTAGTGGACTAAATAAGGTAGATATTAATAAAAAAATTATTAATAAAGATCTTCATGATAATTGGGCAGTAGTTTCAGAGGCAATTCAGACTATATTAAGGAGAGAAAATGTAGAAAATCCTTATGAGCTTTTAAAAGATTTGACTAGAGGAAATAAAGAAATTAATCAAAAAGCTATATCTCAATTTATCAATAAACTTCCCCTAAGTGATATTGTAAAAAAAGAACTACTTTCAATTTCACCAGAAAATTATCTTGGAAACTTAAAATAATGATTAAATCATTTGTAAGTTTTTTATTAAAAAATTTACCTAGAACCTTTTTACAAAGAGTTAGTAGACCTTTTTTTTATATAATTTCATTTTTTTACAGGGGTGATAAAGTTACCTGTCCAGTTTGTGACAGTTCATTTTCAAGTTTTTTTCCATACGGAAGACAAGTAAGAGAAAATGCATTATGTACAAAATGTTTATCACTAGAAAGACATAGACTTCTTTATATCTTCCTTAGAGACATTAAAAAAACAATAAATAAAAATGTGAAAGTGCTCCACATTGCTCCTGAAATATGTTTAATTAAAAAATTTGAACAAATCAAGAACTTTGAATACATCACTGCGGATCTTGACTCACCACTAGCTGATATTAAAATGGATATTCATAATATGCCTTTTAATGATAATGACTTTGATATAGTAATATGTAATCACGTACTTGAACATGTTGAAGATGATATAATCGCCCTAAAAGAAATTAGAAGAATTCTTAAAAAAAAATGGTTATGGAATTGTAATGATTCCTTTCTACTATCCTATTCCCGAAATAACATTGGAAGATTCTACAATAACTAAACCAGCGGAAAGAGAAAAAATTTTTGGACAGTCAGATCACGTAAGAAAATACGGAAAAGATTTTAAGAAGAGATTTGAACTATCAGGAATGAAAATAGAGGTCATAAGACCTGACAAAATATTGAGTTCTAGTAATTTATCTAATTATGGTATAAAGAATTCTGATTTGATAATATCAGTTATGAAATAGAGCTACCAAATAGCCAATACCATATCCAATAAACTGAGTAAATGTTGTAATAACTGAAATAAAACCAATCAGTGGGTTTCTATTTAAATAGGAAGAACTAAAAAATATTATAAGAAAGTAAGTTCCATATAATGTTTGAATACTGTCTGCTAAAATATTATCAAAAAGTAAAAGTATTAATCCAATTATAATACCTATAAAAAAAAGTGAAGGTAAAAGATGAAATATTCTAAATACCCCCTCATATTTAACATCCAGAAATCTCCTCCCTTTTCCAGACTTAAACATCTGCTTTAAAAAATTAACTAAGTTTGTTCTCCTCTTATGATANACCTTAGCATTAGGAATTAAATCTGACAAGTTCCCATTAAAAATAAGTTTATAGGAGAGATCTAAATCCTCACCGTACTGCCTTATATCAGAAAAGCCATTGACCTCGTTAAAAGCTGTCTTTTTTATTCCCATATTGAAAGAGCGAGGTAAAAACTTGTCAAGAGATTTTTTACTTCCTCTAATTCCACCAGTAGTAAAAAATGATGTCATAGAAAAATTTATGGATTTCTGGAGATAAGTAAAATTTTTATCCATCATATCAGGACCACCAAAAAAATCAATTTTATTATTTTCTAAAAAGAATTCAACTTCATGAAAATAATTTTTAGGAATTGTACAGTCGGAATCAAAAAATATAATCCATTCACCTTTTGCCTTACTTACTCCAAAATTTCTAGCAAGAGCTGGGCCCTTATTTTCTATATAAAAATAAGAAATATTTAATTCTTTATTAAAATTTTCAAAAACCTGTCTTGATGACATTTGAGATCCATCATCAACAATTATTAACTCAAAATTTCTAAATGATTGGTTTTCTATGCTGTAAAGTAACTCTTCCATTTCCTCAGGTCTGTTGTAAACTGCGACAACGATAGAGTACTTTATATTATCAGACATTTTTAGTTTTATCTATTTTGTATCTTTTCTTATCAGAGTTTATTTGAATAATTAATTCCGACAAGAAACCAACTAAAAATAATTGCACACCAATTATAATAGACACTAAGGCTACATAAAATAATGGCTGGTCAGTTACTGGTCTAATTAAATCCAAAGGTATATTTTGAGAAATTTTAGATATTTTTTCATATGTAATTAACCCTACTGAAACAAAACCTACTAAGAAAAATAAAACACCTAATGAACCGAAAAAATGCATAGGTCTGTGTTTAAACCTATAAACAAAACTCACTGAAAGTAAGTCTAAAAAACCTCTAACATATCTTTCCATACCAAATTTAGTTTTACCAAATTTACGCTTATTATGATTAACAACTTTCTCTCCAATAAAATTATATCCATTCCACTTCGCAATTAGAGGAATATATCTGTGCATCTCGCCATATAAATCAATAGATTCAATAACTTCTCTTCTATATATTTTAATGCCACAATTGAAATCATTTAAATGAATCCCTGAAAATACTCTTGTTACATAATTAAAAAATTTTGAAGGAATTGTTTTTCCTAAAGGATCATTTCTTTTCTTCTTCCATCCACTTACTAAATCAAATTTTTTATTTTTTATAATTTCTAATAACTTATAAATCTCATAAGGATCATCTTGTAAGTCAGCATCCATAGTCAATATAAAATCTCCCGAAGAATTCTTAAATGCAGCATCAAGTGCATCAGATTTACCATAATTTTTTTTAAACTTTATACCCTTAACTTTCTTATTATAATTAATAATTTTTTCAATCTCATTCCAAGTAGAATCTGTACTTCCATCATCAACGAAAATAACTTCATAATTTATATTTTTTTTATCTAGACTTTTAGTGATTAATAAATGCAGTTCAGATATTGATTTTTCCTCATCTAAAGCAGGTATTACTATTGATAAATCAACTCTTTGCATTAAATTATTTCTTTAATTTTATTGCCTCTAACCACTGCCTCGACTCTGCCTTTTAGAGACCAGTTTAACCATGGAGAATTAAAGGATTTAGAAAGGTTTGTTTTTTCTTTGTAATCCCATGACCCCTCTGAATCAAAAATAGTAAATGAGGCTTTCGAACCCTCAGAAATGGAACTTCTCTCAATTCCGAGTATTTCTTTTGGTTTTGAGGAAAATGTTTTTAGTAGAATATCTAGAGGTATTTTCCTAGACAGTTCAATAATATTTGAGAAAAAAGTTTGGATAGATATTATTCCAAATTCAGCTTTTTCAAATTCGCANTTTTTTACATCTATATCTTGCGGCTGATGATGTGAAGCAATTATGTCTATGGTCCCGTCTGTAATACCATCTATTAATGCATCAATATCTTCTCTATCTCTTAATGGTGGATTTACCTTAAAATTAGTATCAAAATCTATAATATTTGAGTCATCAAGTAACAGGTTATATATAGGGACATCACATGTGACATTTAATTTTTTCTTCTTTGCATCTCTTATAAGTGATACCGATTCCTTGGTAGAAATTCCAGAAAAATGAATTCTTCCTCCAACATATTCGAGTATTGAGAGGTCTCTCTTCACAGCTATACTTTCTGAAATTCTTGGTATACCTTTTAGACCAACAGAATTACTATTGTATCCTTCGTTTACAACTCCTCCAGAAAATGTCTTATCTAAAGGCTTTGATATTAACAACGAGTTTATTTGCTTTAGATANAGGAGTGAATTCATAACCATCTCACTACTTTCTGTATCAGAAAATGAATTAGTAAAAGACTTAACACCGGAATTGTGTAAATCAATTATGTCATTCATTTCATTCCCATTAAAATTTTTAGTGACTGCTGCAGAGGGATGAATAACACAAAAGTTATTAAGGCTTNTTTCTTGAATATATGAAATATCAGCTTTTGTCTGGATAACTGGGTTAGTATTTGGAGTTATTACAACATCTAAGAATCCTGAATTTATTGCAAGGTTTATACCAGAATTAAGGTCCTCTTTATATTCATAGCCAGGGTCACAAAAATTAGCACTAAAATCAAACCAAGACTCACTAATTAATTTAGAATTAAAATCTACTTTCTTCTTGACATCAGCCGAGATCTTATTTTTTGAAATTTTCTTTATGAACCCTTTACTATCAATTAAGATATTTACTTTAGAATTAAAATATTTTGACGAGTTATCAGATACTTTAACAGAATTAATAAGTAGCGACATCTATAAATATTTTAGCAAAGCTAAAACATATTTAATTTATCAAAAAATTAATCAAGTAAAACAGTTTCTTCTCTGTCAGGGCCCAAGGAAATTAACTTGACTTTTACACCTAAGTTATCCTCAATAAACTTTATATATATTTTAAAGTTATCTTCTAAATCAGAAAATTTTCTCGAGTTATTAACTCCTGATGTCCATCCTGAAAATGATTTATAAATAGGTTTAATATTATCAGAATCTATTATTGAGGGAAAATAATCTATCTCCTTACCATCATATTCATATCCAATACAAACTTTTACTTCATTAAAATCTGATAACACATCTGCCTTCATCATNTACAAATGAGTAACCCCATTTAACATAATAGAATATTTTAAAGCAGGGATATCTAACCACCCACATCTCCTTGGTCTACCAGTTGTCGAGCCAAATTCATTACCATTTTGAGCAATTTTATCTCCAATGTCATCAAATAACTCGGTTGGGAATGGTCNCGCCCCTACACGTGTGCAATATGCTTTAAAAATTCCATAGACATTATTTATCATCTTTGGAGATATTCCAAGACCGATACAAGCACCAGCAGTTGTTGTATTGGAGGAAGTGACAAAAGGATAACTTCCAAAATCTATATCTAATAAAGTACCCTGAGCACCTTCTGCCAATATTTTTTTGTCTTTTCTTAGNTTATTATTTATTAGATACTCAGTGTCTGTGAGATTAAATTTTTTTAAAAAATCTACTGCAACAAAAAAATTTTCTTCCTCAGTATTAAAAGAATTATCATAATGTCCCTCTAAAAAATAGTCATGATAAGACTTTTGTTTTTCATATTTCTCTTTAAACGAATTAGATAAAACATCACCAACCCTGAGGCCATGCCTACCAATTTTATCTTGATATGTAGGTCCTATACCTTTTAATGTAGACCCTATCTTTTTTTTACCTTTATTTTCTTCAAGTACTCTATCTAAAAGTCTATGAACTGGAGATATTAATTGAGCTTTATTAGAAATAGATACTATATTATATAAGTTAATATTAAATTTTTCATGAATTGCATCAACTTCATTTTTAAATATAACCGGATCTAAGACAACACCATTTCCTATTATATTATACTTNTTTTTTCTAAATATCCCTGAGGGTATTTGATGGAGGACATGTTTTTTATTATCAAATTTAAGGGTATGACCCGCATTTGGACCCCCCTGAAACCTAGCAATGAAATCATATTTAGGGGCAAGAAAGTCAACTATCTTGCCTTTACCTTCATCNCCCCACTGTAAACCTAATAAAACATCTACAGACATCTATTTTTTGTTTTTTTCTCCAAAGAAATAAAGAGAATGGTTTTTTTATTTTAACATCAAACATTTCCTCAAGTGTATTCTTAATTGATTGAATTCTNGGATCACAAAACTCAATTATTTCGTCATTTTCTAAAATAATATGATCATGTTGTCTAAATCCAAATGATTTTTCATACTTAGATGTATTTTCTTTGAATACGTGTCTAGATACTAACTCTAAACTAACTAAAAGATCTAAAGTATTATAAATGGTTGCCCTACTTACCCTATACTTTTTCTTAATCATTTGGGTATAGAGCTCATCAGCGTCAAAATGATGATCAAAAGAATAAATTTCCTTAACTATGGCGTACCTTTCCTGTGTCTTTCTAAGNCCTTTCAACTCAAGATGTTTATCTAAAATTTTATTTACTTCATCTAAAATCAAATTATTACCCATAGTTAGTCAACTCTTTTAACGAATGTAACATTTCTTACATTTTGTAATTTCTTCATCAATTTAGATAATTGCAAGGTATCAGATACAAATAATTCAATCTTNCCATGAAAGATACCATCCTTTAGATCAACATTAATTGATTTCATGTTTACCTTTAACTGAGATGAAATTATTTTTGTAACATCATCTATAACTCCCACCCTATCAGTTCCATCTATCACTAATGATGTAACAAGATTGAAGTCTGATTTTGAATACCAATTAGCTTTAATAATTCTGTATGCATATTTTGATAATAGTTCAGGCGAATTCTTACAACTAGTTCTGTGAACTTTAATTCCCTCATTGACTGTAACAAAGCCATATATATCATCTCCAGGAATAGGTTTACANCACTTAGACAAGGAATATTGAATATCATCTTTCTTCCCATCAAACTCTATTAATTTCGATTTTGATGTTTTCTTAGGTGACCTTGACCTATTAATATCTTTGGTAATAACTGCATTTTTATTTTTATTTCTTACCTCCACCTCATATTCTAAATACTCTTTTATTCTTTTTAGGTTAAAAGACCCTTTTGCAATCTCATAGTAAAATTCAATTATGCTTTTATATTGAAAATAACTAGCTATTTTAGATATGTTTTCATCAAACTCTATTTTTAATTGTTTTAGCTTTCTCTTTAGTAGGTCTTTTCCTTGATTCGAAATATTTTTTCTTTGACTAGTTATTTTTGATTTTATTGCTGACTTAGCTTTTGAGGTAACAACTTTATTTAACCAATCTTCAGAAGGTTTTTGTTTAGATGATGTAAGTAATTCAATCTGGTCACCAGATGATAAGTTATGATTAATTGGAACTAATCTGTCTTCTATCTTTGCTCCTGTACACTTAGATCCTAATTCTGAATGAATTGAAAATGCAAAATCTAGAACAGTTGAATTAGAAGGCAACGTTATTAAATCTCCCTTAGGAGTAAAGACAAATATTTCTTCATTATATAAGTTTCCTTTAAAATCATCTAAAAACTCCTGAGGTGAATAGTTTTTTTGACTGATTAAATCTTTAACTGAACTAATCCAATTATCAAACTGAGAATTGTTGTTTAACTTTTCTTTGTACTTCCAATGAGCAGCGAATCCCTTTTCAGCTATATCATCCATTCTTTGACTTCTAATCTGAACCTCAACCCATTTCCCTGAATTACTCATTACTGTTGTGTGTAATGATTCATATCCATTTGTTTTAGGTGTTGAAATCCAGTCTTTTAATCTGTCTGGGTTAGGGAGATAACAATCTGTGACACAAGAATATGCTTTCCAGCTATGGCTCTTCTCGTCTTCTAACTTTGAATTTAAAATAATCCTTATAGCAAAAATGTCATATATTTCTTCAAAATCTTTATTTTGATTCTTGATTTTATTACTGATGGAGTAAATAGATTTGGTTCGCCCTTTAATTTTAAAATCTAAATTATTATTAACTAATTTTTTCTTAATTGGTCTGATAAATCTTCTTATAAACTTATCTCTTTCAGACTTACTATCTATCAACTTTTTCTTAATCTTTTTATAAACCTTTTTCTCAGTATATTTCAGGTATAAGTCATCTAACTCTGATTTTATAGAAAATAATCCTAGCCTATGGGCGATTGGTGAATATATATATATTGTTTCTGAAGAGTTCTTTAATTGTGCACTTCTTGACATACTGTCTAAGGTCCTCATGTTATGAAGTCTATCAGCTATCTTAATAAGTATAACTCTCATGTCATCTACAAGAGTCAAAAGCATTTTCTTGAAATTTTCTGATTGCAGTGATGAACCAGGAGTAAATACTCCAGAAATTTTTGTTAAACCATCACAAAGATTAGCAACAGTTGTACCAAATTCTTTTTCAATAAATTCCAGTGTGTAATCAGTATCTTCTACAACGTCATGAAGTAATGCAGCAATAATAGAAGTTGCTCCAAGGCCAATTTCTTTGACACAAATTTGGGCAACACTAATTGGATGAATAATGTAGGGCTCCCCTGACTTTCTTCTCATATTTTTATGAGCATCTAATGAAATTCTAAAAGCTTTTTTAATTTTTTTTGAATCAGAACTTGTTACCATAGACTTAGAATATCTAAGTAATTTTCTGTATGCACTAACAATTAATTTATTGTCTGTCTCATTAGACGTATATGTAATATTTGCTTTCATTTATATAAAGATAAATTAAATTAATTTTTCTCATTAAAATATTTTATCTCTAGATTTGCTGACTTTATAACAATTGCGGATGTGGCGAAATTGGTAGACGCACTAGACTTAGGATCTAGCGCTGAAAGGCATGGGGGTTCGAGTCCCTCCATCCGCACGAAAATTAATAAAAATACTATTGAAAATTACTAAGAAAAAAATTTCTAAAACTGAATCCTCAATAGATCTAATTCTTGAAAATAAGGATTACATAAATATTTTTGAGAATAAATTAAAAGATCTAAAAAAAAGAGTTAACCTAAAAGGATTTAGACCTGGAATGGTTCCTATTCAACTCATCAAAAAAATGTATGGGAAATCTGTTTTAGTTGAGGAGATAAATAAGATCATTAGTGAAAAAATTAATTCTTTTATAAAAGATGAAAAAATTAAAATAATTGGTGAACCTATTGCTAAGGAAAGTGATATAGATAAAATCGATATTAATAATCTGAAAAATATTTTTTTCAAATTCCACGTTGGACACCTTAGTGATTTTAAAGTTGGGTCNTTTTCTAAGAAAAATAAATATTTACTTCATAATATTAAAGTTGAAAATAAAGTGATTAATGAAACGATTGAAAATTTAAAAGTGCAATATGCTGATATAAATAATATTAAAGTTGTTACTGATAAATCTAATATATATTCTGAAATAAGATACAGTGAAAAAGAACACAAGGGTTTATTAGATATGACTATTTTAGACAAATCTGAGTCTAAAAAAATTATTGGAAAAAAATTGAAAGATACAGTAATAATTAATTTAAAAAAGCTGGCAAAAAATAAAGAAGAAACTATATCTCAAATTCTTGGAAGTGGTACAAAAATTGATGAAATACCTACTAAAGTATCACTGAAAATTGATAACATAATAGAAAGAACTCCTGCAGTTCTAAACACTTCTTTTTTCGATAAAATTTTTGGACCTGGAAAAGTTAAAAATAAAAAAGAATTTAATTCAGAAATTAAGAAATCAATTGAATTTAATTACATGAGAGAGTCTGAGTTTTATTTGAATAAAATAATTGAAAATGAATTAATATCTAAAAATGAAATACACATGCCTTCAGAATATGTCAAGGAATGGGTTAAGAAAAATAACGACGAAGAAACTTCTAATAAAATTATAAATGAACAATTTGACGATTATTGCAACCAGATTAAATGGTCATATATAGTTGATGATATAGTTAATGAAAATAAGTTATCAGTAGAAAATAATGAAATTCAAGAAGTTGCAAAAAATCAGATTGAACAACAATTAATCTCTTCCGGAATGCAAAACGTAGGGAAAGATGTTAATAAATTTGTTGAAAATTATCTGAAGCACAACAACGGTGAAAATTATTTAAAAATATTTAATCAAATAAAATCAAATAAAGTATTTAATTTGATTAAAGAAAAGTCAACAATTACAAATAAGTCTATAACATTTAATAAATTTAAATCGTTAGCTAGTAAAATATAGATTATGAATAAGAAAGAACTAAGAAAATACATTGTTAAAGATAAAAATATTAGTGGTTTAACTTTTGATAAGTACGCTGAAAATGTAGAAAATATGACGAGAGCTGTCATAGAAGAAAGACCAACTAACTTTAGAGAGATTGATGTGTTTTCAAGACTTATCATGGATAGAATCATATTTCTTGGTATGGGTATAGAGGAAAATATATCAAATATTATTACAGCCCAACTACTCTTTCTTGAGTCGGTAGATTCAAAAAAAGATATTTTACTCTACATTAATAGCCCTGGAGGTTCGGTATATGCAGGTCTAGGAATATACGATACTATGCAATATGTATCACCGGATGTAGCAACAATTTGCACAGGAATGGCCGCATCAATGGGTGCAGTATTATTATCAGGTGGAACAAAAGGGAAAAGATCTGCCTTAAAGCATTCAAGAGTAATGATTCATCAACCGTCTGGAGGAATGCAAGGCCAATCAACTGACATGGAGATAACGCTAAAACAGATGCAAGAACTCAGGAAAGACCTCTATACTATCTTATCAGAACATACTGGTAAAACTTACAGCCAGATAGAAAAAGATTCAGATAGAGATAAGTGGATGAGATCTGATGAAGCTAAAGAATATGGAATTATCGATGAGGTTTTAACCAGAAAGTCATAATAGCTTCTCATAAATTATTTTTGCTAATTTTTCAGATGAGTTTTGATCTCCTATTCTTCCGCTCAAGTAGTTAAAATCATCAATCATTTTTTTTTGAGATTGCTTTATTTTTAAAAGATTCAGCTCACTCTTAATATTTTCAAGAATGAATTTATCTTGGATAAGCTCTCTTACTACCTCCTTTTCCATAATTATATTTACAAGAGAATAATACTTTAATTTAACAAGGAGTTTAGCAATAAAGTAAGATATTCTGGAAGCTTTAAAAACAACTACATGAGGAACTTTCATTAATGCTACTTCAAGACTTGCTGTCCCAGACATTACGACAGCATACTTACANTCNTTTAAGGATTCATAAGTATTATCAAATACCATTTTTACATTTTTATACTTTGAAATAATATCGTAAGATGAACTTATTAGATTTGAAACTCCAAAAACAATAAAATCTTCTTGGTTATAGTCCTCAATTAATTCAATGAATATTGATAATGAATATTTTATCTCACTGCCTCTGCTACCAGGAAATAATCCAATATATTTTCTATTTTTTTTAACCCCTTTTCTTTTAATTCTATTAATTAAAGGGTTACCAATGTAGGTAACATCAAGCCCATTATTCTCAAAATATTTTTTCTCAAATGGAAGGATGGAGTATATATTATTAATATTTTTTTTTAAAGTTAAATTTCTTCTAGAATTCCATGCCCATGTTTTAGGAGGGATCAAGTAATCTACCTTTATTTTATTTTTTTTACAGAACTTNGCTATTCTTAAATTAAACCCTGGAAAATCAATTAATAAAACTCTTCTCGGATTTAATCTTAAAATATCAATTTTACATTTTTGAATTTTATTATATAAAAAAAATATTTTTTTTAAAACTTCAATAAAACCCATAATTGAGTAAGATCTGTAGTCCTCTAAAAGTTTTGCTCCAGAAGTTTTCATCAAATCGCCACCCCAACAATGTATGTTAAGACTTGGATTGATTTTTAGAAGCTCTTTAACTAATTCTGATCCATGTAAATCACCTGACCTTTCCCCACAAATAATAAATAAATCAGATTTATTTTTCACCATAATAATCTATAAAATTTCTAGGTGTCTCGTAAACACGAATCCTATGTAATTTACAGATATTTTTTTCTTTTAGTCTCTTCTCTAAAACCTCCCAAAATTTGATTGTAACATTCTCAGTTGTTGTAATAATACCTTTCAAAAAAGGAACATCTATATTTAAGTTTTTATGATCCACTTTATCCAAAATCTCTTCTTTAATGATGTCAGATAACATTTTAAGATTTATAATCATTCCTGATTCTTTATTGACTGTACCCTTGACCGTAACAATTATCTCATAATTATGGCCGTGCCAGTTTTCATTTGAACAAACACCAAATTCTTCCCTGTTCCTTTCATCTGACCATAATGGGTTAAATAATTTGTGAGCAGCATTAAAATGTTCTTTTCTTGAAATGTATATCATAATATTAAAACTTTAGGTGAATTTCCAAGTTTAACCTCAACATGTTCTTGTGGTGAAGTACTCAACTCTAATCCTTTAAAATCAGGAATGATAGGGAAATTTTTATAATTTCTTTCAATCAGCACACCAACCTGAATTTGGTAAGGAGAAAAATTTAAAATCTTATTTAGAGCATATATCATTGTTGACCCAGTATTCATAACATCGTCAATAACTATTACACTCTTGTCATTGAAATTATTAAAATTATATTTAGAATCCTCTGAGGATACCTCATTACTTGATTTATTAATATTGAAGTATACAATAGAAGTTGAAATATTTGAATTAAGNTTAATACCTTTACATATCTCTTCAGAGATGTATCTACCATTAGGTAATAGTCCAACAAGTATTATTTCTTCTCGATCATAATTCTTTTCAATAATTTCGAATGAAATTCTATTAATCTTATTTTTAATATCATTAGAATCTAATANAATATTTTTCATGAGTCTAAGAGAGGCATTTCCTTATTATCTTTAAAAGTAGAAAGAATAACCATTGACTGCAAACTATCAGTAGCCTCAATTTCACTAACCTTTTCTAACATCAATTTTTGATATGACTCAATATCTTTGGCAACAACTTTAAGTATAAAATCTCCAGACCCTGTTATATGATGGCATTCAACTACGTTTTCAACAACTTTAATTTTTTCAGTGAAAGAAATTAGATTTTTTTTATTGTGACTCTTTAGAGAGACCATAACATATGTGCTAACGCCAAGGCCAATTTTAGATTTATCTAATTTTGCATGATAGCCACTTATTATACCTTTTTTTTCAAGTTTTCTAACTCTCTCTAATGTTGGTGCAGGAGATANACCAATTATTTTAGAGAGTTTAGCATTGGTTATTTTGGCATTTTTCTGAAGTGTTTTTAAGATTTTTTTATCTATTACGTCAATTTTCATAAAGAATTTTATTTTGTAAAACGATAAATATTTANATAAAGTTTCTGTTAATATTAATTTTTAGTAATGAAAACAAATATTATTTCATATTTCTAATATTTGATCTTGCTTTCTTATTTAAATCATCCTTTCTCTTTGTTAATTGAATAACTTTTCTAAAATATATTTTTGATTTAATGAATTCATTTCTATCAAAAAATATCTTACCTAGATAATAATATGAATAAAATGAATAACCCATTTTTTCTTTTCCTAATAAACTAGCATATTCAGTCGCTTTTAAGTAATTAAAAATAGCCTTATCAAAGTTTAACTGAGAGTAATAGTATTCGCCAATAAAAAAATGAGATATCCTAGCCTCATCATGATTATAACCAAATGTGTTTGATTGAAATTTTTCTAAAATATTACTGGCACTATAATACGATTGTTTCACCTTCCCGTTCTGGTATAATAATTGGGTATAATATTTATGAAAAATAGAGTTATTAGGATATGTTTCACTAAGATATTTTGATAGTTGAAGAGCATTTGATAGATTTCTTTCTCCAAGATATATTCTCATTAAAAAAAACTGAGCTTCAGTTCTAGTGTAAAAGGAATTACCAGACGCATTGTTTAATTCCTCTATTCCTTTCTTTTTATCTCCTTCAGGAAAAAACTTAACCAATGGTCTCAATAGTGGATACCTCTCGGATATCCATACTGAGTAATAGTTAAATAATCCATTTCCAAAATCAATTTCAGGAATCATTAATTTATTTTTTTTAATTTCTTTCAGATACTTAATAGCATTCCTTCCTGCAAAAGCAGACTGAGTCCACTTCTTTCTATCTGCAAGAAGTCTAGCCTTAAATGCATAGGAGGCAGCAAGAAAAAATGCACCATCTATAATATTACCATTCATGTAAATTTCATATGCTTGATCAATTGTTTTATCCATCCTTGATAAAAACTTATCATCTAATTCCTTGGGTGATCCGTTAATTTTCCCAGACTGAGCATCAATTTGCCACCATAGACTTAAGCCAGTCAAAAAAGAAGGGAGTGGATGATTCTCGAACTCTTGTGCCAACCATCTGAATTCTTTATCTGAGTCTTCAAACTTGTAGTTATACATCTTATTAATTGAGGAGGTAGATTCAATTTGCAGGTCTATATTTTTTAAAATACTTGTTGTATCATATGGTGAACCTTTAACCAGATGGATATTTAATGTTAATATTATAATAAATAAAATCTTCTTACCTACATTCAATTTCATATAACAAAATAACTGAATCAGATAGAATAAGGTTATATTTATTTTAATTATTTTCGCAATGATTGATTGATGATGTTAGAATATAAAAAATTAAATAATTTAGCTGGATGGTTTACATTTTTGATTGCATTAGTAGTCTATGCAATCACTGTTGAAGATACAGCAAGTTTTTGGGATGCTGGAGAATTCATAGCAGTATCTAGTAAACTAGAAGTTCCCCATCCTCCAGGTGCGCCATTCTACTTATTGTTGGGTAGGTTCTTCTCGATGTTTGCCTTCGGAGTTCCTGAAAATATTGCTTTAGCAATTAACTTTCTAAGTGTTATTTCAAGTGCATTTACAATACTTTTTTTATTTTGGACAATTACGTATTTATCTTCAAAAATTATAAACCCAATCGATAATCAAAATAATAAATTTCTAGTTATTCTTTCTGGATTTATAGGTTCCTTATCATTCACATTTACTGATTCTTTCTGGTTTTCAGCAGTTGAATCTGAGGTGTATGCAATGTCTTCATTCTTTACTGCTTTTGTTTTTTGGGCAATCTTGAAATGGGAAAATTTAGAAAATAGTCAAGAAGAAAATAAATGGATAATACTTATCGCTTACATGATGGGTCTGTCAATAGGAGTTCATCTACTTAACCTAGTAACCATACCCGCCCTTGCACTAATCATTTACTTTAAAAAGTATAAAAAAACTACGATGGGAGGAGTGATAACTTCTCTTATTCTTGGTTTAGTAAGTGTTGGATTTATTGTAGAAGGAATTATACCTGGTATACCTACCCTAGCAAATTCTTTAGAAATACTATTTGTGAATAATTTCAACCTTCCATTTGGTAGTGGTATTATATTCTTTTCTCTGGTTTTTTTAATTACCCTCTTTTTCATATTAAGATATAGTCAAAAAAAGGAGAACGTTACATTAAACACTATACTTCTTTCATTAACATTTATACTAATTGGGTATTCATCTTATTCTATTGTATTAATAAGGTCCAATTATAATCCCCCAATAGATGAAAATAATCCAGAAAATATTTTGAATTTCATATCGTATCTAAAAAGAGAACAATACGGTTACAGACCTCTAATTACCGGTCAATATTTTGATGCTAATGTGGTTGGACAAGAAGAGACAGGAGTTACATATAAAAGGGGTAAAGATAAATATGAAATAAAAGAGAAAAAATTAAAATACATTTATGATTCAAAGAGGACTACAATACTACCAAGAATGTATAGTAGCTCACCAAATCATATTGAAAGATATAGAGAGATTACAGGATTAACTGAAAATGAAAATCCAACCTTCTCTGATAATATTGTATTTTTATTAAAATATCAAATAGGCCATATGTACTTAAGATATTTTCTCTGGAATTTTTCTGGAAGATCATCCGATATTCAAAATGCAGAGTGGATAGGATTACATAATTTATTTGAGGATGTACCTCACTCCATTAAATACAATAAGGCTAGAAATAATTATCTGATGATACCTTTATTACTTGGTATTTTAGGTCTTTTATTTCATTATTTCTCTGACAGAAAAAAATTTTATGTGGTTCTATTACTTTTCATACTCACTGGTCTAGCACTAGTAGTATACTTAAATAGTCCTCCTATTGAACCAAGAGAAAGGGATTATATTTATGCTGGATCATACTATACATTTTCGATTTGGATTGGTTTAGGAGTAATTTCAATTTTCTCATTTATTAATAGGTACCTAAATAAAAGAATTTTATCTATTATTTTATCTGGAATTATATCACTCTTATCGCCAGCAATACTTGCTTACGAAAATTGGGATGATCACGATAGATCTAACAGGTATCTCACGGTTGATTCTGCGAAGAATTTATTAGCCTCCTGTGAGCCAAACTCAATATTATTTACTGGAGGTGATAATGACACATTTCCACTTTGGTATGTACAGGAAGTAGAAAATTTCAGAACTGATGTAAGGGTAATTGTATTAAGTTATTTTAATACCGACTGGTACATAGAGCAAATGATGTCCAAAAAAAATAAATCTGAAAAAATTGATTTTTCTATTAGTCTTGACAATTATATTCAAGGTGGACTAAATGATTACCTTCCTGTGAGAGCAAATGATAATAGGACAATTAATTTAAAAAAATATATTCAATTTGTAGAAAGAAAAGCAAAAGCCATTCAGTTTAGAAATTATAATATAATNCCCTCTAAATCCTTCTATTTATCAAATTTTAATTATGACAAGAATCTTCTTACCGATAAGCTTTTAAATTTTTCACAGGATACTTTAGTTATAAGAATTAAAGGAAATAAAAGTGGTTTAGAAAAAAAGGACTTAGCATTCCTAGATTTACTCCAAAAAGGTAATTGGGAAAGACCAATATATTTCAACAATACTTCTTTAAACGGTATTGGTTTAGACCTAAGGAGAAACGTAGTACAAGAAGGTTTTGTATATAGATTACTTCCTATTCAAAACACATCATCCTCAAACTTTATTGATACAGATAAAATGTANTCAAATCTTATGGAAAAATCATTTTGGAGAGGTTTAGATAATGAAAATGCCTATTTTTCAGAGGATCATAGAGGTTTTATTATGAATTATAGATCTACATTTAATACATTGATAAAAAACCTCATAGATGAAAACAGATATGATGATGCATTAAAAGTAATAAATAAATGCTTAGAANTNATGCCTGATAAATCTCTAATGTACGATCATTTTTCAGTCCAGATCGTNGAATATCTTATTGATCTAAATCAAAAAGCTGATTTAAATACTATGAATCTTGCAAATGAAATTGCTGAATTGACAAGTNTTAGNGCAGATGAGACTTTAAATTATTACTTTGATAATGGAATTAAGAATAGATATGAAATTCAAAGAAATCTAGTCTCTCTTAATACATTAGCCAGGGCATATAGTAAGACTAATGATCAAGACTTATCAAAAAAGTATAGGGAACTTTTTGAAAATAATTATTCGAGAAGTAGTATTAATTGATTTTTAAGAACTTTACNATTTCCCTTCTCTCTGTAGNTTTATCTGTTAATGATAAAAAATAAAACCCTGAATTTAAATCTCTTAATGNAATTCTAATTGTATTCTCCGATAAATTCTCTGTTGTAATATCTACTTTATTTCCAATTAGAGAGTGGACAGAAAAAGACTTATTCATAATATTACTTTTTCCATCAAATTTTATGTTTATATAGTCAATAGCAGGATTTGGATAAACCTCAAAATTTTTATTGGACTCTTTTTTCTGAGAAAAAGAGACGCTGGACAGAGATAGTAAACAAATAAAAAAAAATAACTTTTTCATAATACAATTAAATTAATAACTCAATAAAACCAAATTATTTAATATTAATTTAAGTTAAAATTACAACAATTTTTTAACTCTTTCTGATATCCAGTCACCAACGTAAGTTGTTGAATAATTTTTATCCTTGTTTATATCTTCTGTTACAACACCATTATCAAGAGCATCTGAAACTGACTTATCAATTATTTCAGAATATGTTTTTAATCCAAATGATAAATCTAACATCATACTAGCAGAAAGAATCATAGCCATAGGATTGGCAATATTTTTACCTGCAGCCTGGGGATAAGACCCATGAATTGGTTCAAAAAGTGAAATTTTATCTCCTATTGACGCAGATGGTAACATCCCCAAGGAGCCAGTTATAACTGATGCCTCGTCTGTTATTATATCTCCAAACATATTTTCAGTTAAAATTACATCAAAATCAGATGGATTTGTAATAATCTTCATTGCCGCATTATCAACAAAAAGGTATTGAACATCAACATTTTTATATTCATAAGATATTTTCTGAACGATATCTCTCCATAGCCTTGATGTCTCTAAAACGTTAGCTTTATCAACGAGAGTTAATTGGTTTCTTCTTTTTTCAGCCTCTTTAAAGGCTAAATGAGATATCCTCTCTATCTCATCTTTAGTATATCTACAGGTATCAAAAGCACTATTTGTTTTATTATCAAAACCTTTCTCACCAAAATAAATTCCACCAGTAAGCTCCCT
The DNA here is from genome assembly GCA_002692105.1 of Marinoscillum sp. Lineage (GTDB taxonomy): Bacteria > Bacteroidota > Bacteroidia > Cytophagales > MED-G16 > MED-G16. The sequence goes on along the minus strand of NZKG01000022.1, from coordinate 6,804 downwards.
AAAAACAACAAAATCTGTTTTATCTAAAATAGATGACTTTAAGGGGGAAGAATTAATAAGAGATTCATATACTTTGATGGGTCTCACATTTGCATAAAGACCTAAATATTTTCTCATTTCAAGCAGTCCGTCTTCAGGTCTAATTTTAGCCTTAGGATTATTATCGTATTTTGGGTCTCCAATAGCACCAAATAAAATTGCGTCAGAATTGTTACAAATATCTTTAGTAGGGTCAGGAAATGGATTATCAAATTTATCAATTGCAGATGCACCTATAAAAGCATTATCAAAATTAAATCTTATATCTGTTTTTTCAGATATTACATTAAGGATTTTTATTGCTTCATTAATAACTTCAGGTCCAATACCATCACCGCTTAAAACTGCTATATTTTTATCTGCCTGTCTCATTTTCATACTTTAAAATTCTATCCTTAATACTCAAGAGATAATCAATATTATCAAAACCATTCAATAAACATGTCTTATTGTATTCATTTATTTCAAAGCCTTCTTCAATACTACCATCGTCTGAATAAAATTTTTGTTCAATTAAATCAATAGTGAATTCTAGATTTGAGTCTAATGATATTTTTTTGAATATTTTCTTGATAATTTTTTCATCTAATTCAAATACCAAAAGGCCATTATTTAAAGCATTATTTTTAAAAATATCTGCAAAAAAGCTACTAATAACCACTCTAAATCCATAGTCATATATAGCCCACGCCGCATGTTCTCGACTAGAACCACATCCAAAATTTCTCCCTGCTAAAAGAATTTTAGAATGATTAGGGAAAGTATTTAAAATAAAATCTTTATTTAATTCTCCGTTTGAGTCATACCTCCAATCTCTAAATAGATTTTCTCCAAAACCATCTCTAGAGACAGACTTTAAAAATCTTGCTGGAATAATTTGATCCGTATCAACATTCTCAATATCTAATGGTGTAATTATTGAAGTTGTTTTATTAAATTTATCCATATTAAATATAGTCTCTTACATCTGATACATACCCATTAATCGCTGATAATGCAGCTGTGACAGGACTCGCTAGGAAAGTCCTTGACCCAGGACCTTGTCTTCCCTCAAAATTTCTATTAGAGGTTGATAAGCAGTACTTATCTTTAGGTATTTTATCTTCATTCATTGCAAGGCACGCTGAACAACCAGGTTGCCTAAAATCAAATCCTGCATCTGTAAAAATTTTATCTAATCCTTCTTTTACTGCAACTTTTTCTACTGATTTAGATCCAGGAATTACCCATGCATTGACATGAGATGACTTATTTTTTCCTTCAACTATTTTTGCTGCAGCTCTCAAATCTTCAATTCTAGAGTTTGTACAGCTACCTATAAATACATAATCAATCTTTTTATTTTTAAGCTTATCCCCAGAGTTAATTCCCATGTAGTCAAGAGATTTTTTAAATGAATATTTAGAACTATTAAGTGTAGAGTTTGGAATCTTTTCGTCAATTTTAATTCCCATTCCAGGATTTGTTCCATAAGTGATCATAGGTTCAATATCTTCAGCATTGAATTTTATTATTTTATCATATTTTGCATCTTTATCAGATCTTAGAGAATTCCAATAAGTAATTTTATTTTTCAAATCTTCGCCTTTAGGTGCAAACTCTTTACCCTTTACATATTCAATTGTAATTTCGTCAGGAGCTATCATTCCACCCCTAGCTCCCATCTCAATACTCATGTTACAAATAGTCATTCTCGACTCCATCGATAGTGACTCTATAGCTGAACCTGCGTATTCGACAAAGTATCCAGTTCCACCAGATGCGCTTATTTGAGAAATAATATATAAAATAATATCTTTAGAGTAAACACCTTTATTTAATTTGCCATCAATTTCAATCTTCATTGTTTTAGGCTTATTTTGAAGAAGACACTGTGTTGAAAGTACCATCTCTACTTCACTTGTACCAATTCCAAAAGCAATCGAACCAAATGCTCCGTGGGTGGAGGTATGACTATCACCACATACAATAGTCATCCCAGGCTGAGTAAGACCTAGTTCGGGTCCAATAACATGGACAATCCCTTGGTATTTGTGACCAAGACCATACAATTTAATATTATGTCTGTCACAATTCTGTGTTAGTTTCTCAACTTGTTTTCTTGATAATTCTTCTTTGATAGGAAGATGTTGATTTTCTGTAGGAACATTGTGATCTGCCGTTGCTATTGTCCTATCAGGTCTCATAACATTAATATTTCTAGATATAATGCCATTAAATGCCTGAGGACTAGTTACCTCGTGAATCAAGTGTTTATCTATGTAAAGTATACTTGGACCATTGGGTATAGAATCAACAATATGTTCATCCCAGACTTTATCAAATAGTGTTTTAGCCATTTTTTTCTTTAACTAGTTGAGTTAAATCTTCATCGTGTAGAAGTTTTTTCTTGTCAGCCAATTCGATGAATTTAACATAAATTGTCTCTAACTCAATTTTAGAAAAAGTATACCCCAAAAGACTAAGACGATGTTTTAATGCTGCCCTACCGCTTCGAGCTGTAAGATCAATCGAGGAAGAGTCTAAACCAACATCTTCTGGGTTAATAATCTCATAATTAACTCTATTTTTCAAAAACCCATCTTGATGGATACCAGATGAATGAGCAAATGCATTTGCACCAACTATAGCCTTATTTCTTTGAACAGGCATATTCATTAATTTGCTAACTTTTTTACTTAATTTGATTATTTTTTTTGTGTTAATATCTGTTGATAAGTTAAGATATGGATGAGCCTTAAGTGCCATAACAACTTCTTCTATTGAAGTATTACCTGCTCTTTCGCCTATTCCATTTATTGTCCCTTCTACTTGTCTTGCTCCGTTTTGTAGACCAGATAAAGAATTAGCAGTTGCTAAACCTAAGTCATTATGACAATGTACNGANACAATNGCTTTATCAATGTTTGGNACTTTATTAAATAAATTTTTNATTTTNTTACCATACATCTCNGGTANGNTATANCCNGTAGTNTCAGCAATATTTATTACNGTTGCNCCAGCACTNATNACCTTCTCNACCATNNNNGCTAAAAAATCNGTATCTGCNCTNCCNGCNTCTTCAGGATANAATTCAATATCATCAAAATATTTTCTAGCATATTTNACNGCNGCAACNGCTTGATCTAAAATTTTTTCTCTTGTAGANTTAAACTTNTGTTTAATATGNATATCAGAAGNACCNATNCCAGTATGNANCCTTCTCCTCTTAGCATTTTTTAAAGATACGTGTGCCATGTTTATATCATCAACAAGTGCTCTTGAGAGAGTACAGATAATAGGTCTTTTAACATTTTTTGCTATTTCAACAACAGAATTAAAGTCTCCAGGGCTAGATATAGGAAATCCTGCCTCTATAATATCTACTCCTAAATCTTCTAGGTCTAGAGCTATTTCAACCTTTTCATTAGTATTTAACTGACACCCGGGAGCTTGCTCTCCATCACGAAGAGTTGTATCAAAAATGTAAACTTTTTCCTTTTTAGACATAATTAAAAGATCTATTGAATTTACATATTTTTAACAATTTCTCTACCAAAATCTGAACATGAAAGTAGAGTCGCTTCATCCATTAATCTCTCAAAGTCATATGTAACTTTACCTGATAATATGGATTTAGTTAGTCCTTTATGTATTAAGTCTTTAGCTTCATTCCATCCAAGATGTTCTAACATCATTGCACCGGATAGAATTACAGAACCAGGGTTCACTTTATCTTGACCAGCATACTTAGGAGCGGTCCCATGAGTAGCCTCGAAAATTGCATGACCAGATTGGTAATTAATATTAGCCCCCGGAGCGATTCCAATTCCCCCAACTATTGCTGCAAGAGCATCAGAGATATAGTCCCCATTCAAATTCATAGTTGCAATAACTGAGTATTCTTTAGGTCTTAAAAGAATTTGCTGAAGAAATGCATCAGCAATTACATCTTTAATTATTAACTCATGTCCTTCATTCTTAACCACTTGCCAAGGTCCTCCCTGGTAATCAACAGCACCAAACTCTTCCTTAGCTATCTGATAACCCCAGTCCCTAAAAGCCCCTTCAGTGTACTTCATGATATTACCCTTATGAACTAAAGTCACAGAACTTCTTTTTTGGGTTAAAGCATATTCAATTGCTGACCTCACAAGTCTGTATGTTCCCTCAACAGAGATTGGCTTTATACCTATTCCCACTGTATCTGGAAACCTGATTTTTTTATATTTATCATTAAATTCATTTTCTAAAATCTTCTTGATTGAATCATTTTCTTTGGACCCTTTCTCAAACTCTATTCCAGCATATATATCTTCAGTATTTTCTCTGAAAATAACCATATCAGTTGTCGAAGGATTTTTTACTGGAGAAGGTGTTCCATCAAACCATTTTACTGGCCTTACACATGCAAATAAATCTAACTTTTGTCTGAGGGCTACATTAAGAGATGTTATACCCCCGCCTACTGGTGTGGTTAATGGCCCTTTAATTCCTACTAGATATTCTCTAAAAGCATCAAGAGTTTCATCAGGAAGCCAATTCCCAGTATTATGAAATGCCTTCTCTCCTGCTAAAACTTCTTTCCATTCAATTTTCTTTTTACCTCCGTAAGCTTTCTCAACTGCTGAGTCAAAAACAAGTTTACTAGCAGGCCAGATGTCTATTCCTATACCATCTCCCTCTATGAATGGGATAATAGGATTATCTGGCACTTTAATTTTGCCATCAGAAAAAGTTATCTTATTAGGTATCATAATCTACTATATTTAAAAAATTGGATAGCAATAATAGATATTTTTTACTAAAATGAAGAAAACATTTATTTAAATGGTTTCTATTTCCATTTAATATTACATCCCATACTCGGAAACTGTTCAGTATTTATTTTTTTCCCAGAAATCAATGCATTAACAGCTGATCTCAAGTCTTTCCCATCAATTTCTAAATCATTGCCAGGCGATGACCCATCAAGCCTACCCCTATAAACTAATTTTTTAAGTTTATCATAAAGATAAAATTCAGGTGTGCACTCAGCCTTGAGTAATTTGGCAACTTCTTGAGTTTCATCGTAAAGGTATGGAAAGTTAAATTTTAATTCTTTGAATAAATCATACATCCTATCAGGAGAATCTTGGGGATGAGTCTTAATATTATTTGAACTTATTGCAATAAAATTAAGAGACTGATTGTAATCAGTTACGAGTTTTTTTAATTCGTTGTGATAATGTATTACATATGGGCAATGGTTACAGATTACCATTACAATAACACCCTGTTTTACAATCTCATTTTTAGAGTCAAAGAGTTGATTATCCACAACATTTAATAATTGGAATTCAGGCATTTGTGTACCTAAAGGTAACATCTGAGAATAAGTTAGAGCCATTTAATTATGATTTAGTTATTGACAATAATTTAATATAAATTTAGTAAATGTAAACTTATACTCACATGAAAAATATAATTCTAATTATACTTACTTTATTTATTAGCAATACAATTTACTCTCAAATTGATAAAGCTCCTGATAGATTCAGGGGGGAGGGTCCATTTGATCAATTAATTATCAGAGGTGCAACATTAATAAATGGGAATGGAGCTCCACCAACGGGTCCAGTAGATATTGTTATTGAAAAAAATGTAATTAAAGATATTGTAAATGTAGGTTACCCCGGAGTTAAGATTAAAGAAAGTAGGAGGCCTATACTAGATAAAGGAGGAATTGAGATAGATGCAGGTGGCAAATTTATTTTACCTGGTTTTATTGATATGCACGGTCATATTTCATCCCAAAGGTCGGGAACTGCTGAATATGTTTTTAAACTTTGGATGGCACATGGCATTACGACTGTAAGAGATCCATCATGTGGACAAGGTTTAGATTGGGTCCTTGATCAAAAAAACAAAAGTTTTAAAAATAGTATTACTGCACCCAGAATTTTAGCTTATACCAGTTTTGGTCAAGGTTCAAAAAATAAGATAAGTTCTCCAGGTGAGGCTGTTGATTGGGTAAAAAAAAATGCTGAAAGAGGTGCAGACGGTATAAAATTTTTTGGTTCCAGGCCTGATATTTTTAAAGCAGCTCTTCAAGAAAATAAAAGAATAGGGTTAAGGTCTGCCTGTCATCACGCTCAAATGGACGTAGCAAGAATGAATGTCCTTGAAACTGCAAGAAATGGGTTGACAACAATGGAACACTGGTACGGGTTACCAGAGGCGTTGTTTGAAGATAAAACAGTTCAAAACTATCCACTAGACTATAACTACATGAACGAAGGAAATAGATTTGAAGAAGCAGGTAAATTATGGAGACAAGCTGCAGAGCCATACTCAAAAAAATGGAATGATGTCATGAATGAGTTAATTTCATTAGATTTTACCATTGATGTTACATTTGTTCCTTACAGCATCTTTAGAGATGTGCAGAGAGGAAGTAGTCTACCATGGCATAAGGACTACACAAGACCCCAACTTCTAAAATTTTTCTTGCCATCAAGAGAATCACACGCTGCAGCTTACTACGACTGGGGATCTGAAATGGAAACAGTATGGAAAGAAAACTATAAATTGTGGATGACATTTATTAATGAGTATAAAAATAGAGGAGGTAGAGTAACAGCGGGTTCAGATTCAGGTTATATGTATAACTTATATGGTTTTGGATTTGTTCAGGAATTAGAATTATTAAGAGAAGCTGGATTTCATCCAATGGAAGTAATTAGATCTGCTACTCTTCATGCTGCAGAAGCTATAGGAATGGAAGACAAAATAGGAACAGTTGAA
>NZKG01000021.1 GCA_002692105.1 Marinoscillum sp. | reverse complement strand
AGAGACATATTAAATAATGACTATGTTTTAATTTCACTTTATGTTGATGATAAAACCGCCCTTTCTGAAGAAAATTGGTATGTGTCAAGTTATGATGGTAAGGTTAAAAAGTCTATTGGCAGGCAAAACTCTGATTTTCAAATATCCCGTTTTCAGAATAACGCACAGCCTTATTATGTTGTTATAAATCCCTTTTCAGATCAAATAATTTCTCCGCCATGGGGCTATGAATTAAACACTGAAAAATATATTGATAATTTAAAAAAAGGTATTAATGCATTTTATGAGAATTGAAATATTTTTTTTCTTTTTTTTGATTCTGATCTCCTGTTCTCAAAAAAAATCTACCCTTCCTTTATCACAAAATTATAAAGAACAAAAAGTGCATGTTCCCGAATTTAAATTCGGTATAAATTTAGATTCTTTTAGGTATGAAACCCATAAAATTAAATGGGGTCAAAACTTTTCAGATATTTTATCAAGACGCGGATTATCAAATAAGAAGATTTATGATGCAAGTCAATCAATCAAGCCTTTTTTTAATTTAAAAAAACTCAAAAATGGAAACTTCTTCACACTTTTTTATAAACATAACAACCCAAAACCAACCTACTTTGTTTATGAGACAAGTGTTTACGATTTTTTAGTTTGTTCACTTGATGAAAGCGTTGAGGCTGGAATTATAAAAAGAAAGATAACCTATAATGAAAAGAAAATTGAAGGTAAAATAAACTCGAGTCTGTACCTAAGTTTTGATGATCTTAAATATCCCATTGAACTCGTGAATAAAATGGTTGATATTTTTGCCTGGCAGATTGATTTTTTTAGAATTAATCCCGGTGATAATTATGAAATTCTTTACACAGAAGAAATAATTGATAGTGTTGTTGTTGGAATTAGCAATGTGAAGGCCGCAAGGTTTACACATAATGAAAAAGATTTTTACGCCTTCTCATATAACCAAGGATTAGGCAATGATTATTTTGATGAGTTTGGTAAAAGCTTAAGAAAAACTTTTCTTAGGTCACCCTTAAGTTTCTACAGGATATCATCAAGATACCAAAAAAAAAGATTTCATCCAGTTCTAAGGCGCTATAGAGATCATTTAGGTACAGATTATGCAGCCCCCAGAGGAACGCCAATTATGTCTGTTGCAGATGGAAAAGTAGTTGAGGCCCGGTACGGGAGAAATAACGGTTATTTTGTTAAGGTAAAACATAATAATATTTACTCAACTCAGTACTTACACATGTCTAAATTTGCTAAAGGTATTAAGCCAGGTAAAAATATAAAGCAGGGTGAAGTTATTGGGTATGTAGGATCTACTGGTCTTGCTACTGGCCCACATGTTTGTTTTAGGTTTTGGAGGAATGGAAGGCAAGTTGATCCTTACAAACAGAATGACCTTCCAGACGGAGAGCCAATTCTTGTAAGTCATAGAACTGCTTTTGAGTATGTTAAAGAAAAATATTTAAAAATTCTTGAGGGATAAGTTAGACAACTCCTTCTCAGCTTTTGACCCTAACTCTTCTAAAACTTTTATAAGGAAATCTATATCTTCTCTCTTTCTTCTGTGATTTATACAGTTTATTCTCAATACATTCTCATTATTTATTTTCGTTCCTGATAAAAATATTCTACCATCTTTTTCAATCTCCTCAATTATTTTTTTATTTAATAAATCATCTGAAATATTATCTAATTTACTTATATACTTAAAACAAAAAATAGATAATTCAGGTTTATGTAAAGGTTTGAATAATTTATTATTTTTAATTTTTTCATATGCATATAATGCCATTTCGATATCATTTTTAATAGCTTTTGAAATTGTTGAATGTCCAAAAACTTCAATTGTCATCCATACCTTTAAGGCTTTAAAATCTTTTGATAATTGGATACTATAGTTCATTAGGTCCTCCCGCTCTTCAATATCCGCACCTCCCATCAAATAATCTGGGATAAGAGAAAATGTATTTTTTAGTTGCTGTTGATTTTTAACAAGAACACACGCCACTTCAAATGGGACGAACATCCACTTATGTGGGTTAAGAAGAATAGAGTCTGCTTTTTCCATTCCTTTGAATAAATTTTTATATTCTTTGAGTCCTGCTGCAGGACCGCCATACGCAGCATCTACCATAAACCATAAATCAAATTTTTTACAAATCTTTAATATTTTATCCATAGGGTCAACACTGCCAGTATTTGTTGTGCCAGCTATTCCTATTACTCCTATTGGCTTAAATCCAGATTTTATGTCGAGGTTAATTTGTTTCTCTAATTCATTAATCTGAATCTTAAAGTTTTTGTCTTTTTTAATTTTGATCAAATTTTCAGATCCAAGACCAAGTATATCCATAGCTTTGTCAATGCTTGAATGCCCCTCTTCAGATACATAGACCCTCATTACTTCTTCATTATAAATTCCTTTTTCTTTGATCTTTTTACCACCTTTGACTTTCCTCATTACAGCTATATTCATAAGGTTTGCTACAGAACCACCACTAACCAAGACCCCTCCACATTTTTTATTATATCCAATAAACTCTGATATCCATTCAATAACAATTTTTTCTATTTCACTATTTGCTGGAGCGCTGTGCCATTTGAGGTTGTTCTGATTTAGTGCAGCCTTAATGTATTCAGCAATTATTCCTATTTGATTACCACCACCAGTTATATAACCATAATAGTTTGGGCTTGGATTAAAATTCGATGCTTCTATTAAATTTTTTTCAAGTTTTTTAATTACTTCAGAGGGACTAGTGCCTTTATTTTTACTCTTAATTTTAAATGTTTCTCTAATTTCAGCAGGACTTTTATTATTATATATTTTTGAACCCCTAATCTTTTTATCATACCAGTCTGTAATCATATCGGTAGCCTGATATACCAGCTTTTTGAAATCTTCGTTTAATATTTCCATTTATTGATTATAATACTCTTCTCTTTTCGGTGTAAAAACATCAATTAACTTACAGTCAGATACCGCAACTCCAGAGTGATTTTTATTAGATGGTATAACAACTAATTCGTTTTTTTTGACTGTAATTTTTTTATCCCCTAAGGTAAGTTCAAACCTTCCACTTTGAACAAATAGAATTTGTTCATGAATATGGTTATGGGTAGGTATAGAGGATCCTTTCTTTACTTCCCAGAAAGCCAAAGTCACGTTTTCACCATGACAAAATTTTCCAAAAAAACCTGGTACTATTTCTTTTTCTTTTATTGTATTAAGTTTTATCATATTTATTTTTCATTAAAACCCTTTTCAATCCTAAAATACTCATATATGGTGGATTTGCTATATAATACTGCTCAATTGTTTCGTCGTCTATTAGTTTATTTTTTAAACTTTTATTGATATAGCTTTCAAACTTTTCTATCAAAATAGGTTCTCCGATATCTTCATTTTTTTTCACCCAGATCAACCACTCTTTTAAAGTATTTTGAAGGTCCACCACTTCACGTTCATTATAAGAAAATTTACCAAAGTGAGTAAAGTACAGGTANTTTGGATTTTCTTTTTTAATTATCTCTAAACTCTTTNCCCACTCTTTAATATTAATATCTGGAGGTGGACAAGCTGGCACTAGGGGACCATTATTTATTTTAGCTCCCACCACATCTCCTGTAAATATAGAGTCACCAATAACCCATGAAATATGATGTTTTGCATGTCCGGGCGTATGTAGAGCTTTTATTTCCNTGTCATTAATTTTTATTCTTTCTTTATCTTTTACTGGTATTACTTTATTTTCATTGATAGCCTTGATATCACCCCAAAGTCTTTTCATATTATTTCCATAAATGATTTCAGCTGAAGAAATTAATTTCTCAGGATTAACTAAGTGTCTTTCACCAAAGGGGTGAACGTAAATATTTGCTCCGTTCTTTGCAAACCACCACGCAGCTCCTGCGTGATCAAGATGAATATGTGTAAGAAAAACATGTTTTATATTTCTGACATCTTCCCCATTTTTTTTGATTTCATTTTTTAGATGTTTAAGGCAGCTTTCTGGTCCACATTCAATTAATGCAAGTTCTTTGTTTATCTTTAAGAGAAAACATGCAACTGTTGATTTTATACCTTGAAAATTTAGATCAATTGTTTTAATCATAATTACTAATATTATTTAAGATAGAATGTTATCAAAAGATTCACCAAAGATTTTTCAGAATAATATGCCAGGTAATGTTTGTTTTGGTTGTGGAAGAGATACAAAAGACGGCTTGCATGTTAAGAGTTATTGGGATGGCGATGATTCAATTTGTTTCTGGAAACCACAAACGCGCCATCAGGGTTGGAAAGGAATTATGAATGGGGGTATAATTACAACTATAATAGATTGTCACACAATGGGCACTGCTATGGCATTTGCATACAAAACCGAGAAACGAGAATTGAATTCAAAACCAGAATATAGATATGCAACTGGTACTATTAAGGTTAGGTTTATAAAACCTACACCAAACAAAGAAGTTAAGTTACGAGCAGTTGTTAGAAGTTATACTCCAAAAAAAGTTCTAATTAAATGTTATGTTGAAAGTAATAATAACATAACCGCTGAAGCAGAAGTAGTTGCTTTTAGGGTTTTTGATAGTAGCAATAAGTCAAAAAGTTTATTTAGTAACTAAACCAGATGTATATAAAATTGCCTTATTTATCATTTTAACAAACCTAGGGTCATTATAGGTTTCACCAACATGCCCTAGACCAGTGTAGAAGGACCTTCCACCATCAAACTCATGATACCAAGAAATAGGATGATACTCACCATTTTCTCCTCCCTCATAACTAGTTTCATCTAGACTTAATAAAACATTTATATCTGGATTGAAATCTTTGAAGTTATACCACTCATCTTTTATGCTCCAACTATCCTTAAGGTGATCTGTTAAAAAGTGACTTTCTTTTTCTGTTATTATTGTTGCTTTCTGAATATCAGGATGGTTCATAAAGTACGCTCCAACTAATTTCCCATACCACTCCCACTCATATTCTGTGTCTGTAGCTGAATGAATACCAATAAATCCACCACCATTTCTGATAAACTTTTTCATTGCTTTTTCTTCTTTTTCATCTAATACGTCCAGTGTTGTGCAAAGAAAAATTATGACGTCTACTTTATCCAAATATGTCCCGTCAAATAGGTCTGAGTTGTCTGCAAAAATTATATTATAGTTTTTTTGATTTCCTATTTTTGACATCATTATCTTTCCTTCACGGATAGCTTCTTCGTGAACAAATCCTTGAGTCTCATAGAATACAAGTAATGATATTTTATCATTTTTTTTATAAAAGTTGTCAGAAGTTATATTTATTAAAAAATTAATAAAGAGTAGAAGGATGATTTTCATCATTTTTTTAAAAATGTTAACTTTATAAATATAATGAAATTAAGATTTTTAATATTTTTTTTAACTTTTTTATCCTGCTCTGATACATCAAACCCTCAGTATTATGAGGATTGGAAGTTAAGAAGAAAAAATGCCTTATATGCCGAGGATGGTTTCCTTAATTTAGCTGGTCTCTATCAAATTGAAGACGGACAACACTCAATGGGTTCTGCCAGAGGAAATGATATGTTAATGCCAAATGTTTTTCCTGATAATTTTGCTAAGTTTTCTGTCAATGATTCTATAATTACATTTGAATATTCTGTGCCTGTATTATTTGAAAATAAATTAATTACAGAGATATCTTACAACTACTTTAATGACCTCAACTTTTTTGATAGGGGTTCCTTTAGATGGTTTGTCCATGTTGACTCCGGGGTTATAGGAATAAGGCTGAGAAACTTTAATCATCCAATGTTAAAAAGTAGTTTGGAAATTAATCACTTCAATTACAAAAAGAGATGGATAGTTAATGCCACATTTAAACCATTTGATAATCCAAAGAAAGCTAAGATTCCAAATTTTCAGGGTGGTAGCTACTACGATACGGTTCCTGGGAAAATACATTTTAATTATGAAGGAATAGAATATTCTTTTGAGCCTACAGTTTCATCCTCGGGTAGATACTTTATTGCTTTTGGAGACAGAACAAATGGAAAATCTACTTACGGAGGGGGAAGGTTTTTATATTTATATCCACCAGACTCTAAAAATAAGATGACAATCGATTTTAATATGGCGTACAATCCCCCTTGTGTTTTTTCAACTTTTACCACCTGCCCACTACCTCCCGAGGAGAATATTTTACCTATAGAAATAAATGCTGGAGAGCTAGATTACAAAGGTATACTATTTAGTAGCGTCTATGAATAATTTTTTTTAAATTAAGTATATGAAAAGGAGAGATTTCGTAATTAAATCTATATTAGCGGGAAGTGTAGTTTCAAATCCTATCATTGCCTACCATAAACAAGATCCTTTTTTTGAGATTGGACTAGCACAATGGTCACTAAATAAATCTTTAAAGTCAGGTAAGATTGATAACCTTGATTTTGCAAGAATAGCTAGAGAGAAATTTGATATTGGTATAGTAGAATATGTAAATCAATTTTTTATAAATAAGGCAAAGGACAAAAAATATCTAAGCGAAATGTTAAACATATCTAATGATAATGGTATTGTCAATAACTTAATTATGATTGATTCTGAAGGTAACTTAGGAGATACAAATAATAGAAAGAGGAATAAAGCTATTAATAATCACAAGAAATGGATAGAGGCCGCTAAATTTCTTGGGTGTTCACATATCAGGGTTAACGCTGCAGGTGATGGATCTGAGCAAGAAGTTTCTAAAAATGCATCTGAATCGTTAGCTGCTCTAGGAGAATTTTCTGTTGACTATGATATTAATGTTATTGTTGAAAATCATGGTGGCTATTCATCTAATGCTAAATGGCTAGTGGAAGTAATTAAAAATGCTGGGTTAAAGAATGTTGGTACACTCCCTGACTTTGGAAACTTCTGTATTCGAAGTACACCCAAAGATTTATCAGATTGGGGCGCAACAACATCTGGGTGTGCTGAAGAATATGATAGATACCTAGGTGTTGAGGAACTATTACCCTACGCGTTGAGTGTAAGCGCTAAGAGTAACGATTTTGATTCAGATGGNAACTGCATTGAAACGGATTTTTCAAGAATGGTAAATATNATAAAGAATTCAGACTATAGAGGCTACATATCAATTGAGTATGAAGGTTCAAATTATAGCGAAGAAGAAGGTATTAGGCTTACAAAATCTTTGCTTGAGAGAGAGGCAATTTAGTAGTTATTTTTTTCTACTATTTATATATACTCCACAAATTATCAATCCCATACCACTTAACTGGTAAAAGTTTACCACTTCTCCATCCAGCAGCCCTATAACAACTGCTACTATAGGCATCAGGTATGTTACTGTTGAAGCAAATACTGTATCTTTTATCTTAATCAAATTATAAAATATTAAGGTNGCGACTGATGTGCTTAATATTCCTAAAACAAAGACATAAATAAATTCATTTTTGTAATCACTAAAGCTTTGAATATGTTCTATAAAGGGAGTAGAGAAAAACAGTACATATAATGTAATTGGTAATATTAACACAATAGAAAAGCTGGTAATAGTTACGGGTTTTAAATGATTCAAATGGTACTTAACGAGATTTAGGTTAATGCCATAAAGCACAGTAGCTAATACAACAAAGAGGCCGTAGAGATTTGCCTGGCTATTACTTGTGCTGTTCGAAAAAAGTATTAATGCTGCTGTACCTGAAAACCCTATGGTTAATCCTATAATATTATTTTTTGTTGCTTTTAGTTTATAAAACATAACTCCAATTAGTAATGCAAAAAATGGAGTTAGAGAAGTTAAAACACCAGAGGTACCGCTGTCAATATTTGTCTGAGCTATAGGATATAAAAAATAAGGAATTACATTACCTACGATTCCAGAGATAAATAATACCGGTATATCTTTTCTTTTAACTTCTTTAAAGTTTTTAGAAAGAAAGGGTATGAGAACAATAGCAGCAAATGATAGCCTTAATGCACCAATTTCAAATGGCCCCAGAGATACTAATGACTTTTTGATTAATATAGGTGAGCTGCCCCATATTAAACTTAAAAGAATAAGTAAACCCCAGGCGTAAATATTTTTATTTTGGATCATATTATACTAGTCTCTCTTTTTGTATTATAGATACTAGATATTTCATCCAAAGTTTCTAAGGATGAGTTTATATTTTCACTGAGGACTAATTTCATTCTATATTCTTTGAAGTTTTCTATACCTTTAAAGTAATTGTTATAATGTCTCCTCATCTCTACCAGCCCAAGTTTTTCTCCTTTCCATTTTATTGAAAAATCAAGGTGTTTTTTAACAGCTAGAATCCTCTCATCTATTGAAGGATGGCTCTTTCTTTTGTTATGCTTTAGATAATATTTTATCTCATCAAAGATCCAAGGATTACCTATAGCTGCTCTCCCTATCATTATCCCATCAACCCCATACTTTTTTTTATATTCAACAGCTTTTTCTGGAGAATCAATATCTCCATTACCAAAAATTGGAATATTTATTTTTGGATTATTTTTAACCTCTGCAATGTAATCCCAGTTAGCTACACCCTTATACATCTGTTTTCTTGTCCTTCCATGAATTGAGAGAGCTTTTATGCCAACATCTTGAAGTCGCTCTGCAACTTCCATTATTTTAATATTATTTTCATCCCACCCCAATCTGGTTTTTACTGTTACAGGAATGTTAACCTGTTTAACAATTTCGGCAGTCATCTTCTGCATCTTATCAAGATCAAGCAATATTCCAGCTCCAGCTCCTCTACATGCTACTTTTTTTACTGGGCAGCCATAGTTGATGTCTAAAATTTCTGGTTTGGCTTTTTCAGATATTTCTGCTGCTAGCCTCATCGAATCAATTTTATCACCAAATATCTGAATCCCAATAGGCCTCTCATCATCATATATATCAAGTTTCTGTACACTTTTTTCAGCATCTCGTATTAGACCTTCAGATGATATAAACTCTGTGAACATTAGATCTGCTCCGTTCTGTTTGCAAACAGCTCTGAAAGGAGGGTCACTAACATCTTCCATTGGGGCAAGTAATAAAGGAAATTCACCGAGCTCTATATTGTCAATTTTCATAAAATGACATTTTTTAATTTAAATTTGTTAGTAAAGAAAATCAATTATGAACAAACACTTAAACGAATTATTATATATCTCTTTATGGTCAATACCAATTATTTTAATGTTCTTGTCTTCAGCAGTGATTGAGGTAGATACTGATATCCCTTTTGAAATTTTTGATAGAAAGGCAATGTTACTTTCAAACTCTTTGGCATTAGTTTTATTGGGGCTTCCATATTTTGCTATCAGATATAATAAAAATTATAATATGAACTTTAATAAAGTATCGTTGGTCTCATTAGTTTTTGTGTTTTTATTGACTTTTCTATTTGTTATAGTAGACTCACCTGTTGTTGTTTGGAATAAATCCATAGTTTTTCCTGAGTTCTTAAGTTCTTTTGAGTCTTGGGCAAAACTAAAAGAATCACAGCTTGAAAAACTTACAATTTATTTAGTCTCCTTTGAAAGTTTCTCGGAATATCTAATTGGTGTAATAGCAATAGCTTTAATTCCCGGTTTTTTTGAAGAGTTTTTGTTTAGGGGTATTATACAAAAAAACATCAATTTGATTTCAAAGAATCATCATTTGGCTATATGGTTAAGTGCCCTTATTTTTAGTGCAATACATATGCAGTTCTATGGCTTTTTTCCTAGACTTTTTATGGGGGTATTATTTGGTTATCTTTTTTATTGGTCTGGAAGTATTTTTTATGCTGTTGCAGCACACTTTTTCAATAATTTTTTTAGTCTTTCTATATGGTACTTTGCTCAGCTTGGATTTTTTGGAGAAGAATATTTGCTTGGTGTTAACGACCCACCAGATTTGCCCATTGGAGTTATATTGTTGTCTTTATCATTATTTTTAATAACACTTTATTTTGTAAGAAAAAAACTTATCAATGAAAGAGAAATTAAATTGGGTTAGTTTATATAAAACTAAAAATAGAATAGAGGCATATCAAATCTTGTCTCTTCTTGAAAATAATGAAATAACGTGTATACCACTAGATAAAATAGATTCATCATATAACAATTTTGGATATTTTGAGGTTTTAGTATCCGAAAAAAATTATATTAAGGCTGATTCCATCATAACTGAATTTAAGAAAAGTGGATAAAACCAATTTAAAGTATAGGTTTCTGACAGCCTTATTTGGAGGCTCATTATTGATTTTTTCAACCTTCCACGAGTTATCCTATCTTTTAGCTTTCGTAGTTATAATTTTTTTGTCCTCTAGAGAGTATTACAGAATTTTAAAAGAAAATAATTACAGGCCTAACGACATTTTAGGCGTTTTTTTGTCGGTACTAATTTTTATTACCATTTATTTTTATTCAAGTAAGGGCGAGTTATGGGGCATTCATTTTCTTTTGATTCCTATACTTCCGGTAGTTTGCCTTTCAGCATTATACAGTTCCAAAAATATGGATGCAATTAAAAATGTTTCTGTAACATTTTTTGGAATATTATATATTTCTCTGCCTCTCTCATTAATGAACTTTATAGTATTTGAGGATGGAGTTTATAATTCAATTTTTTTATTATCAACTTTTATTTTTTTATGGGCAAGTGAAAGTGCTGCATATATTGGTGGCTCTTTATTTGGAAAAACTAAATTATTTTATTCTGTTTCTCCGATGAAAACCTGGGAAGGTGTTCTTTCTGGATTTTTTGTTAATTTATTAATAGCCTACCTTCTTCATATATTTTTTGGTATTTATTCATTCTTATTTTGGGGGTTATTTTCTGTTGTGGTATTGGTATCGGGTATATTTGGTGACCTATTTGAATCATTAATTAAAAGAAACTTTAACTTGAAGGATAGTGGAAATAAACTTCCAGGTCACGGCGGATTTCTAGATAGGTTTGACAGTTTTTTCTTTGTTGTCCCTTACGTATATTTTTATCTTAAAATAATGTCTCAGATAACTTAAAATTGTAAATTTACATAAGTAAACCCAACTAATGATATGAGTTATAAAGAACCAGCTCCTATCCTGCACGATAAAGACCCTCTTGAATCAATGATGAAGAGGTTCCATGTGGCGGCAGAATATCTAAAATTAGACGAAGAAGTCTATAATGTTTTGAAGTCTTCGGTTAAGAAAGTAATAGTTTCCCTTCCAATTTCAATGGATGATGGTAAAATCAAAGTTTTCGAAGGGTATAGAGTTATTCACTCTAATATATTGGGCCCCTCAAAAGGAGGCCTTAGATACGATGCCTCTGTTAATTTAAATGAAGTTACAGCACTTGCAGCTTGGATGACATGGAAATGTGCAGTTGTAGATATTCCTTATGGTGGTGCTAAGGGAGGAATTTGTTGTGATCCAAAAAAAATGAGTTTATCAGAGCTAGAGAGATTAACACGTGCATATACACAGTCAATGCATGATATTTTTGGTCCAGACAAAGATATACCTGCTCCTGATGTTGGCACGGGCCCAGAGCAGATGGCATGGTTAATGGATGAATATTCAAGGGCAAGAGGTGTTACGGTCAACGCGGTTGTTACAGGCAAGCCAATAATTTTAGGTGGTTCTGCAGGAAGAATTGAGGCAACAGGTAGAGGTGTAATGGTATCTACTCTGTCTGCCTTAACTAAAAACAAAATAAACCCTTTTAATGCTAAAGTTGCCATACAAGGTTTTGGTAATGTCGGGTCATGGGCAGCTCTTCTGTTGAAAGAAAGAGGTTGTAATGTTGTAGCAATTTCTGATATTTCTGGGGGGTATTATGATGATAAAGGAATAGATATTGGAAAAGCTATCCAATATAGAAATGAGAATAAAGGAACGCTTGAGGGTTTTAAAGAAGCCACTAAGATATCAAATGAAGAACTTTTAAGCCTGGATGTAGATGTTTTAATTCCAGCTGCACTGGAAAATGCTATAACTGAAAAAAACGTAAACTCAATTAAAGCTAAAGTAATTGTAGAAGGTGCTAACGGCCCCACGTCTCATGAAGCTGACTCAATAATTGAAGAAAAAGGCATTGTAGCAGTACCCGATATTCTAGCTAATGCTGGTGGTGTTATTGTATCATATTTTGAGTGGGTTCAAAATAGATTAGGCTTTAAATGGACAAAAAATAGAGTTTATAGAAGGAGTGATTCAATTATAAAACAATCTTTTAATAATGTTTTTTCTATTTCAAAGAAATACAANGTATCNTTAAGAACAGCAGCATATATTGCGGCAATAGATAAAGTTTCTAGAACTTATAAGTATAGAGACGGGTCATTTACGTTTCAAAAAAATGGTCAGAATNCATAAAGAGGGATATAAGTTTTTATTCGTATTATTTATTTTAGGTTTTTCAGTTAATCTGGTAATATTAATGTTGAACATCCCTCAGTGGATAAAAATTACAATTATATTTTTAATAGTTATCGGATTCTTATTTTTCCTTCAGTTTTTTAGAAGTCCTGCTATCAATAAAAACCTTGGAGAAAACAAAATTATTTCCCCCGCCAATGGTAAGGTTGTACACATAGGTGAAGTATATGAAGATGAATATTTTAATGAGAAAAAAATTATGATTTCTATATTTATGTCACCACTAGATGTCCATATAAATAGAAATCCAATTAGAGGAATAATTAAATATTATAAATACCATAAAGGAAAATATTTAGTGGCTTG